>JBDSMX010000082.1:0-9181 GCA_039915645.1 Gemmatimonadales bacterium | reverse complement strand
CCGCCGTGGCTGATTCCCCACCAGAGCAGGAGCAGGCCGCCCCCCAGCAGCAGTGGCGCCGACCAGCTCTCGAGATGCCTGATCCCCTCGGTCCCGCCGACGATGATTGCGACCTGCACCAGCCAGAATGCCGCAAACGAAAACCAGATGCCGTTGGCGAGGCCGCCCCACGACGGGAACGCCGCCGTCAGCAACAGGTTCAGTGCGAGGGCGCCGATCCAGGTCTGGATGCCGAACCAGCCACAGGCCACCGCCGCGCGCAGCATCGCGGCGACGTTGGCGCCACGCACGCCGAACGATGCGCGACAGAGGACCGGGAACGAAATACCGTAGCGGGTGCCGGCGTGCGCATTCAACACCATCGGGATCAGCACGATCACGTTGCCAAGCAGAATGGTGCCCATCGCCTGCCACCAGTTCATCCCTTGCTGCATCAGTCCCGAGGCAAGGGTGTAGGTGGTGATCACCACGCTCATGCCGATCCAGAGGGCGGCGATGTTCCAGGTGGACCAGGTGCGCCGCGGCGGCGTGGTCGGGGCGAGATCCTCGTTCCAGAGCGGCGAGAGAGAGGCCCTCGCCTCGTCAGACATCACCACTTGCCCGCCCGGGTTCGGGGAAGCCAGCGACCGCGCCCTTCCTTGCCGATCACTCGGTAGTCATCGACGATGACCTCGCCGCGCGACAGCGTGGCGCGCGCAAAGCCCGCGAGCGGCCACCCCTCGAACGGCGACCAGTCGGCGTTGGTCTCCATCGTGTCCGGATCCACTGCGCGTGTCGTGGTGGGGTGGATGATGGCGATGTCGGCGTCTGCGCCAACCTGGATGGCGCCCTTCTTCGGGAAGAGTCCCATGATCTGCGCCGGGTTGGTGCTCAGCTTGAGGCACATCTCCTCGAGCGTGAGCCGACCGCCAAGCACCCCGCGAGTGTAGCTGAGCGGGAGGAGTGTCTCGAGACCCGGCATCCCCATCGGAATTTTGGTCCAGTCTCCTTCCCACATCGCCTTCTGCTCGCGCGAGAAGGTGCAGGTATCGGTCGAGATTACCGAGACCTCGCCCGACTTGAGGCCGGCCCAGAGTCGTTCGACGTCGGCGGGCTTTTTGAGTTGCGGGCAGCAGGCGAAGAGATGCCCATCCTCGCGCTCGAAGACCGAATCATCGAGCACGAGATACTGGACGCAGGTCTCGGCGAGCACGGGCACACCGCGCGCCTGCGCGGCCTTGATGATCTCGGCGCCCTCGGCCGTCGACATGTGCACGATGTAGAGCTGACCGCCAGTGGCCTCGCTCCATTGCACAACTCGTGAGATCGCCTCGGCCTCGATGAAGTTCGGGCGCGTCATCGGGTGAAGCCGGGCGCCATACTGCTTCATCAACTCCGGAGTGTGGTGCCGAGCGATCAGCTCATCGAGCACGCGAGCGGATTCGGCATGCACCAGGAGCATGGTGCCGTATTCCTTCATCTTCTCGAGGGTACCGAAGAGGGCGCGATCATCCGACTGCCACCCTTCGGACTCGTAGATCATGAACTCCTTGAAGGTGGTGAAGCCGCGCTCGACCATCCCCTTGATCTGATCGCGATGCTCGTTCCATCGGGTGATGCAGATGTGAAAGGTGTAGTCGATCAGTGCCTTTTCCTTCGCCTTTGCCAGCCAGTTGTCGGCGGCCTGACCGAGTGACTCTCCGGCGTAAGGGATGGCGAAGTCGATCACCGTGGTGACGCCGCCTCGCGCTGCTGCACGGGTGCCGGTGCGATAGTCATCTGCCGAGGTGGTGCCGCAGAAGGGGAGTTCGAGGTGCACGTGGACATCGAGCACACCGGGGAGGACCAGGTGTCCGGTGGCGTCAACAATGTCGGCGCCGCTGCTGTCGAGGCCGGGGCCCACGGCCGCGATGGTCTCGCCCAGAATGCCGACATCGCCGACGAAGGTTTCGCTCGGGGTGACGACGGTGCCGCCCCGGATGACGCGATCGAAGCGCATTGCGGTTGCTCCCGACTGGGGAAGGGCTGCTACGAGTGACCCACCTGCGCGAGCGCATGGTCGAGCGCATCGAGGGCGTAGTCGGCGTCGTCTGTCGTGATGCACATCGGTGGCTTGAGGCGGAGGACGTTCCCCTCGAGGCCGCCCTTGCCGACGAGTACCCCGGCTTCGCGCATCGCCTCGACGATGTCGAGGGTCTCCGACTTCGCCGCCGCCTTGCTGCCGCGATCGCGCACCAGCTCCACGCCCAGCATCAGTCCCATTCCGCGCACGTCGCCGACCATCGGGTGGCGCTGCATCAGGCGGGTCAGGCCGGCCTTGAGGTGGCCACCGACCACCCGGCAATTCTCCTGCAGGCCGTCCTCGTCGATCACGTCGAGTACCGCGAGTCCGGCCGCGCCGGAGACGGCATTGCCGGCGAAGGTGTTGAAGTGGATGCGCTGAGTGAGTGCCTGGGCGATCTCCATCCGCGTCGTGACAGCGGCGAGGGGCACGCCGTTGCCGATGCCCTTGGCCATGGTCACGATATCCGGGGTCACGTCCCAGTTCTCGAAACCCCAGTAGTGCGAGCCGGTGCGCCCGAAGCCGGTCTGTACTTCATCGGCAATGCAGAGACCGCCATGCTCGCGCACGATGGCGTATGCCTCGCGCAGATAGTTGGGCGCACCATGCGTGGTGCCGCCCACGCCCTGGATCGACTCGGCAATGAAGCCGGCGATCTTGCCGGGTGTCGAGTACCGGACCAGTTCGCGAATATCGTTGGCGCTCTGGGTCGCGATCGCTTCGGGCGTGCCCTGGAACGGTGAGCGATACGGGTCGGGGCAGATCGCGTGGTGCACGCCGACGTTGCCCGGCACCGGGAACTTCCAGGTGGAATGCGATGTGGCGCCGATCGCGCCGGGCGACCCGCCGTGATAGGCGTTGCGCAGGGCGATCACATCGGTGTTGCCGGTAAAGAGCCGCGCCATGGTGATGGCGAGGTCAGTCGCCTCGCTGCCACTGTTGACGAAGTAGGTGACGTCGAGGCCCTTCGGCATCTTCGAGGCGAGTTTCTTCGCGAGCAGCGCCAGGTTCGGGTGCAGATACATCGTGGTGGCATGCTGAAGCGTCGAGGACTGCTCGTTGACCGCAGCGACCACCTTCGGATGACAATGGCCGCACGACACGGTCACGATTCCGGCGAGCATGTCGAGGTAGCGGCGCCCCGTCTCATCGAAGAGCCACTGCATGTGGCCCTCGACAATCATCAACGGATCCCGGTACATCGTGAACACCGCCGGATTGGTGAACTGACGTCGCAGCTGCAGCACCTCTTCGCGCGAGGGTCCGGTGTAGGGACGCGGCACGTGACTGCTGGGTGGCATCGGGAGACGAGTGGCAGGTGCGGCGGTGGCGGTCACGAGGCGTACCCCTCAACAGTTTCGAAGCCGGCGTGGTAGTCGGCCTCACTCGGCCGCCGAATGGCCGACTGGAGGACGACGCGGTCGCGCCGCGCGCCCCGGAAATCCTCGATCCGGTGCCAGCCCTGTTCGGCGTGTGTTTCCAGAAAGGCGTCGAGGCCGGCATTGAGCCGCTTGATGATGTTCGGGCCGACGGCCTGGTCGAGCATTGCGGCGGTGCAGACTTGCACGGTGCCGCAGCCGAGGAGGAAATAGGAAAGCGCCTGCGAGAAGTCGGAGATTCCGCCGATGCCGGAGAAGGCGCCCTCGGGGAAGGCCTGCGACAGCTGCGCCATCTTTGCGAGTGAGAGCGGGAGAATGGCGGGGCCGCCCATGCCGCCGCTCGACACCATCCCATCGACATTGATCTCGAACTCGAGCGTCTCGGGGTCGATCATTGGCAGCGACGGAAAAGTATTCGATGACACGATGGCATCGGCGCCGCCACGGAAGCAGGCGCCTGCCTCGACCACAATGTCCGGCGTGGCTGGTGTGAGTTTGCACCAGACGGGAATCGTCGACACTTCCTTCACGGCCTCGGTGACCACGGAGCAGAGACCCTGATCCTTGCCGATGTTGGATCCCATGTCGCGGCGATCCATGTGCGGACAGGAAAAATTGAGTTCGAGGGCGTCGGCGCCGTTGGCCTGGCAGCTCTGCGCCAATTCCTGCCAGTGCCGCAACTCCTTGTCGTTCCCCGAGCCGGCCATAATCGAGGCGATCAGGACCCGGTTGGGAAACTGCGCCTTGATCCGGCGGATTCGCGGCTCCCACCAGTCGAGCGGCTTGTCGGAGATGAGCTCCCAGTTCCACGACGAATGCAGCGCCGCGCCGGGCCGCTTCTTCATCGAGACCGAAGCGTCATCGGGAGAGGTGCGCTGGAACTTCGCCTTGGCGCCATAGACGTTCACCACGGGGTGGAGGCCGATCGTCTTGGTGACGACACCGCCCCAGCCCGCTTCGAAGGCGCGCAGGATGTTGGTTTCCGATTCCGTCGGCGGGGCCGACGAGAGCAGGAACGGATTCTCGAAATGGATTCCGGTGAATTCGACCGAGCGATCGACCGACATAGGACCTCCTGACATCATCACGCGCTGCCGGGCGGCGGCGCGTTCACGACATCCAGTTGATTCCGGCCTCGCGATTCCACTTGGTGGTCATCTTCTTGGACTGGGTCCAGAACTCGATCGAGCCGCGGCCGGTGATATCTCCGACGCCGAACTTCGAATCATTCCAGCCGCCGAACGAGAACGGTTCGCGCGGGACCGGCACGCCGACGTTGACGCCGATCATCCCGGCGCCGGCCCGTTCCATCACCCGGCGCGCCACCCCGCCACTCTCGGTGAACACCGACGCGGCATTGCCGTAGGGCGAGGCGTTCTCGACGTCGAGGGCCTGCTCGATATCGCGAGCGCGGATGATCGCCAGCACGGGTCCGAACACTTCATCCCTGGCGATCCGCATGTCGGGCGTGACATGGTCGAGAATCGTCGGTCCGATGAAGTAGCCGCCCTCGCGACCCGCGACGCTGACATTGCGGCCATCCACCAACACCTTTGCTCCCGCCGCTTCGGCCTCGACGATGTAACGGTGGATCCGGGCCCGCGCCTCGGCCGAGATGACTGGACCCAGGTTGTCGCCAGGGATGATCTGGCGCGCCTGCTCGACCATCCGGTTGATGATGTGATCGGTCGCGGAGACGGCCACCATCACCGACGCGGCCATGCAGCGCTGGCCGGCACAGCCCGACATCGAGGCGACGACGTTGCTCGCCGTCATGTCGAGATCGGCATCGGGCATCACGATCAGGTGGTTCTTCGCGCCACCGAGGGCGAGCACGCGCTTGAGCTGATCCGAGGCGCGCCGATACACCACCTTGGCGATCCGGGTCGAACCGACGAAGGAGATGGCGTCGATCCCGGGATGATCACAGATCGCCTCGACAGCCGCCTGCCCGCCGTGCACGATCTGCAGCACCCCGTCCGGCAGTCCCGCCTCCTTGAGCAGCTCGGCGATTCGCCCTGCACTGAGCGGCACCAGCTCTGACGGCTTGAGGATGAGGCAGTTCCCGAGGGCGATTGCATTCGGGATCGACCAGTTGGGGACCATGTTCGGAAAATTGAAGGGCGTGATCGCGGCGACGACGCCGACCGGAAAGCGTTCGATGCGGCATTCGACGCCCCGGCTCACCTCGAGCACTTCGCCGGCGGTGATCTGGGGCAGCGAGCAGGCGAATTCGGTCAGCTCGATGGATTTGAGGACCTCGGCCCTCGCCTCCGGGGCCACCTTGCCGTTCTCCTCGGTGACGAGGGCCGCCAGTTCGTCGAGATGCTGTTCAAGAAGTTGACGATATCGGAAGAAGACCTGGACCCGGTCCTTGATCGGCGTCGCGGCCCATTTCGGGAAGGCCGCCCGCGCCGAACGGACCGCCGCATCGACCTCCGCCTGCGCCGAAAGCGGCACCTGGGAAATCACGCTGCCATCGCCCGGATTGAAGACATCAAGCAGGGCGAGGCCGCCGTCCCCGGGGACGAACGCACCACCGATATAGTTGGCCACCGCTGGGTACTTCATCCCCTCAACGTACGGCGCAAGTCGGCGCGCCGCAAGCACTTGTAACTCCGAGGGAGAAAGGAGAGAGGTGAGAGGAGAGAGGAGAGGCAACCGCGCTCGCCACGGCGTCGGCCTGCTCTCGCTTCCCGCCTTGCTCCTCTCGCCCCTAGCGCTGTCGAGAAATTGTACAGCGAGGCTGGTCGCCTCCGGCTCATGCTTTGGTCTGGGCGCCCGATAGTCAGCCCGATAGCTCCACGGCCACTACGCAATCGATCGGCATCATCTGGAGGCAGGCTCAGTGAACGATATGGACGACATCCTGCGTGAGTTTCTCGTCGAGAGCAACGAGAACCTGGACCAGGTCGAGCGCGAGATGCTGGCGCTGGAGCAGCAGCCCGATGATCTCGACCGCCTGTCGATTGTCTTTCGCTGCGTGCACACGATCAAGGGGACGAGCGGCTTCCTGGCGCTCCCGGTCCTTGAACATGTCGCGCACGTGGGCGAGAGCGTCCTCAGTCGACTCCGCGATGGCGAACTCCGCTTCGATTCCGACATTGCCGACACCCTGCTCACGCTCAACGATGCCCTTCGCGGCATCCTGAAGGCGATCGAGACGTCGGGGACCGAAGGCGCGACCGATCACTCGATGTTGCTGGCGCGGTTGAATCGCCTGAACGATGGCGTTGTGGAGCCGGTGGTCGAGGTGCCTGCGGCCGCGATCGCGAGCCCTGAGCCAGTGGCCGTGGCAACCCCGGTTGCCGTCGCCACACCGGATGCAGAGGTCGCCGCGATTGCCACCCGCACCGACTCGGCTGCGGTCGAGGCCGTGGGTGTGTCCGACACGAGCATCCGCGTCGACGTGGCCCTGCTCGACAAGCTGATGACGCTGGTGGGTGAGCTCGTGCTCGCGCGCAATCAGGTGCTGCAGCATTCGGCCGGCCTCGACGATCAGACCTTCGTCGCGACCTCGCAGCGTCTCGACCTGATCACGACCGAACTGCAGGAAGGGGTGATGAAGACCCGGATGCAGCCGATCGGCACTGTCTGGTCGAAGTTGCCGCGCGTCGTGCGCGATCTCGCGCAGCAGTGCGGCAAGCTGGTGCGGATCGAACTCGAAGGGAAGGAAACCGAACTCGACAAGACGCTGATCGAGGCGATCAAGGATCCGCTGGTGCACATCGTCCGCAACTCGGTCGATCACGGCATCGAGACACCCGAGGCACGCGTGGCCGCCGGCAAGGGGGCCGAAGGAGTGCTCCGGCTTCGCGCGTACCACGAAGGTGGTCAGGTCAACATCGAGATCTCCGACGACGGTGGCGGCATCAATCCCGAGCGCGTGCGGCAGACCGCGGTGCGTCGGGGTGTGGTGAGCGAGGCGCAGTCCCTGCGACTGAGCGAGCGCGACCTGGTGCAGCTGGTGTTCGAGCCCGGATTCTCGACCGCGGAGAAGGTGACCAACGTCTCCGGTCGCGGTGTCGGGATGGATGTGGTGCGCACCAACATCGAGAAGATCGGCGGCACCATCGACCTCCAGAGCTCGTTCGGGGCCGGCACGTGCCTCAAGATCAAGATCCCGCTGACGCTGGCGATCATCCCCGCGCTGATCGTGGCGGGTCGCGGCGAACGCTACGCCATTCCCCAGGTCTCGCTGCTCGAACTGGTGCGCCTCGAGGGTGAACAGATCCGCACCTCGATCGAGATGATTCACGGCGCGCCGGTGTACCGCCTGCGCGGTCGCCTGCTTCCGCTGGTACACCTGAGCTCGGCGCTCGGGCTCGAGGCCGCGGCCGAAACGGCGGAGTCGATCAACATCGTGGTGCTGCGCGCCGACGACCGGCAGTTCGGCCTCGTGGTCGACAGCGTGAGCGATACCGAAGAGATCGTGGTCAAGCCGCTGGGCAAGCGCCTCAAGGGGCTGCCGGTCTATGCTGGTGCCACCATCATGGGCGATGGCCGCGTCGCGCTGATTCTTGATGTGCTCGGACTCGCGCAGGCGGCCAACGTGCTGAGCGCCGGGGCCCGCGAGCGGGTGTCGGTCGATCACGCCGAGCGCACGGATGAGAGCCGCGCCAACCGGCAGACGCTGCTGGTGATGTCGGTCGGCGAGAACTCGCGGGTGGCGGTGCCGCTCAGCGAGGTTGCCCGCCTCGAGCAATTCCCCACGTCGGCCGTCGAAATCTCGGGCAATCGTCGCGTGGTGCAGTATCGCGGTCGCATCATGCCGCTGCTCGACATCGCGAACTTCCTCGGCGCGCCGCCGACCGTGCTCCCCGACATGATGTCGGTGGTGGTCTATCAGTCGGGCGAGCGCAGTGTGGGTCTGGTGGTGAGCGAAATCGTGGACATCGTCGAGGAAGCGATCACCGTGCGCGATACCCTGCCGCGGCGCGGTACGCTGGGCGCTGTCGTGGTCCAGGGCAATGTCACCGACCTGCTTGACCTCGAGGCGCTGGTCCGGAATGCCGACCTGTTCGCCAATGACTTCGGATCGCCAGTGGCGGAGGCCGCCTGATGCAACCCGACAGCACACGCCATTTCTGCACCTTCTTTGCCGACGGACTCTACTTCGGTGTCGAAGTCGAACGCGTGCAGGAAGTGATTCGCTATCAGCCGATGACGAAAGTGCCACTGGCACACGACGTGCTAGGTGGATTGATCAATCTGCGTGGACAGATCGTGACGGCGGTCGATTTGCGTCGTCGCCTCGGCCTGCCACCGCGCACCGACGATCGCCTGCCGATGAACGTGGTGATCCGGAATGATGATGGTGCGGTCTCGTTGCTGGTCGATGAGATCGGCGATGTGATCGCGGTGGAGGCCTCCGCATGGGAGCCCCGTCCCGACACGGTGCGCGGCGAATCGCGTGACCTGATCACCGGCGCCTACAAGACTGTCGATCGCCTGCTGCTGGTGCTGGATACCGACCGGGCGATCACGCCTGGCGAACTGAGCCCGGTCGCAGCCTGATCGTATCGAAGGGGTCGCAGCAGCGCGCGTTCTGCGCTCAGCGACCGTACCGCGCGAATCACGATGATTCGCGCCATCACACCCAGTTGGTCGGAGGATCATCAATGCGCCTGTTCATTCTGTCTGGATTGCTGCTTGGAGGCCTCGCCGGCACGGCGAGCGCACAGTTGCCCCCACGCAAGGCGGCGACGGTCGCGGTGGACGCGTCCGTGCGTCTGCTCGTGGCCAATGCCGTGGTCGAAGG
>JBDSMX010000141.1:0-7906 GCA_039915645.1 Gemmatimonadales bacterium | reverse complement strand
GCCGCACTCGGTAGCGAACGCTTCCTCTCCGAAATCCGCATGACGGCCAAGCTGCAGCATCCGCACATCCTGCCGCTGCTTGACAGTGGCGAGGCCGACGGACTGCTCTACTACGTCATGCCGCTGGTGACCGGTGAAACGCTGCGGTCGCGGCTCGAGCGCGAACGCCAGTTGCCGATCGAGGATGCTGTGCGCATCGCACGCGAAGTGGCCGACGCACTGGGCAGTGCGCACGCGCTCGGCATCATCCATCGCGACATCAAGCCCGAGAACATCCTGCTGCAGGGTGGTCACGCGCTGGTGGCCGACTTCGGCATCGCCCTCGCCGTGCAGACCGCCGGTGGTGCGCGCATGACGCAGACGGGCCTCTCGCTCGGCACGCCACAGTACATGAGCCCCGAGCAGGCGATGGGCGAGAAGCAGATCGACGCGCGCAGCGACATCTACGCGCTCGGCGCCGTGACCTACGAAATGCTGGCAGGCGACGCACCATTCACTGGTGGCAGCGTGCAGGCGATCGTGGCCAAGATCATGACCGAGAGGCCGACGCGGTTGCATACGCTGCGCGACACCGTGCCGGAGCACGTCGAGGAGGCTGTGCTCACGGCGCTCTCAAAGCTGCCCGTCGATCGCTTCGCCACTGCCGCTGAGTTCGCGACCGCGCTGAGCAACGCCGGAACCACCAGCCGGAGAACGACGGCCGTCGCCGCGGCGTCCGGTCCCGGTGCGAGCCGGCGGGTGCTCTGGCCGGTCGTGGCAGTACTCCTTGGCGCGGCCGCGCTCTGGGGCTGGTTGCGGCCCGGGCAGACGCTGCTTCCCGGCCGACAGCGCGTGGTCCTCTGGAATGCCCTCTTTTCGGATTTCCTGAGTCCCAGCGCAGAGCGGATCGAGTCCCGGATCGCCATCTCGCCGGATGGATCCTGGATCGCCTTCGCCGACTCCGTCGGAGGCGACACGCAGCTCTTCATCAAGGGACGGAACGAGACTCGCGCTACACCGATGGCCGGAACCGAGGGCGGCGGCGGTCCCTTCTTCTCGCCCGATGGACAATGGATCGGCTATTTCGTGCACGGCGGGATCCTCCGCAAGGTGCGCGTGACGGGCGGCGGCTCCATCCAGCTCGCCACCACGGGGAACACGACCTACGAGGTCGGTGCGTGGCTGGACGATGGGACCATCGCCTTCACGGACAACAGCGGCGGGATGTCCCGCGTTTCGGGTGAGGGCGGGACCATCACCGTGCTTCGAGGGCCGAGGAAGGATCACCGCGACGACCCCGCGACGATCATACCTCTGCCGGGAAGCCGGGGAGTGCTCTTCACCGGGTGTCCCGGCAATTGCGCCAGCGCGTCCGCAGTGTACGGCTACGACATCCAGCGCGACACGACGCTGCTCCTGGTGCCCAATGCCACGGGCGGCTGGTACTCACCCACGGGTCACCTCCTCTACGTCAGCAGGGCCGGCGGGCTCTTCGCAGTGGGATTTGACCTGAAGCAGATGAAGGTCACCTCGGGTGCGGTGTCCGTCGCCGACAGTGTGGCGCCGAACGGATTGGCATTGTCTGCGTCCGGCATTGCGCTGCTCATATTCGGCACCGAAGATTTCAACAACTCGACGCTGGCCTTGGTCTCGCGAGACGGTACCCAGACGTCGCTCGCGCCTGACTGGACGGGCAACTTCGAATATCCCGCGCTCGCTCCCGACGGAAAGACCCTCGCGGTGAGCATCCGCAACAGCGTCACGCAACTCTGGGTCCGCCGCGCGGACGGATCCCGGATCCGGGTGACGCACAACGACCTGGGAAGCTGGCGTCCGAGCTTCGCTCCGGACGGGCACAGCTTTGCGTTCATCACCGCGAGCGGTGCAACCTCGGATTCCGGGGCGAACAACGCGTACCTCAGCCCCGCCGATGGCAGCACGCCCCCGCGACTCATGCTCGACATCCAGCCGGGAATCTGGGAGGCCGAGTTCAGCCGGGATGGGAACTGGCTGGTGTACCGGACCGACGATGCGGCATCGTACGGCGTGTTGTTCGCCCGGCGCCTGCACGGCGACACCACACTCTCGATGATTTACTCAGACAGCAGCTTCAACACCCAGGTTGCCCTCTCGCCGGACAGCAAGTGGTTGGCGTTCACCTCCAACCGCTCCGGACACACCGAGGTCTATGTCGCCTCGTTCCCCGACATGCAGGTGAAGTATCCCGTGTCACAGGGCGGCGGCGCCGAGCCCCGCTGGGCGCACAGTGGACGGGAGCTCTTCTTCAAGAGTCACGGACAACTGATGAGCCTTCCGGTCGCGGCGGGCGCCGGGCTCTCGCCGGGAAACGCCCGGCCGCTCTTTCGTGTCGCGGGATTTGCCGATGCGACCAACCGGCAACAGTACGATGTCTCACCGGACGATCGCAGCTTCGTGATGATCCGCCGGCCGGTCAACACCGGGCGACAAGAGCTCGTGATGGTCGAGCACTTCTTCGCCGATCTCAAGACGAAAGTGAAACCGTGAGCCTCGACACGCTCACCGCCGCCCTCGCCGACCGCTACCGCATCGAGCGCGAACTCGGTGCCGGCGGCATGGCGACGGTCTATCTCGCGCACGACATCAAACACGAGCGGCAGGTGGCCATCAAGGTGTTGCGCCCCGACCTGGCGGCTGCCCTCGGTGCCGACCGCTTCCTTGCCGAAGTGAAGATCACCGCCCGACTCGATCATCCCCACATCCTCACCCTCATCGATTCCGGCGAGGTTGCTGGCACCCTCTTCTACGTCATGCCCTACGTGCGCGGCGAGTCGCTCCGCGCCAAGCTCGATCGCGAACACCAGCTCGGCCTCGATGATGCCCTCGGCATTGCCAGGCAGGTTGCCTCGGCGCTCGACTATTCCCACCGTCAGGGCGTCGTCCATCGCGACATCAAGCCCGAGAACATCCTGCTGCAAGAAGGCAATGCCATCCTCACTGACTTCGGCATCGCGCTGGCAGTGAGTGAGGCCGGTGGTGAGCGGCTCACCGGCACCGGGCTCTCGCTCGGCACCCCGAGCTACATGAGTCCAGAACAAGCAGCGGGCGATCGCCACGTCGATGCACGGAGTGACATCTACGCCCTCGGCGCGGTGACCTACGAGATGCTCGCCGGCGAGCCGCCCGTCACCGGCGCCACCGTGCAGGCCATGATCGCCAAGCTGATGACGGAGCGGCCGACGTCGCTTCGTGTTCTGCGCGACTCGGTCTCGCCGTCCGTTGATGCCGCGGTCATGCGCGCACTCGCCAAGGCGCCAATCGATCGCTTCGCCACGGCGCGCGAGTTCAGTGAGGCGTTGTTGGTCATGACGCGCGCTGTCGAAAGCAGTGGGCCCTCGGTCGCCAAGTCTGAATCATGGAAATGGATCGGCATCGCCGCTGGCGTGATCCTGCTCAGTGCCTGGGCAGCCTGGTTGTTCACGCACCGAAGCAGCTCGGCTGCCGGAGCACCCGGGACCACCATTCGCTCCATCGCGGTCATGCCGCTCGACAATTACTCGGCCGATTCCAGCCAGGACTATTTCGCCGAGGGGATGACCGACGAGCTCACCACCGACCTGGCCACCATCAGCGCCTTGCGGGTGACGTCGCGTGGTTCCACGATGCAGTATGCCGGAAGGAACCGGCCCGCGTCGCCCGAGATCGCCAAGGCGCTAAACGTGGACGCCATCGTGGAAGGGTCGGTGACTCGCTCCGGCGACAAGGTGCGAATCACTGCGCAGTTGATCGATGCCCGAGCCGACAAGCATCTCTGGGCGCAAAGTTTCGAGCGTCAATCCAGTGACGTGCTCGCCCTTCAGGCGGAGTTGGCCTCGGCCATCGCCGAGGCGATCAATGCCCAACTCACGCCGGGGGAGAAGGCGCGGCTCGCCGCGGCGCCGAGCGTGATCCCTGAAGCGTATGATGCCTATCTCCGGGGTCGGTATTTCTTCAACCGCCCCAGTGATGTGAACCTGCAACGCGCCATCGCCAAGTTCGATGAGTCTGTGCGACTGAGTCCAACCTACGCTCCGGCATATGCCGGATTGTCTGACGCCTACCTCTGGGCCGGGTACAACGAGGGTTTCATCACCGCCGACGAGGCGAAGCCACGGTCCAGGGCAGCGGCTGAGCGGGCCGTGCAATTGGACAGCAACTCCTCGGAGGCTCATACGTCGCTTGGCGTCTACAAGGCCTGGTTCGAGCATGACTGGGAGGGGAGCGAGCGGGAGCTACGGCGAGCGGTCAGCCTGAATCCCAGTTATGCGTTCGCGCATGACCAGCTCGGACAGACGTTGGCGTTGGTTGGGCATCTCGACGAAGCGATCGCCGAGGGAAAGCGCGCCATTGCGCTCGATCCGCTTTCACCATCCATTCTTGTCGATCAGGTGTTCGGCTACATGTTCCGACAGGATGTTGCCAAAGTCAGGGAGCTGACGAAGAGAGCTGGCGAACTCGACCCGACGTTCTACTCGGTCCCCATGATGGAGGGATGGGCCGACCTCTCCGCCGGGAAGGCGCACGAGGCCATACCCAAGTTGGAACGTGCCACAAGGCTTGACGCGCCGCCGTTCGTGACGGCCTATCTCGGATACGCCTATGCCGCCTCGGGCGACCGCGTCCGTGCGCTGGGCACGCTCGACGAGCTCAAGAAGCACTCGCGGAATGGCCAGGTGGCACCGTTCAATATGGCGCTGGTCTACCTCGGTCTCGGTGACCGACAGCAGGCGCTCGACAACCTCGAACGCGCCTTCGCCACCGATTCCGAGTTCATGGTGTGGATCGGCCAGGATCATCTCTTCGATGCCGTTCGGTCGGAACCGCGGTTCATCGAACTGATGAAGCGGATGCACTTCGCCCCGGATCGCCAGTGACCATCGACCGCCTCACCGCCGCACTCGCCGACCGCTATCGCATCGAGCGCGAGCTCGGTGCCGGCGGCATGGCCACCGTCTATCTCGCCGAAGACCTCAAGCACGAGCGCAAGGTCGCCATCAAGGTGCTGCGCCCGGAACTCGCGGCGGTCATCGGCGCCGAGCGGTTCCTGCGCGAGATCAAGACCATTGCCACCTTGCAGCATCCGCACATTCTCGGGCTGATCGATTCCGGCGAGGTGAACGGCACCGCCTACTACGTGATGCCCTTCGTCGAGGGAGAGTCACTGCGCGACCGGCTCAACCGCGAAAAACAGCTGCCCATCAGCGATGCGTTGCGCCTCGCTACCGAAGTGGCCGGCGCGCTCAATTACGCCCATCGGCATGGCGTGATCCATCGCGACATCAAGCCCGAAAACATCATGCTGCACGATGGCTCGGCGCTGGTGGCGGATTTCGGCATCGCCCTCGCCGTCTCGAGTGCTGGTGGTGGTTCCCGGATGACCGAAACGGGAATGTCGCTTGGCACACCGCACTACATGTCGCCCGAACAGGCCATGGGCGAACGGGAAATCACGGCGCGAAGCGACGTGTACGCCTTGGGCGCAATGACGTACGAAATGCTGATCGGCGATCCACCATTCACCGGCAGCACCGCGCAGGCGATCATCGCCAAGGTGATGACCAGCGAGCCGGTCGGCCTGACCACGCAGCGCAGGAGCGTGCCACCGGCGGTGGACGACGCGGTGCTCACGGCGTTGCAGAAACTCCCGGCTGATCGCTTTGCCACCGCCGCGGAATTCGCCGCGGCTCTCCACGATAATGGCGGAGCACGCGCCTTTGCACGAACTGCGGCTACCCGGTCGGGGCATGCGGCGAGGCCCCCGGCCGTCTTGCTTCGTCTCCTCCCCTGGATCGGTGGCATTGCGGCCGGCGCGGTGCTCGCTCTCGCGCTCCGGAATGTTGGCGCTGCCGCAACGCCCGACGACGCCGTTGTCCGCTTCAGCCTGGCGCTGCCGCACGATGTGACGGTGACCAGTACCGGCAACGGGAGTACGATCGCCCTCTCTCCCGATGGCAGCCTGGTGATCTTCATCGGGCGAGGTATCGATGGAGTGCAGCGTCTCCTCGCCCGGCGGATGGACGAGAGTGTTCCCCGTACGCTTCCAGGCACGGAGGGAGCGTCCCAGCCGTTCTTCTCCTCCGATGGCGCCTGGATCGGCTTCTGGGCCAATGACCGGCTCCAGAAGATTCCGTCGGCTGGAGGTCCGGTCCAGGTCATCTGCGAAACAGTGGAGCCACTCGGCATCACCTGGTCCGCGAGCGGGCAGATTGTGCTGGGAACCACGCGCGGGTTGATGGTCGTTCCAGCGGTCGGCGGTGCACTGCACCCGCTGATCGCCGCGGATTCCTCCCGAAGCGGGCCTCCGGAGATCATTCCGATCGCGCTCGCCGACGGAGATCATGTGCTGTATGCCAGCTGGGGCGCCGGCGGACTCGAGGGTGTGCGCCTTGCGGTGGCCTCCCTCGCCACCCGCCGGAAGACCGTCCTCGATCTGGCAGGCACATCGCCAATCGGGGTGCTTGGTGGACAACTCATCTTCACCCGCCCGGACCGGAATCTCTGGGCGGTGCCATTCGATGTTCGATCGGCGAAGATTTCCGGTGCGCCAATCGCCATTGCAAACAACATCCTGGCCGTCGGCGCACGCGGGTCCGGCAAGGTGTCGCTCTCACCACTTGGCTCGCTTGCCTATGTCGCCGACAACGCGAATGAGGCGCACCTCGTGCTCACCGGGAACGGAGCGTCGGGTGTGCCGGTCCTTCCGGCCGCGCGTTCCTTCCTCTTTCCACGCTTTTCCCCCGATGGCAAGCGCATCGCGGTGTCGATCGCCGCCGAGGGACGAAGCGACGTCTGGCTCTTCGACGTCGCCTCCGGCACGCCGGTGCGGCTTTCGTCCGCCGGTCAGGTCAACGAGCGCGCGGAATGGACACCGGACGGACAGCAAGTGCTCTTCCGCTCCGACGCTTCGGCAGGGAGCGCACTCTGGTGGCGCCCCGCCGATCTCAGCGGCCCCGCGACACTGTTGCTCGGCGGACGCGGAAATTTCTTCGAGGGATTGATCAGCCCCGATGGCCGAACCCTCGTCTACCAGGTGGACACGACCGGAGGAGACCTGGAGTATCGAAACCTCGCCGGCGACACCACCCGGAAGACGATCACGGCGAGCCGGGCGGATGAGAACATGCTCCGGCTCTCACCCGACGGACGCTGGGTTGTGTTCGTGACGAATGAATCCGGCGCAGCACAGGTGGTGGTGCAGCCTTTTCCAGGGCCGGGTGGTCGTGTGCAGGTCTCGGTGAACGGCGGCAGCGAGCCGGTCTGGTCGCGCGATGGGCGGAGACTCTTCTACCGAGGGGACGGCAAGTTCATGGCGGCCACTGTGGCGACGGGCCCGGAATTCTCGATTGCATCCCGCACTCCGCTCTTCGATGATGTCTTCGTCCTCGCGCCCGCTCCGCATGCGAATTACGACGTCTCGCCCAACGGCTCCCAATTTCTCGTGCTGCGGGGAGTTGGGGAGGCCGTGCAGATACTCGTGGTCCGCAACTGGGCCGCGGAGTTGCGTCGCCGGGTAAGTGGGTCGACGCGATGACCCCGATCCTGGCGCTCACAGCCGCACTCGCCGATCGCTATCGCCTCGATCGCGAACTCGGCGCGGGCGGGATGGCCACGGTCTATCTCGCGCACGACCTCAAGCACGATCGCGAAGTGGCAATCAAGGTGTTGCATCCCGACCTCGGTGCTGCCCTGGGCGCCGATCGTTTCCTCACTGAAATTCGCACCACCGCCCGGTTGCAGCATCCGCATATCCTGCCGTTGCTTGATTCCGGTTCGGCGCAGGGCCCGGACATGTCCGGCCCCTACTTGTATTACGTGATGCCGTTGGTCACGGGTGAGACGCTACGCGCGCGATTGGAACGCGAGCGGCAACTGCCAGTCGACACTGCTGTCCTGATCGCTCGCGAAGTCG
>JBDSMX010000138.1:0-8815 GCA_039915645.1 Gemmatimonadales bacterium | reverse complement strand
GCGAGCTGTCGACGCGACTCGATCCGCTGCTGGCCGAGGGACGTGCCGCGTCGGACGCGCACGACTTCGAACGCCTCGCCGCCGCGCTCATCGATCTCCACGCGCTCGAGCATTCGTGCGACGACGCGCATCGCTCGATCATCGTGCGCGAACGGCGGCGGATGGTGTCGGGGGACGATCTCGAGACGATGGTGCGGATGCTGCCACGCGTCGGCGCCGACTCGATGGTGGCGCGCGCACTCATCAGCGCCGGGCGCGACGGAGTGGAAGCAATCATCGAAGTGTTGAACAGCGCCGAAGGGCGCCCGGAGCGCCGCGCCTACATCGAGGCGCTCGCGGCGGCACCGCATGCCGAGGAGCAGATCCTCAAGGCGCTTGGCAGCCACCGTCCCGACCTTGTTTCTGCCGTGGCCGAAGCTGCCGCGCGGCGCCACATGGTGACGGCGGTGCCGACGCTCGCCCACCTCCTCAAGCACAACGATGCCATCGTCCGCACCGCCGCGTATCACGCCCTCGAGCGCATCGGCACCCACGAGGCGTTCGAGGCGCTGCACGGCCGAGCGCGGTAGCTAGCGCGGCACGAAGTCGGTGCTGCTGTCGATGCGCCGAGCAAACGCCGCGAGCAGTTTCGCGGCGTTCGTCACATCCTCGAGCGCCACCAGCTCATTGGGCGAGTGCATGTAGCGGAGCGGCACCGAGACCAGGCCGGTGGCGACCCCATGATGCGCGGTGAAGATCGCATCGGCATCGGTCCCGGTATACCGCGCGGCGCCCTGCACCGTGTAGGGGATCTGTTCCTCTTCGGCCGTCGCGAGCAGCAACTCGAATACCACCTCGTTCACCGCCGCTCCGCGCGCGAGGACCGGTCCGCCACCGAGTTTCACATCGCCGTGCCGCTTCTTCTCGATGCCGGGCGAGTCGGTCGCATGGGTCACGTCGACCACGATGGCAGCACGCGCCTCGAGCGAGGTCGCCGAAGTGCGAGCACCGCCACCGGTATACGCGATTTCTTCCTGCGTCGTCGCAACCGCAGTGACCGGAAGCCGCGGGCGATCGGCGGCGAGCAGCCGCAGCGCTTCGAGCACCACGAAGGCGCCGATCCGGTTGTCGAGTGAACGCGAGACCACGCGATCATTGGGGAGGCGCGTCACGGTGGCACCGAGCACGCCAGCGGTGCCGATCCCGACGTGCGACAACGCCTCGGCCCGGCTCTTCGCGCCGATGTCGATCCAGAGATCGTGCGGCTTGGAGAGCTTGTCGCGATCGGCCTGATCCATCAGGTGGATTGCCTGCTTGCCGATCACCCCCGCCACCGCGCCATTCCGGCCGAGCAATGACACGCGCTGCCCGACGAAGACCTGCGAATCCCAGCCACCGATCGGCTCGAAAAAGCAGAAGCCATCGTCGTCGATGTGGATGATCATCACGCCGATCTCGTCGATGTGCCCGGCGAACATCAGCCGGGGACCATCCCGGCCTGCGGTGGCCGGGAAGATGGTGGCGAACGAGTTGCCGCTCACATCGGCGGTGACCTCGTCGGCGAAGGCGGCAGCGTCGCGCCAGAGGCGGGCCGGGGCGCGCTCGAACCCGCTGGGACCGGGGGCGTCGAGCAGGCGGCTGAAGACGGCGTATTGATCAGGATGCATGGCGGTAGAAGCTAACAACGGCACTCCCTTTTACCTTTTCCTCCGATGCCAACGCCTGCCTCGCCCCTGCGCACCACGCTCGCCTCGACCTGGACCTGGGCGATGCTCGGATTGTCGATTGCCGTGCTCTTCCCGGTAGTCTCTCTCTTCCGCATTCTGGGATGGCCATTTGACCGGGTGAATTACGCCGGCGGCCGGATCTTCCGCTGGGTCGGACTCTGGACCACCATGATGACGCCGCGCTGGAAATTCTCGGTGCGCGGCACGCCCCCCGCCGACCCGCGTCGGCCGTATGTCGTGGTGGCCAATCACGAATCGTTCTCCGACATCCTGCTGCTCTGTCACCTGCCGTGGGAGATGAAGTGGCTCAGCAAGATGGAGATGATGAGGATCCCGGTGCTCGGCTGGGTGATGTGGATGGCCAACGACATTCCGGTCAAGCGCGGGCGCGCATCGAGCATTCGCGAGGCGATGGCGGCCTGTCGTGAACGACTGGCGCAGCGCTGCTCGGTGATGATGTTCCCCGAAGGGACTCGCTCGCTCGACGAAAACCTGCTGCCGTTCAAGGATGGCGCGTTCCGGCTCGCCATCGATGCCGGCCTGCCGATCCTGCCGCTGGCGATTCACGGGACACGCGATGCGATCGCCAAGCACGACTGGCGGATCAATCCGGCGGTGGCGGTGGTGGAGATCCTGGAGCCGATCGAGAGTGCGGGGAAGACCACCGCGGCGTTGCGAGAGGAGGCGCGGGCGCGCATCGAGGCGGCCCGCAATGCCCTGCGTCTCGAGATGAAGCGCTAGTTGCGCCGGGCTTCGCGCAGCGCGCGCATGCTCGGCACCAGCACCGCCAGGATCGCCAGCACCCAGAAGAGCGCCAGCGTGATCCGCCCATTGCCGCTGTGCGTCAGCGGCGTCAGATAGTACAGCGCGATTCCGACCGCGTCCACGAGCAGGACGCCCACCACCATACGCATCATCGCCGTCTTCATTCGCGACAGACGGTCATCGCTCATCGCGTGGCGTATCGCTTGGCGTGACCAGCGGCATCAAACGAGTAGATGGTGTACGGCTCCTTCCCCATATCCATGCCAGGCGAGGCGCCGGGCATCCCCGGTGCGGCGAGTCCCTTCACGCCCGCAGGCTTCTCGGCGAGCAGCTTCTTCACCAGATCGGCGGGAACGTGTCCCTCGATCACATAGCCGTTGATGAACGCCGTGTGGCACGACTGCAACTCGGCGGTGACGCCATTGGCGCGCTTGAGCTTGGTGAACTCTTCCTGATTCTCCACCGTCACCGTGAAGCCGGCCTTCTGCATGTAGGTCACCCAGGCGGCGCAGCAACCGCAGGACGGCGACTTCACGACCCGGATATTGAGCGGCGCCGGTGCCGGCCCGCGATGCCAGGCGGCGAGCGAGGTCGCGCCGGCGACGAGGAGGATGGCGGTGAAGAGGAAGCGGAGTTTGCGCATCACGGGGAGCTCGCGGTAGTAGACGGGAGAAAGATAAGCGGGGAACTCATCGTTGGTGCCGCCCTTGGGCGGCACGGGTCTCAAATCCGAACCAGACTCCGCTCGTCGGATAGGCCGGTGCCGCGCAAGCGCGGCACCACCGGGCCACAAATTCGAGCCAGACTCCATTCATTCAAGTTCCCCGAAACGCGAAGTACACCGCCCCGACCAGACAGGCCCCGGCATACAGATGATCCAGCTTGAACTGCTGCTTCATGAAGAGAATCGCAAACGGGACGAAGACCACCAGGGTGATCACTTCCTGCATCACCTTGAGCTGCGGCAGCGACAGGGCGGTGAAGCCGATCCGGTTCGCCGGGACCTGCAGCATGTACTCGAACAGGGCGATCCCCCAGCTCACCAGGACCGCGATGTACCACGGCTTGCTGCTGAGCGACTTGAGGTGCCCGTACCAGGCGAAGGTCATGAAGAGATTCGAGCCGATCAGGAGAATGATGGTGCGGAGGAGGACGCCGGAGTAGGGAGATTCGACGGGCATGTGGATCTTCGCGAGAGGAGGGGAATCACTGGCGGTGCCGCGCTCGCGCGGCACCGGTCTCCGGAAATGCGCCAAGCTCAACTTGCATCCAAGACCCGTGCCGCCCAAGGGCGGCACCACCAAAAAAAAGGGGCGACCCGCTACCGGGCCGCCCCTCTCCATCATCCATCATCCATCATCCAGTCAACTTCAGTCCCGGACGAGAATCAGGAACTTCCCCGCATCCCAGAAGGCCGGCGACGAGACGTGGAGGTCGCCCTTCACGTGACCGTCAGGCATCACCGTACTGGCGAGCAGCGACGGGCTCTGGCGGGTCACGATCTTGTACTCCTTGAGCGGCTCCGGCACGGTCAGCACGGTGTCCTTGCGACGGTCGAGGCGCTGGAAGAGTTCCGGCTTCAGGTCGCGCGCCGCTGCGACAGTCTTGCCACCGAAGATCAGGAACTTGCTCCCTTCGCTCACCACGATGCCGCGCTTGATGAGTTCATCCTTGGTGCCCACGGCGTAGTACACCACGTTCGACTCATCGACGACGCGCGTCAGCGTGTCCTTGACCGCGACCTTCTCCATCGTCAGCTGATTGCTCTGCACCGTGAGGGTATCCACGCGCGACGTCAGCGTCTGGATCTGCACCTTCTGCTCGGTGATCAGCGCTTCCTGCTGCTGCGCCGCCGTCTTCAGGTCCTCGATCGTCTTCGAGAAATTGTCGAGGTTGGCCATCAGCCTGGTGCGCTCGGACGAGATGCCGCCGATCTTCTTCTTCTGTGCCGCCACCTGCACTTCGGCTGCCTCGAGGCGGGCGATCACCTCGCGAACCTTGCCGAGCAGGACGGCGCGCTCTTCGGCCTTGCCTGCAAGCGGGCGGTCGCCGGTCGAGACCGGGGAGACGCCGAGCGCCTTGACGCGGGCGAGGTCGGCATTGATCTCGGTCACCATCTGGGTCGCTGCGAGGACGTCGGCCACGAGCGAGTCCTTCTGCTCATTGACCCGGCGCTGTTCCAGCACGGTTTCGTCATACCGCTTCTTGCTGACGCAGCCCGTAAGCGTGCCGGCGATGACCAGTGCCATCATGAACTTGCGCATAGACATATCCTGTGAAGTAGACGGCCTTTGTGACGACCCGAAGACTGAACGATGCACAACTGGCGGCTGGCGGGCCACCCCCCAGCCCCCCAGATTCCGCCCGACCCCACTCCCGGACCGCCGATGCGCCGCCCCGCCCTGCTCCTCGCCATCCTGCTCCAGGCCACGTCCTTTGCGGCTTTGCGGGCCCAGGCCCCGGCCAGATCGGTGACCTTCCTCCACTTCAACGACATCTATGAGATCACGCCGATGGCCGGTGGGGCCTCGGGGGGGCTGGCCCGGCTTGCGACCCTCCGGGCCTCCCTCGCCCGGCGGATCCCGGGCCTGGTGACCGACCTCGCCGGGGACTTCCTCTCCCCCTCGGCGATGGGGCTGGCCCAGGTCGACGGGGCCCGCCTGGCGGGACGCCAGATGGTCTCGATCCTCAATGCGGTCGGGCTCCAGTGGGCGACCCTGGGCAACCACGAATTCGACGTTCGGTTCGACGAATTCCTCGCCCGTCTCAGAGAGTCACGGTTCGGCTATGTCGTGAGCAACGTCACCGACTCGGCCGGAACTCCCTTTCCGCGGACCCGGCGCCACGCGATCCTCCGGATCAAAAGCCGGGGAGGGCTGGTGCGCATCGGCCTTATCGGCCTCGTGATCGACGACAACAAGCCGTCGTGGACTCGCTTCGAGGACCCGATCGTCGCGGCCAAGCGCGAAGTGGCCCTGATCAAGGATTCGGTCGACGCTATCGTCGCGATCACCCATCTCACCCTGGCGAGTGATCAGCGAGTGGTCGAGCTGGTTCCCGAGATCGCGCTGCTGCTTGGTGGCCACGAACACGAGAACTACGAGATCCGCCGCGGCGCCGCGTTCACCCCCATCGTGAAGGCCGATGCCAACGTGCGCACGGTGGCCACCGTGACCCTCACCTTCGGCGCCAAGGGGGCGCGACCGGTGGCGGCGGTGCGCTTCATTCCGCTCGATTCGAGCATCGCGCTCGATCCCAAGGTGAGCCGGGAAGTCGCCACCTGGGTCGCCAAGTCGGATGCGGCCTACATCGCGGCGGGGCTCGATCCGCATGCACGGGTCACCGTTCTCCCCGAACCGCTCGATGGTCGCGAGGCGACGGTGCGGGTGCGTCAGGCACCGCTGCCGATGCTCATCGCCGAGGCGCTTCGCGCCGAAGTGCCGGGTGCCGAAGTGGGGATCATGAACGGCGGCTCGATCCGGATCGACGACGTGATCCCGGCGGGACCGCTGACGCAGTACGACGTGATCCGGATCCTGCCGTTCGGCGGCAATGTGGTGGGGACCACGATGACCGGCTCGATGCTCCGCCGGGTGCTCGAGCAGGGGGAGGCCAACCGGGGCAGCGGCGGCTATCTCCATCCGGCGGGCGCGGAGCGCCAGGGTGACCATTGGGTCGTCGGCGGGGTCGCTCTCGACCCGACCAGGCGGTACCGTGTGGCGACCACCGATTTCCTCGTCACCGGACGCGAGAAAGGGCTCGCCTTTCTCGCCCCTGACAATCCCGAGCTCGGTCCGGTCACACCTTTCCGGGACATTCGCAAAGCCGTGATCGATCGCCTCAAGGCGAAGTACGGCTCGTGACCACTCAACGCATTCCTCAGCCGGAGCTCCTCGTGACTCCCCGCCTTCTGCCGCTCGTGCTCCTCGCGTTCGCCGCCTGCTCGCCCGCACCGGCCCGGACGATGCCGGGACCGCTCGCCGGTGCCCCGGTTTCGTCGGCCCCAGTCCGGATCACCGCGCCGGGCGTTCCGTCGCTCGAGGGAATTCCCCAGGCCGTGCGCGTGGGCTTCACCGTCTATGTCTCGGGGATGGTCCCGGTCGATTCCGCCGGCAGCATCGTCGGCAGCGGTGACCTCGCGGCCCAGACGCGCCAGCTGCTCGTGAACCTCGATGCCGTCGTTCGCGCCGCGCACGGCGTGCCGGGGGACGTGGTCAAGGTGACGCTCTATCTCAAGGATGCGACGCCTGAGTCAATTTCGACCGCGCGTGCCGCGCTGCTCGACGGACTCGACAAGCTCACCCCGCCCGCACTCACCGTAGTCGGTGTGGCTGCGTTGCCTGAGCCGTCGATGCGGGTGATGCTCGATGCCACGGCGGTCTTGCGGAGTGAATTTCCGGATCGGACGCGGGCGGGAGCGGCAGGACGGGGGCGGGGGCGGTAGGAGCGCGGGCCGCGGCGGAGACCCGCTCGGGCCGCGCCTCGCGCGGCGGGAGAAACCTGCTGGGGCCGCGCCTTGCGCGGCCCAGATCCCGACCACGACGGAAGCTCAAGCTTCGATTCGAGCGGAGATCTGCGTCGCGCACGGCGCGACGCAAGCAAGGCTCCTCGTTCGCGCGGAGGTTCCGTTATTCCGCGGGCTTCTGGTAGAGCTCGATCCGGTTCCCTTCCGGGTCGGAGAGCCACGCAAAATCTCCGGTCGCAGTTTCCTGCCGCTCATCCACGGTCAATCCGAATTCACCCAGCTGCTCGATGAACGCATCAAGATCGGAGACGACCCAGGTCACTTCGACCAGTCGCCGGTCGTGACCGAGGGGATGATTGGTCTGATGAATGGCGAAGGCAGTGCCCGGGAGCTCGACCCACCAGAAATGGCTGTCCGGCTCGCGAGTGAAATGCATGCCGAGATGTTTTTCATACCAGTGCGCCAGTGAATCGGCGTGATCGGCGAAGAGGACGATGCCACCAATTCCAGTCACGCTCTGCCGTTCCATGCATCAGCTCCGCTGTTGGGAAGATGGGGTGAGGCTCACCAGCCGCGCGCCGTGCGCAGCGTGGTGATGTGTGCGACGTGGTGCCTGCAGTGCCAGGCGTAGAGCCCGAGCGTTTGCCAGAGGGTGTTGGTGGTGCCGGTCTCCGGATGATGGAAGGTACGATCAAACTGGGCCGGTGTCATCGCCACCATCATTGCCGACCAGCGCGCGTGCAATCCGTCGAGGATCTGCAGCGACGGCGCAACCGGCAACGCCCGCGCCTCGGGGAGTTCGGCCCAGAGCGCTTCGATGTAGGGCTTGATGGTGGGCTGATCTTCGGTGAGTGCGAGCTTGAAGCGGACGTAGGCGTTGAGGTGCGAGTCCGCCACATGGTGCACCAGTTGACGCACGGTCCAGCCGCCATCCCGGTAATGGGTATCGAGCTGGGCATCATCGAGATTCCAGATCGCCGCGCGCAGCAGGTCGGGGAAGTCTTCGATCTGGTGGAGCCACTCCGAGTGAAGTGCCTCATCGGGGGCGGTGGCCGGAGCCTGATACTTGCCGATCGGGTAGCGCGGGTCAGTCGTCATCGTGGTGTCCTGGGTCAGGTGATCCGGTATTTCGCTCCCGACCAGATCGCGTCGATCGCGATCAGCGAGAGCTTGACGATGTCGTCGCGGTCGGTGGACTCCCAGCCGTTGTCGCGAGTGAGAGTACTGGTGTGGCCGGGTCGCTTCTTCGGAAAGGCGATCCAGAGCGCTCCACCGCTGACACCGGCCTTGATCGCCGCGGGCAGCCGCTTCGCCAGCTTCGCCGCGCTCTCGGCATAGAGCACCACCACATCGAAGCCGCCCTTCCCCGCCTCGGTGGCGAGCGTCGTTTCCTTCGGCAGCTTCTTGAAGGTGACCATCGCATCGGCGTCGGCATCGAGCACCAGCACGCGCTGTCCCGGCTTGAGCTTCATCTTGTTAACGGTCACTGCGGTCGAGATGGTGTTGCTGAGTGATGGCCGCTCGCTCGCGAGCATCGACATCGTCTTGGCCAGACGCCGTTCCCGCGTCTCGGGTTTCTTCGCCTCGACGATGGCCTGGATGTGTTCCTTGCGATGGGTGTAAGCGAGGGCATCGAAGACCGCCTTCGCCGCGGAATCCTTGGCGAGCGCCGCCTTGAGATCGGGAGGGACGACCAGCGCGGGGCGTGTGTCTTTCTTCTGCAACGTCGCATCCCTCCAGGTACAGCGGTGAGGCGAACGAACTACCGCTTCAGGCGATAGATCCGGACGTACTCGACATCATTCTCGTCGCGAATCACGCCGATGACGCGATCGGCGGTGATCTGGTGCACCTCGAAGCGACGCGGGGTGGTCATCGC
>JBDSMX010000123.1:0-2578 GCA_039915645.1 Gemmatimonadales bacterium | reverse complement strand
CGCCGACAGCAGCGATCCCACGAGCACGGCGATCGCGATGCGGTGACTGAGATCCTCCGAAGGCGTGCGCCCGGCCATCCGACTGGAACTCACCGCGCTCTTGAGCGCCGGAATCAGGACCAGCGTCTTCGGCGCGGAGGCGGAACCAAACGGTCGCCCCGAAATCGCCACCATGATGCGTTGCGTCGCAGCGCCTTTGGTGATCGACTGTGCGAAGCTCACCAGGCCACCCCCTCTGAGCCGCAGTGCATCGGCCGCCAGCCCGGGAATCGAAGTGCCCAGCACTCGGCCCGCGCCATCGAGCACGGCACCGCCGAGCAGGTTGGTATCCGCAGCGGTGAAGCGCGCGAGTGTTGCCGAGATGGCGAGCGAATCGCCTGCCGGCACGGCGTCGATGGCGGCAATCAACGGCTGCGTGAGCGCGTCGAGGCGCCGGTCGTAGCGGGTCTCGACCGAGACGCGCTCGAGTTCGGTGATCGACCAGCGCCCCACCAGCAGGGCCAACGCAATCATCGCCGCGACGACGAAGAGCCAGACCACGACAAAGAACCGCAGTTGCAGCGATTTCACGAGACCGCCTCGGCGCCGAGTCGATACCCTTGGCCGAATGCAGTCTCGAGAAATGCATCGGGCGCAGGCACCAGTGACTCGAGTTTGCGACGGAGATTGCGAACGTGGACATCGACGGTCCGATCGAGCGCATCGCGCGAACGCCCCGGCAACCGATTCAGCAATGCCGCACGCGAGCAGACTCGACCGGGATGCTCGGCCAGCGCGTGAAGGATCTCGAATTCACTCGGGGTCACCTCGAGGATCGCCTCACCTACTTTCACCTCGCGACGCTCGAGATCGAGGCGCAGGATCCCGGCGCGCACCACGTCACGCTGCCCGGGAGGTGCGCGGCGCAGGATCGCCGTCGCGCGCGCCACCAGCTCACGTGGTGAAAACGGTTTGGTGATGTAGTCGTCGGCACCGCCCTCGAACCCCTCGAGTCGTTCCTCCTCGAGTGTGCGTGCGGTGACCAGCATGACGGGCACACCGCTCTCCGCCGTGAGCTGGCGGCAGAGGGTCAGGCCATCGATGCCCGGAAGCATCCGGTCCAGAATGAGCAGATCGAAGGAGTCGGCACGCGCCCGCTCGAGCGCGCGCGTGCCATCCCCCTCGACCCAGACCTGATATCCGGCGTGTCGCAAATAGAGCGCGATCACCTCGGCCGTCCGGGCATCATCTTCGACTACCAGGATCCGACCGGGTTGCGACACCATTCCTCCCACGGCGATCTGTCCGCTTCCGCTACTGGATCATAGCGGGAGCGGGTAGCGCTCGAGTAACTGCAGGTCATCATCGTTGATGTGCGCCACGTACACCGAAGTGGCACCCATCCCGACTACGATCCGGCCCGCCGGGAGGCGGATGCTCGAGACGAGGGCGCCCTGATCGTTGAAGACATCGTAGAGCGCAGTGCGGCCAGCCGGTTGGTAGCGACGCACCCAGAGGCGCTCCTTCCCATCGACGAAGAGCTGCGATGGATCGAACGGTGGCTTCGCCGCAGGGAAAGATGAGGCCTCGGGACCGTCATCTCCGCGCGGGCGACCACGGGAGAGCGAGAAGGTCTGCTCGCCGTTGCGGTTCTCGACGCCGATGTTGATCTGACCACTGCGCCCGAGATCGGCCGAATACTCCTTCCGCTCGGCTTCGCCGATCTTCACCGGCGTGTAGGCCACTGGCGCGCCAGCACGCCGAGCGCCGCCACGCGGAATCACTTCGACGCGGTAGGTCCCGCTCCGGACCAGGAACACCGTGCCCGACTGACTCACCGCCCAGCCATCGGCGGCGGCGAGGGGAACCGGCGACATCCGCTGCTGACGCGAATTCGCACCACCCGACTCAACCCGCTTCATCTCCGCAGCCTTGAGGTTCGCAATGCGTGTCGTCTTCTGGGTCGCACGGTCGAAGCGATTGAGCGCCACCGAGTCGCTCCCCGGTCCACCGCGGAAGTAGATCCCGCCGCTCCGGTCGACACCACCGGGGATCATCACGGTGATGCCGCCCCCGGGGCCGCCAGGACCACCGCCCTCGCCGCCCATGATCGGCGTCGTGTTGCCGAGCTTGCCGTTGGGCGCCACGACCGTCAGCCGATTGTTGCCGAGATCGACCAGCAACGAGGAATCGGCGGCGAGCGGCCAGATGCCATCGGGCTGGAGATACTCGCCCGGACCGCGGCCCTTGTGGCCGAGGGTGTCGGCGCGCTTGAAGGTCGGGTCGATCCGCATCAACACGCCGTCGAGGGAGGCCGCAGCGAGAATACCGCCATTGGCCTGCTCGCGGATGCCGTGGATGAGCGAGAATTCAAACGGATGCGATGCGTTCGGTGTGCCGAGCGGGATCTCGCGCACCTGCGCCGCGAGGGGGCCGGTCGCCACGATGGCTGCAAACAGGGCGAACCGGATCGATGATGCGCTGCGCATTGGCCTGCTCTCCACGAGAAGGAGTGAGCAGGGAGAGTAGTCCGCGGGTGTTAAGGGGATGTGAAGAGCCCCCGCCGGACTTCCGGCGGGGGCGCGTAGGGGCGCCGCAC
>JBDSMX010000103.1:0-38205 GCA_039915645.1 Gemmatimonadales bacterium | reverse complement strand
GCCGTCGAGGTGGCCGCCTGATGGGCTCGCGCTGCCCTGATGGTGGCTGCACCGTCCTCGTGGTGGACGACGAGTACGATCTGGTGCAAACCCTGCGCGACGTCTTCACCGACGAGGGGTTCAATGTGCGAACCGTCAGCAATGGCCGGGACGCGTTGATCTACTTGCGCGAAGCGGCGGTCAAGCCATGTCTGGTCATTCTCGACTTGATCCTGCCGATTCTCGACGGCAATGCCGTCTATGCCATCATGAAGGCCGACCCCGAACTCGCGTCGGTGCCGATCCTTGTCTCGACGTCGGACCCTTCACGGGCGCCAGCTGGGGCCGAGGTGATGCGCAAGCCGATTTCGCTCGAATCATTGTTGACGCACGTCGAGCATTACTGTTTTCGCCGAGAGGAGCTGCCGCGTCGGAGCCCTTCCGGCGAAGGCAGCTGAGCATAGATTGTCTCCGCGTGCCTTGAACCGCGACAGCGCAGCGTTGCACCCCCTGTCCCCGATCCCGCACGAGGACCGTGATGGCACTCCGTAAGTCAGTTGCGGCCTATGGTGTGGCGCTCGCTGCCATGGCCTCCTCGATCGGCATTCGGATGTTGCTCACGCCCGTCCTGGGTGACTCGGTGCCGTTCGCTCTCCCACTCGTGGCCATTGCCTTTGCCGGTTGGTACGGCGGCAATGGCCCCGGGCTGCTTGCGCTCGTCAGCGGCGGGATCGGAGTGGATTACCTGTTGCTGCCGCCGATTCACTCCTTGGCGATCGAAACCCAGGCCCAGGCGATTGGACTTGTCGCTTTCACGTTGCTAGGCCTTGCCGCGATTGCGCTTGTTGATTCGCAACGACGAGCACGCATCCGCTCCGAGGCCGAGGGCGACCTGCTGCGCATCACGCTGGGGAGTATCGGTGACGGCATCATCACCACCGATACCGCGAACCGGATCACTAGGATCAACGCGACCGCCGAGGCGCTCACCGGCTGGAGCCAGCGCGGCGCAATCGGTCGCCCGCTCCACGAGGTCTTTCGGATCTTGCACGAAGAAAGTCGCGAGACGGTCGAGTGCCTCGCGCCGGGGGCCATCCGGGCGCAGGGGCCGAAAGGCGCCCTGCACCCGATCCTGATTGCGCGAGATGGCACCGAACGGCTGATCGAGGAGAGTTGCGCCGCGATCCGCGATGACGGTGGCGATTCCGTCGGCACCGCGCTGATGTTCCGCGACATCACTGAACGACGCCGGCAACAGTCCGCGTTGCAGGAGAGCGAAGCCACCCTCCGCGCATTCTATGACAACTCGCCCGCCTGCATGGGAATCGTCGAGCCCACCGCTGACGGAGACATTCTCCACATCTATGACAACCCGGCCAGTAGTCGCTACTTCGGGGCCGAGCCCGGCACGCTCGAAGGGAAGCGCTCCCTCGCCGACATCGGCGTCGACCCGGCCGAACTGGAAGGGCGACTCAAGCGCTACGCCGAGAGCGAGCGTACTGGACAGCCGGTGCAATTCGACCAGGAGTATCGCCGGCCCGACGGCGTTCGCTGGCTAGCGGCGACGGTCTGCCCAATCGGAGTCGGCCCCACCGGCCGGACACGATTCTGCTTCGTTGCGGAGGACGTCACCGAGCGCAAGGCGGCCGAAGCGGCGCTCAGCGCCAGCGAGGAACGACTCCGACTGGCACTGGACGCGGGCGGAATGGGCGTCTGGGACTGGGATATTGGTACCGGATCGCTCTCCTGGACGGAACAGCTGGAGCCCTTGCACGGCCTTGAGCCGGGCACCTTTGCGGGCACCTTCGAGGCCTTCAAGGAATTGATCTACGCTGCCGACCGGGAGCGGGTGGGCGCGGCCATCGGCCACGCGATCAAGCATGGCTCAGGCTTCAACGTGGAATTCCGCAACCAGCGCAGCAACGGCGACATCGCCTGGATTGCCGGAACGGGGAAGGCAATCTCCGGCGAGGATGGACAGGCGAAGCGAATGATCGGCATCGGCGTCGATATCACGCAACGCAAGCGCGCGCAACAGACCTCACAGTTCCTGGCCGACGCCAGCGCCGCGCTCGCCGTACCCACTGATCTCGACAGCATTCTCCAGCATGTCGCTTCCCTTGGTGTCCCCTATTTCGCCGACTGGATTGCGATCGACTTCCTCGAGGCCGATGGGACGCTACGGCGGATCGCGGTGGCGCATGTCGACCCGGAAAAGCTCGAGATGGCAAACGATCTCCATCGCCGTTTCCCTCCCGATTTGACCCAACCCCAAGGTGTCGGCCAAATCCTTCGCACCGGCAAGGGGGAATTCGTACCGGTGATCACGGACGCAATGCTCGAGCATTCGATCAGCGACCCTGAGCACCTCAGGCTCGCACGCAAGCTCGGGCTCCGGTCGTACATCGGGGTGCCGCTCACCGTCCGCGGCAAGACCCTCGGCGTCATCAGCTTCATCACGGCGGAATCGGGGCATCGATACGACGAGCGGGATCTTGCTGTGGCCACCGACCTCGCGCGTCGGGCCGCCATCGCCATCGAAAACTCCCAGCTCTACGGGGAGTTGCAGAACGCCGACCGTCGCAAGGACGAATTTCTTGCGACGCTCGCGCACGAGCTGCGCAATCCGCTCGCGCCGATCAGCAACTCGCTTGCGCTGATGCAGCGCGTCGAGGACGATCCTGATCTGTTGAAGCAGGCCCGCGGCGCGATCGAACGCCAGCTCACCCAACTTGTCCGACTGGTCGATGACCTGCTTGACGTCAGCCGGATCACCCGCGACCGCCTCGAACTGAAGCGCGGCAGGGTCGAACTCGCCTCGGTGGTGCATCACGCGGTCGAAGGGGTGCGGCATCTCTACGAGCGGGCCGGTCACCAGCTCACGGTGACGCTGCCGACCGAGCCGATCTATCTCCACGCCGACCCCGTCCGGTTGGCGCAGATGCTCGGCAATCTGCTGATCAACTCGTCCAAATACACGGCCCCGGGCGGCAAGGTCTCGCTCACGGCCGAGCTCGATCAGGGCGAGGTGGTCATCCGGGTCGCCGACAACGGCATGGGAATTTCTGCGGAAATGCTGCCGCGCGTCTTCGACCTCTTCACCCAGGCGACTCGTGCCGAGGGCGGCGGGGATGGCGGATTGGGAATCGGGCTGTCGCTGGTGAAGCGACTGGTCGAGCTCCACGACGGCAGCGTGACCGCTCAGAGCGACGGCCTGCATCGTGGCAGCGAATTCACGGTGCGAATGCCGATCGTCGCCGGCGCACCGTTGGGGCAACCCGAGCAGGACGTATCAGTGAAGCCCGAACGCAGCGGCCGGCGGCGTGTTCTGGTGGTGGATGACAACCGCGACAGCGCCGACAGCCTCGCGATGCTGCTCGATCTCGAGGGGCACGAAACCCAGACTGCATACGATGGGCACGATGCCCTCGCCCGGGCCGAGGCATTCCGGCCCGAACTGATCCTGCTCGATATCGGCCTGCCCAATCTCAATGGTTATGAGGTCTGTCGGGCGATCCGGGCCGAGAGCTGGGGGAAGCAGATTGTGGTGATCGCGCAGACGGGGTGGGGACAAGCCGAGGATCGCAGGCGGTCACGCGAAGAGGGCTTCGACAGCCATCTGGTGAAGCCGATAGACCACACGGCGTTGCTCCGGCTGATGGCGGCGTCCTTCCCGCCCCTCAACTAACTCCCGCTGACGTTCGCGGCCCCGCCTTCGCTGAACGGCTATGATTCGGCGACGAGGATCAGGAGGGCGGCTGATGAGGTTGGCAGACATCTTCAATAGTGCGCTCCTGCGGATCGCGCGAGTCGCCGGTGCCACCCTGGCCGAGGTTCGTGAGGTGCGGGGATTCCGGGTCGAGATCACGAATTCTCGAAGCGACATCGCCACCGAAGACGTGGTGGCACGCCTTGACGATGCCATCGCGATGCTCGAGCGCTATCAGCCCGTGCGGGTCGCCCATATGCGGCGCGACATCGCCGGAATCACCGTCGAACGGTATGCCTGCCGGGGGGCCTACCTGCCGGGGCAGCGCACCATCCTCACGGAGCTGACCTTTCTCGCGCGTCGCGACATCGGCGTCGAAGTGGTGGCGTCGAGCCTGATTCATGAGGCGACCCACGCGCGAATTCATCGTGGTGCACCCAACCACACCATCTCCGAGCCGGCGCGTGAGGAAAGAATCTGCCGTCGGGTCGAGCTGGCGTTCGGGGAATCATTGCCGCCCGAGCTCGGCGTCGCGGTCATCGAGCGCGCCGCCTGGACGCTGGCGTTGAGCGACGACGAGGTAGCGCCGCGCCCCTCGCCAGCAGAGACACGGGCGGCGGTCGAGGCGGTCGATCGCGCCGCGCGCGGCGAGATGCCGCGGTGAACTCCATTGACTCCCCCGGCGCCTCCGGTGAGCTTCTTCAGCCATGACTGAGCGCCGATATACCGACGAGGAAATCGCCACGATCTTCGAGCGAGCCGCGAAGAGCGAGAGCGCGCTGTCGCCGGTTCCGCAGGAAGCCAACGGATTGACCCTGGCGGCACTGCACGAAATCGGGCGTGAGGCCGGCTTCTCCACCGAGTCGATTTCCAACGCTGCGCGTTCACTCGATATCGCGCGTGGTTCCACCTCGCAGCAGATGCTCGGCCTCACCCTCGGGGTCGGCGAGACTGCCGAGTTCGACCGACCCTTCACCGACCAGGACTGGGAGGGGCTCGTCGCTCAGCTGCGCGATACCTTCAACGCGAAGGGACGCATGCGGCATGACGGTACCTTTCGTGAATGGACCAACGGCAATCTGCAGGCGCTGGTCGAGCCCACTGCAGGCGGCTTCCGCCTTCGGCTGCGGACCGTAAAGGGAGATTCGCGCACCATGATGATCAGCGGACTCGCACTCGCGGGGGTCTCGCTCGCGACGGCGATCGGGGCAGGCATCGGAACCGCCGCCAATGCCAGTGGTGTCGGCTTGATGGCGGTGGTGGGCGTTGGCATCTTCGCCTTTGGCGCAGCGCAGGTTCCCTCGTGGGCCGCACGCCGCCGGGAACAGTTCCGCCGAGTCATGGCGTCGCTCGCCGGGTCGGGGAAGCGCATCGATGCGCCTCGTTCGCCCGGCGACTGAACATCTCGAGAGATATTCCGTAGCGGCCCACACGGTGGAGCAACCATGACTGATGATCCGACCCGTCCCGCCCGTCGCACCGAACCCGAATCATTCCGCGCCAGGAAATCTTCCGCCTCGCTCACCGTCAAGGACTTGCAGGTGAGCCTCGCCTGGTACCGTGACGTCCTGGGTTTTCATGTGGGCCAGCTTTATGAGCGCGGTGGCAAGCCGGTCGCAGTGGCGCTGATGGCTGGCTCGGTCGAACTCCTGCTCGGCCAGGATGACGGCGCCAAGGGCCTCGATCGCGAAAAGGGTCAGGGCTTCTCGCTCCAGTTCACCACGGCCCAAAGCGTCGATGCCATCGCGCAGCGGGTGAAGGCGCACGGCGGATTGCTGGCTTCGGAGCCGATGGATATGCCGTGGGGAGTGCGCGTCTTCAGGCTCAAGGATCCCGACGGTTTCACGCTGGTGATTTCCTCCGAAAAGCCGTAGTCAATCAGATGGGGGAGTAACGTGTCGGTCGACATTCCGCAGGGCTCGCTCAAACGGTTGCGCACCTTCTTCCTCGCCTGGGCGCTCACCGGCCTGGGCGGGTTGGCAGGTGCGCTCATCGGCGGGCGAGTCGGAAAACAATGGTTTTTCGATGGCGGCCTTGCCGGGGGCGTGATCGGGCTCGCCCTCGGATTGGCGATCGCCACCCGCCGCGGATGGCTTCCGATCAGGGATCGCGCTGGCGCACTGATCGGTGGCGTGGTGGGCTTTACCATCGCCGCCCCGATCTCGATGGCCCACTTCGACAACCCGATCACCCCGCTCGCTGCCTGCGCCCTGGTGGCTGCGGGCGTGCTGCTGGGGATCGGAATTGCCCGCGGGCTGCGAGGGGGGAAGTAGCCCGCGGCTCACCCCGGCCCGACACTTGCCGATAATCGCGGGATGACCACTCACCTGCACCTGCGGCTGGCGACTCTGTTGCTCCTACTTCCGGCCTGCGGCGGCGGGAACGGTGGCACCGGACCGACCGACCCCGACGGCACCAATCCCTATGGAATTACGGCCACCGGTCCCGGTGTCCTCTCGGTCTCCCCGATCGACACTTCCTGGGTGATCTCGACCACTCCGCTCGGCAAGCTCGGACCTCCGGGACACGTGCTGCCGACCGACCACGTCTACATCTCGTTTGTCGATGCCTACGGCGGCAATCAGCAGAACAACGATTGCAGCAAGCGGCCGATCTATGCGGCCGGTAGCGGCGTGATCACCTTTGTGCTCGTCACCGAGGAACGGGGTGACACCAAGGTCGATATCCAGATGACGAAGACCTTCCACTACTACTACGACCACGTGCTACTCTCGCCGGGGATGGCTCCGGGGACACACGTCACGGCAGGCCAGCAGATCGGTACCACCACCGGATTCTGCCCCTCGTTCGATCTCGGCGCCTACGACTATGACGTCACCCTTCCGGGGCTGGTGAATCCGGCACGCTATGGCGACAACACCAAGCACACGGTGTCGCCCTACAAGTATTTCACCGAATCACTGCGCACCCTCTACTACGCCCGTTCGCGCACGTTCGACGGCGTGCCGGCGAATCGTGACGGCCGGATCGACTTCGGCATTCCCGGCAAGCTCGTGGGCGACTGGTTCCACAGCTCGCTGCCGGTCGATGCCCAGAGTGCGGGGAGCCCTGCAGGATGGGCCAAGTCGATCGGCTTCGTCTACGACTATTTCAGTGGCGCGGCGCAGGTCTCGGTCGGCGGCACCATCGCGGCGCCGTTCTTCGGCAACACCGGCGCGGCAGATCCTGATCCGGCGACGGTCACTCCTGCGAGCGGCGTGGTCGGCTATCAGATCCGGCGGCCAGGGGCGACCGAGACCTATGGCTGGATGCTGGTACAGATGACGGCCGCAGACCGGATCAAGGTCGAGTTCTTCCTCGGCGCCACCAGTCGGCCGGCGGCGTTCACGGCGGCAGCGCAGGAGTACCTCCGGTAACGGCCCCGCTTGGTTGAAGCACTCCGGCGCAGGTAACATCAAGGGAACACCAGCCGACTGCCTGAGGAGGCGTTGTGCCCTTGATGGTCCTGCTGTTCGGCATCCTCTCTGCTGGCCCCCCACCTGTTCCTGCCGGGGCAAGTTCGCGTCACGTTCTTGAATACGAACGTCGCGAGCTCAGTATTCCGATGCGCGATGGCACGCTGCACTTCGCCGTGGTGCTGAGCCCGAAGGGTGCGACGCAGCCGCTGCCGATCCTCCTCATCCGCACCGCCTTCAGCGCGGCCCGCGAATTCAAGACAACAGAACTCCCGGTCGCGCTACGTGAACTCGGCGAAGACGGCTACATCTTCGTCACCGAGGACATCCGCGGTCGCTTCGGCTCGCAGGGAAAATTCATCACCTCTCGCCCGATGGCCGATGCTCGTGATCCGCACGGCGTCGATGAATCGACGGATGCCTGGGATACCATCGACTGGCTCGTCCGTCAGCTGCCTGGCAACAGTGGCAAGGTCGGTGTCCTCGGCGTCTCATACCGTGGCTGGCTCGCCGGGCTCGCGGGCGTGAATCCGCATCCTGCCCTCAAGGCGATCTCACCGCAGGCGCCGAGCGCCGACACCTGGCTCGGCGACGATTTCTTTCATCAGGGCGCCTTTCGCCAGACACAGGGCGTGATCTACTCGGCCTATATCGAAGGGACCAACGGGCTCTCGATTCCCGATTACGATCAATTCCAGTTCTACCTGCGACAGGCAACGCTTGGGAACATCGGCAACGCGACGGGGGTCGCCGAACTGCCCTCGTGGATCGGCTTTCGCGCCCACCCGGCATATGACGCCTACTGGCAGGCCCGGGCGATGCAACGGGTGCTGACACGCTCCGATGTGCCGACGCTCTTTGTTGGCGGGGTGTGGGACGAGGAGGATATCCTCGGCGCATCGATCGGCTATCGCACCCTCGAACAGCATGACAGCAAGGGAATCAATCGACTCGTCCTCGGCCCCTGGTCGCACGGCAGCTGGTCGCGGAGCGGTGGCGATTCGATCGGGCCGATCGCACTCGGGAGCCGCACGGCCGACTACTTCCGCGAGCAGATTCAGCGGCCATGGTTTGCCTGGTATTTGCACGGCAAGGGTGATGGCCATTTTCCCGAGGTCTGGGCGTTCGAGACGGGTGCCAATCGCTGGCGGACGTACGATGCCTGGCCGGCGCGCGAATCTGTGCCCCGGGAGTTCTATCTGCGCGAGAATGGCGTCTTGGGGTTCTCACCCCCAAAGCCCGGTGGCGTGGCCTTCGATTCCTACCGGGCTGATCCCGCGCATCCGGTACCGAATACGCCTCGTCCCGACGACGGCTCGGCCGCGAGCAGTTGGCTACAGCAGGATCAGCGCTTCGTGGATGGCCGTCCCGATGTGCTCACCTGGGTCTCTGCGCCGCTGACGAGCGATCTGACGATCGCCGGGAATGTCGCGGCCCACCTCTTTGCGTCCACCACCGGAAGCGATGCCGACTGGGTCGTCAAGCTCATCGATGTCTTTCCGGAGGATGTGCCCGATCATCCGACGATGGGCGGCTATCAGTTGATGGTGAATGCCGACATCCTGCGCGGGAGGTACTGGAAGGGATTCGAGCGCGCGACGCCGATCCCGCGCAATCGGGTGATCCCCTTCGAGGTGGATCTCCACGACCAGCTCTATCGTTTCGGGAAAGGGCACCGGATCATGGTCCAGATCCAGAGCAGCTGGTTCCCGATGTACGACCGCAATCCTCAGCACTTCATCCCGAATATTTTCGAGGCAAAGGCGAGCGACTTCCGGGCCGCCGATCACCGGATCTGGCACACGCCCGCGTGGCCGTCGCATATCGCGGTGCGGGTGCTGCCGTGAGGCGGGGGCTGGTCCACCGTTCGATCCACGTCGGAATCACCATGGAAATGGAGTGATCCTCATGCGGCTGCTTGCGATTGTCCTCGGGGCCATCAGCGCCTTCTTCGTTTTTTACACCGTGCGCCTGCTGGTCGTAACCCATTTCCTGCAACAAACGCGGGTCGGCGGGCAGGGTGCCTTCATCGGCGCCGCAGTCTTCCCCCTGCTCGCACTCCTCTTTGGCTGGGGGAGCCTCCGCTGCTGGCGACGAGGTCCCACTGTGCACCGCGGCTAGCGCCAGTCGTCTCTTGGACCGGAAGGCCCGAAAACTCGTTACCCGTCCTGAGGAGTTCCAATGTCCAAGATCATTGCGCTGCCCGTGCTCGCCGCACTTGCGACGTTCACCCTCGCAGCCCCTGTGTCGGCCCAATCGCGCAGCACCGTGTCGGGTGCAGCGCTTGAGACAGCCATCACCGCGAAGCCCGTCGCCAGCAACCGCGCCATCGTGAACTCGGCGCTCTCGTCCCCGGAAGCGATCGCCGCCGCGGGAAAGATGGGCGTCAGCGCCGACCAGCTCTCCGCCCGCGTTGCAGCGCTCGACGACGCGGCAGTGAATGACTACGCCGCCCGGATTCGCGCCGGTGGCAGCAGCTCGGTCGTCATCAGCACCACGGCCATCATCATCGCGCTGCTGATCCTGATCCTGCTGCTCAAGTAGTCGGGTCAGCTGGATCATTGATGCGCCCGGGCACACGGTTGGTCTTGCGACTCTCCGCGCTGTCCGGGCTCTTCATGTGCCTGACGCAAGGTATGGCCGCGCAGGCAGTTCCTGCGTCTGCTCTCCTGCAGGTCCCCTATCTCGCCCAGTCCGAACTGTTGTGTGGCGGGGCCGCAATCGCGATGGTCGAGCGCTGGTGGGGGAAGCGCGGCGTGTACCCGGAGGAATTCAGTTCCCTCATTCGCCGGGATGAAGGTGGCATCCGCACCACAGACCTCACGGCCGCGACGTTACGGCGGGGTTGGCATACCCAGACGATCGCCGGAACGCCCGAGGCTGTGATACAGTCACTCCGTGACAGTATCCCGGTTGTCGCGCTGATTCAGGTCGGGCGCAATCGTTTTCACTACGTGGTCATTGTCGGCTGGAACGAGGCGCAAGTCGTCTATCACGATCCCGCCGTCGCGCCATTCGCGTCGCTCCCGACCGCAACATTTCTCAAGCGATGGGATGGCGCAGAGCGCTGGGCCCTGCTGGTTCGCCCGTTGCCCGTGACGACCCTCCCTCCAGTACATACCGAGCCTGTCGCGATCGATTCACTGCCATGCCGGCCGTGGCTCGATGCTGCCGTGACTGCGGCTGGCGAGCATCAACTGCCGCGAGCTGATTCACTCCTTGGCGAAGCCGGTCGTTCCTGCCCGGGCGAAGCATTGGTGCTGCGCGAGTTGGCCGGAGTGCGCTTCCGGCAGGATCGGCATGCCGAGGCGGCGAGCCTGGCCGAGGCATACCTGGAGCGCGTTCCCGGCGATTCACTCGGCTGGCAATTGCTGGCGAGTAGCTGGTACCTCGCGGGTGATCGTGATGGGGCGCTCGCGGCCTGGAATCGAATCGGTCGGCCGATCGTCGACATCGTCACCGTCTCCGGGAGTCGGCGCATCCATTTCGCCGTGCTCGCCGATGCCATCGGGATCCGCTCCGGCAGGGTGCTCACCGCGGAACAGCTCCGGCTCGCGAATCGCCGTCTGCTCGATGTTCGGGCGGTCGCGCTGGGGACGGTGCAGTACAGCGCCGTGGCGGGCGGCGCGGTCGAGGTGCAGGCGGCCATTGTGGAGCGTCCACTGCTCGACCCACTCCGGCGGCTCCTCGTAGCGGGGGTCATCGGGGCAATCACGCGTCGTGAGTTCAATCTCGCGCTCGCCTCGCCATTCGGCCTCGGCGAACGATGGTCGGCGCAATGGCGCTGGGACGCCGCGCACCCCCGCTGGGCACTACGAACCGACCTGCCCGTGAATCTGGGGCTTCCGGGGATCATGACGGTCGAGGAGAGTTCTGAGGAGTTCCGGTTCGCTGAGCTCACTCCTGGTGCATCGATCCCGAATCAACGTCGACGTACCTCCACCGTCGGATTCGGCGGCTGGCTCAACAGCGATTTCGAGGCGATGAGCGCGCTCCGCTACGAACGCTGGGACAACGCCGAGTATCTCGCCTTCGCCGGTGGCGCGGCGTTTCATAGTGCGCGCGATCGTGCGGTGTTCTCGCTGCAGGGAGAGTTGGCGGCGCCCATGGCAACGCAGACCGCCTACCGGCGCGCGAAGGCGCTCCTGAACTGGAAGCCGCCCCCGGGACCGGGCAGGCTCGAGCTCGCGGCGCGAGCGGGCATGGACTGGGCCTCTGCCAGCGCACCGGAAGGGCTCTGGCCGCTCGCCGGCGGCAACCTCACTCGAGCGATTCCGCTCAGGGCGCATCGGATCGTGGCGAGCGAGCGACTGCCGACCGAGCGACTCGGTCGCAGCATTGTCCATGGTGGCCTCTCGATCGATCGCACCGTCGGCGCCATTGGGCTGGTTGGCATCGGGATTGGCGCGTTTGTCGATGCCGCGAGCATTCTGGATCGGCCCGCCGGTGCGACCGGCGAGCACAGCTATCTCGATGCGGGCGCAGGGATTCGCGTCAATCTCCCGGGCGCGCGGCTTGGTGCGCTTCGCGTCGATCTCGCTCGCGGGCTGCTGGCCGAGAAGCGCTGGGCGGTATCAGTGGGGGTCGAACAACCGTGGCCACCGCGACTGCGCTGGCTGCCGTAGCATGCTGCCGGACGTGCTCTTCCCTGACCTGCGGCTGGTGATCTGCGGAACCGCACCGGGAACCGTGTCAGCGCAACGCCAGGCATACTATGCCTTCCCCGGCAACCGGTTCTGGCCAACGCTCGCGCTCGTGGGGCTGGTCCCTCGCCAACTCACCCCGGCGGAGTATCATCTGTTGCCGGGGTTCGGGATTGGGCTCACCGATCTCGTCAAGGATCAATCGGGATCCGATGCGGTGCTTCGCTTCGCGGCGACGGATCGGATCCGCCTTGAGCGCGATATTCTCAGCCATCGCCCGAAGTATCTCGCGTTCAACGGCAAGCGTGCGGCGCAGGAGTATCTTGGCCTGCGGCGGGTGGAATACGGGTTGCAGTCGATTCAGATTAGTGACACGCGACTCTTCGTTGCGCCCTCGACGAGCGGACTCGCGGTAAAGTCCTGGGACCTGTCGCACTGGCACGCACTCGCTGACCTGGTGCGCGCCCTCGGGTGATCTTGATGCAGCCACTGAGCGGAGGGAATGATGGTCGCAATCAGTATCGTGGGTGATACCATCCATTGTGACGTAGAAGGGTGGCACAAGCTCTGGGCCTTGCGGAGCCAGTTCGAGTTCCCGCTGGCGCACGTGGTGAGTGTTCGACATGACGCCGAGGCGGCCCGCGGGTGGTGGCACGGCGTGAAGATGCCGGGAACCAACATCCCGGGAATTCTCACGGCCGGGACCTTCTACCAGCACGACGGTGCCGTCTTCTATGACATTCACGACGCCGACCGCGCCGTGGTCTTCGAGCTTGACCACGAGCACTTCACCCGACTCGTCGTCGAGGTGGAGGATCCTGCTGCCACGGTCGCGATGGTCCGCGACGCGCTCGCCCGAACTACTTGAGCATTTCCACCGGTTCGCGCAGGACGATCAGGATCGGCGTTGTGCCGTTCGCCCGGGTTGCCGTGACGGTATAGTGCCCGCCGCTCGCCAACGGCGAGTTGCTCGTGGCGACCACGGTATCTGAGCCGGCCCACTTCAGGTCGAAGGTGACCACGGTATCCTGGACCATCGATTCGCTGGTGGTGGAGCTGGGGCCCACCTCGCTAAAGACCGCCCGCTTGTTGGCTTCCAGGGTGACCACTCTCGTCTCCGAGAGGTGGTTGGTGAAGCGGACGCCAGCGGCGGACCGTGGCATCGAGATGCTATAGCCCGAGGCAAAACCGGCGCTTCCCGAGAGGGTCAGCAGGCCGGCGATGAAGGCGATGCGGGTCATGGAATGCTCCTGACGTAGTGCCGTGTGATTCGTACATCCGGGTGACGACTCAGCGCCTCCCGCATTTACACCTCACGCCGCCGACATGCCGCAATCGCGCGCCTCGCTGTGCACTCTCCGGGGTGATCTCCGTCACACACCTTGCACCGCAGAAACGGTCGACTCTCATCTCCCGTTCGTCGGGTCGTCCGATGTTCGTGATCGCGCTGATTCTCGGCACAACTGCCGTCAAAAAGGTCGTCTGACGACCTGAACCCGGAGAGCTACCATGGATTCGAATACGACGCAGGGCAACTGGAAAGTCCTGAAGGGGAAGGTCAAGGAGCGTTGGGGCAAGCTCACCGATGACGAGCTTGACGTCCTCGACGGGAAGCATGATCAGCTCGTTGGCCTGATTCAGAAGCGCTACGGCGAGGCCAAGGAATCGGTCGAGCGCCAGCTGGATGAGTGGAAGGACGTGGACTACGAGGCGGCCGATCAGGCTGGACGCACGCCATAACTCGGAATCGGGCGTGGCCGCAGGACCGGGCCGCGCCCCCTCCGGGGAACTACGTACCCGGACCTTGGGCGCCCTATATTGCCGGTCTATGGCGCGATCTGGCGTAGCCCACGGAATTCGCAACACGGTCGTGCTCGCGCTCGCTCTCGTAGCCCGGGCGCCGGGTCAAGCGCCCGTCTCCGACACCACATTTGCCTCCCTTCCCGATACCGCCAAGGTGCTGCGGCTCAATGCCCAGTCCTGGGAACTTCGTCGGAACGACCAGGCCGCCGCCATCGCCGTGGGTCAGCGCTCGCTCCAACTGGCGCGGCAAATCGGCTTCCGCCGCGGCGAGGCGCAGGCGCTCAATTTCATCGGGGTCGAGTATCAATGGCTCGGTGAGAACCGGCAGGCGTCGCGGCATTTCTTCCTGGCACTCGGCGTGGCCGACAGCGCCAAAATTGCGCTGGAGAAGGGCTACGCCCTCAACAATATCGCCTCGCTCCTGCTGCTGGATGGCGATGCCGCCAAGGCCCTCGACTATGCCGAGCGGGCGCTGGCGGTTCAGAAAGAAACTGGAGATTCCAGCGGGCTCGCGTATGTCCACGTGCGCCTCAGCGAGGTCTACAATTTCCTGAAGCGCTACGATGAGGCGATCGCCGAAGCGCGGACCGCCTCGGCCTACTGGTCGGCCCTTCACCGCACCGCGAGTGGCCTGACTGCGTTGCGGAGCGTCGCGATCGCGTACGAGGGGAAGGGCGACTATCAACGTGCGTTGAACCAGCTGCTCGCGATCGTGAGCTCGGATTCGATCCCGCGCACCATCAGGCTGCACGACTACAACGACCTCGCCCGCGTCTACCTCGAGTTGAACCAGCCCGACAAGGCGATTGCCATCGGCCTCGAAAAGGTGGCCGGTGGTGAGGGCGACGTCGAGATCATGCGCCACCTCGCCACCGCCTATGCTGCCAAGGGCGACTGGCCAAAGGCGTATCGCTACTCGGCTCGCGGCACGGCGGTGCAGGACAGTGTCGAGAACGACGAACGGTTCCGGATTCTCAAGAACTTGCAGATCATCTACGAGACCAATCAGACCGAGGCCGAGAACCAGACGTTGCGCGATCGCTTGCGGGTATCACGGTACGCCGTGCTGGCGACGGCGGCCGGTCTCCTGCTGGCGTTCTATGTCGGCCTCTCGCTCTTCCTGCAGCGGCGTCGACAGGCCGGAGTGAACGGGCTGCTCGCCGGCCAGCTGGCACAGATCCGGACGTCGGAGGCCGCTCTCGCCGAGAGTGTGCGCCGCCAGCGCGCGATTCTCGACAACGTGTCGGACCTGATGTGGGTCAAGGATGTCGAGGGCCGTTACACCGCAGTGAACGACGCCTTCTGCCGCTTTGTTCAGCGACGCAGTGACGAGATCGAGGGCCATACCAACGACGAGCTGGGAATCGGCGACCGCCTGGCCGCGCTGCCGGGTCAGACTCGCAACGCGATCGACAGCCGGTCCACGATCAGCGTCGACCACGAGCACGACGTCGAGGGTGTCGCCCGGGTGATGGAGACGACGGTGAGCCCGGTCTTCGCCGCCGATGGCGCCGTGGTGGGGACCATCGGAATGGCGCGTGACATCACCGAGCGGAAGCGCACCGATGCCCACCTCAGGCGAGCGCAGAAGCTCGAGAGCTTGAGCGTGCTCGCTGGCGGCATCGCGCACGACTTCAACAATCTGCTGCTCGGAGTCATCGGCAACGCGAGCTTTGCGCGCGATGAACTGCCAGCGAACTCTCCGGTCCTCGACTTCATCAGCGAGATCGAGTTCTCGGCCCATCGTGCGGCCGAACTCTCGCGACAAATGCTTGCCTACACCGGCAAGGCCGACGTTGATCGGCAGCAACTGCACCTCTCCGTGGTCGTGGCGCAGGCCGTCGATGCCACGAAGGATGCCTTGCCGCCGCAGGCCACGTTGCATACCGACCTGGCGACCAACGTTCCGCTCATTCTCGGCGACGCGGAGCAAATCGGGCGAGTCGTGGGCAAGCTGCTCAAGAACGCGGCCGAGGCCCTCGGGGATCGGGGCGGCAGCATCACGGTCCGGACCGCCCGCGTGCAGATCTCAACCGCGGATATCGCACGGCTCGATATTCACGGCACGTTGACTGAGGGTGACTACGTCGTTGTCGAAGTGAACGACACTGGCGAGGGAATGACTCCGGAGACGGTGTCGCGGATCTTCGACCCGTTCTTCACGACGCGGTTTGTCGGCCGGGGTTTGGGGTTGGCTGCGGCACTCGGGATGATGCGCGGCCATCACGGCGGTGTGCAGGTCGAAAGTGAACTGGGAGTCGGGAGCACCTTTCGCGCGTATTTCCCTGCCGTCGCGGCACCCGCGCCCGCGGCGGGAGGGGGCGCCGAAAATGCCGATGCGGAGCGGTCCCTGATGGACCGGGGCGCCGATCTGATCCTGGTGGTCGACGACGAGGCGGTGATCCGGGCGATTGCGAAGCGGGTGCTCGAACGCGCGGGATTCCAGGTCATGACCGCCGTGGACGGGCAGGATGGGGTGGAGCTTTTCCAGCAGCATCTCGCCACGGTCGCGCTGGTGGTGATGGACCTGGTGATGCCACGACTCGATGGCGAACAGGCGATGGCGGCGATGCGGACGCTGCGGTCCGACATCCCCTTTGTCGTGATCAGCGGATTCAGCAGCGAAATGGTTCACGCACGAGTTCGCGAGCGCGACCGAGTCGACTTCCTCTCCAAGCCGTTCCTCAATTCCGAACTGCTCGAAGCCATTCGACAGTTGCTCGAGCAGTCTCGGGCAGTGTGACGTTGCGGCCCCGCCCGGGGCCGGCTCCTCAGAGTCGCGCGTCAGGTCGACGCCAGCCAGCGACCAGCACCGTATCCGGCGGCTGACACCAACGCGGCCACAGTCGCGCCCCACGCCATATCGACCACTGCCACACGCGTGGGGAAGTCGCGGACCAGTGCCAGCGAGGTCAGGTCGTAGGTGGCGTACGCCACCAGGCCGAAGAACGCCCCCGACCAGAGGGCCCGCACCAGCGAGCCCCGGTCGAGCGCGGGCACGATCACGAAGACCATCAATCCGACCACAAACAGCATATAGAAGGCGATCGCCGCTCCCCAGCGGATGTCGGGGCGGAGCAGGGAGGAGAGTTGGTGCTGGTAGAACTTTTGGGCAATCACGCCCAGCCAGAGCAGGTCGAGGCCGAAGCAGGTTACCAGCGAGACCAGATAGAGCTTGACTATGGCGGTAGCAGACACGGCGGCCTCGAGGCGTGGGGTAGTTCTTGCCGTCAATATATTAGTATCTAATAGCTTGACAATAGCTGGACAGCAAGGCTATCCTCGGTCATGCGCACCGCGCCTCTCCCTATTCCGCCCCGACCCTGGTTCCGGGCCGTCCTCGCCTGGTTTGACACGGACCGCCTTCCAGCGGCCTCCTCGTTGCGGGCGCCCTCGGTGGATTGGGTCAGGGTCATCCCTTTCGCCGCGATGCATCTCGCCTGCCTCGGCGTGCTGGTCGTCGGCTTCGATTCGCGGGCCGTGCTGGTCGCCGCCGGGCTCTATGGCGTCCGGATGTTCGCGATCACCGGCTTCTACCATCGCTACTTCTCCCATCGCGCGTTTCATGCGTCCCGTGGGGTGCAGTTCTGCTTCGCGGTGATCGGTGCGAGTGCGGTGCAGCGGGGTCCGCTCTGGTGGGCGGCCCACCATCGAAAGCACCATCGCCACGCCGACACACCGGACGATGTCCACTCGCCAGGGCAGCACGGCTTCTGGTGGAGTCATATGGGATGGATCACCGCGGCCGTGAACTTTCCGACGGACTTGCACGAGGTCCGTGATCTCGCCCGCTTCCCCGAACTCCGCTGGCTCGATCGGTTCGACGTCGCGGTGCCGGCGCTGCTCGCGGCGACGCTGTTCGCGCTGGGTGGGTGGCCCTTCCTCGTCTGGGGCTTCTTTGTCAGCACGGTCGTACTCTTTCACGCCACCTGCTTGATCAATTCCCTCGCGCATACCCTGGGCAGCCGCCGCTACGCCACCGATGACGCGAGCCGGAATTCGCTGGCACTGGCGCTGATCACCTTTGGTGAAGGGTGGCACAACAACCATCACCGTTTTCCCGGTGCGGCGCGTCAAGGTTTCTACTGGTGGGAGTTTGACCTGACCTACTACCTCCTCTGGATCCTCGCGCGCTTCGGTGTCATTCACAGTCTGCGCCCGGTGCCGCGCCGGATTCTCGAGCTGGGGGCGTAGGGTGCGCATTGCTGTGGTCGGGAGCGGGGTTGCCGGGCTGGTTGCGGCTCACCGACTCCACCGTCGCCACGAGATCACGCTGTTCGAGGCGGACGACCGCATTGGCGGCCACGTCCACACGGTGCAGCTCGCGGTAGGCGGCGCGGTGCGGAGCGTTGATACCGGCTTCATCGTGTTCAACGAATCGAACTACCCCCGCTTCACCGCGTTGCTGGCTGAACTTGGCGTCGCCTCCGAGCCCACGTCGATGAGCTTCTCCGTCCGATCGGATGCGGACGACCTGGAATTCAACGGCTCCTCGCTCGACCAGCTCTTTGTCCAGCGGCGGAATCTGGTGCGACCCTCGTTCTATCGAATGCTGCGGGAGATCGCCCGGTTCAACCGCGCCGCACCGCGTGACGTCGAGACGGGTCTCGCAACCGGCACGCTCGCGGACTACCTCGATCGCAACCGGTATGGGGTTGAAGTGCGACGGGACTACCTGGTTCCGATGGGATCAGCGCTCTGGTCGCTTCCGCCGGCCAGTGTCCTGGCAATGCCGGTGAGCTTCTTCGTACAGTTCTTCAGCAATCATGGCATGCTCTCGGTGAATCGCCGCCCCACATGGCGGGTGGTCTCGCGTGGTTCCCAGCGTTATGTCGAAGCGCTGGTGACGCCGTTCCGCGACCGAATCCGGCTTGCAACCCCGGTGACCGCGGTACGCCGCTTCTCGGACCACGTCACCGTGAACGGCGAACGCTTCGATCGGGTAGTGCTGGCCTGTCATAGTGACGACGCGCTCGCGATGCTGCTCGACCCGACGGAGGCAGAGCGGGAAATCCTTGGCGCACTGCCGTACCAGGAGAACGATGTCGTGCTGCATTCGGACGACTCGTTGCTGCCGAGACGGCGTGCCGCGTGGGGCAGCTGGAACTATCGCGTGGGGCGGTCTCCCGAGGATCCGGCTCTGGTCACCTACAACATGAACATGCTGCAGTCACTGGATGCACCCGTCACCTTCTGTGTGTCGCTCAACGCGAATGACCAGATCCGGTCGGATCGCGTCTACCGTCGACTCCGGTACCGCCATCCGGTCTACACCCTCGCCGGTGTCGCGGCGCAGGAGCGCCACCAGGAGATCAGCACTGGGCGGACGCATTACTGCGGCGCTTACTGGGGGTATGGCTTCCACGAAGACGGCGTCCGCAGTGCCGAGCGCGTTGTCGCTGCCATCGAGGCGGGAACGTGACCAGCGCGATCTATGCGGGGCACGTGGTGCATCGGCGGCTTGCCCCGGTGCCGCATGCCTTTCGCTTTCCTCTTTTCATGCTGTATCTCGACCTCGAGGAATTGCCGACGCTGTTCCGTCGCCGGTGGTTCTGGTCGATGTCGCACCCCGCGCCAGTGCGCTTCCGACGCGCCGATTTTCTCGGGAATCCGGAGATACCACTTGCCGATGCCGTGCGGGATCTGGTGAGCGCCCGGCTCGGCTTTACCCCGGCCGGGCCGGTCCGGGTGCTCACCCATCTGCGCTACTTCGGCGTCATCATGAATCCGGTGACGTTCTACTATTGCTACGACGCGCGCGGCGTGCATGTCGAGGCCATCGTGGCCGACATCACCAATACGCCGTGGCGCGAGCGACACGCCTATGCGATGGATTGCCGCGCGGTGGGTGATGACCTGGCGGCCCGACGGCATCGCTTCGCCAAGGAATTCCACGTCTCTCCCTTCATGCCGATGGACCAGCACTACGAATGGAGCTTCAGCACACCCGGTGATCGTCTCGGGGTGTACATGGCCAGCGAGGAGTCCGAGGTCCGGGTATTCGACGCTGCGCTCGTGCTGCACCGGGAACCCCTGACGGTGCGGCACCTGGGGGCCGCCATGCTGCGCTACCCGGTCATGACCATCGCGGTTGCCGCCGGGATTTACTGGCAGGCGTTGCGGCTCTGGATCAAGCGGGTGCCGTTCCATCCTCATCCACCGGTGGAAAGCCAGCCATGAATGGTTTCTGGAAGCGAGTGGTCATCTCCCGTCTCAACGGGGTGGGAGCAGGTCGGCTGACGCTTGCCGACGGCCCGGAGCGCTGGAGTGTCGGCAGCGATGCCGAACTGTCGGCGAGCATCGAGGTGCACGATCAGCGTTTCTACCGTGCCATCGCGCTGGGGGGTCATCTTGGTGCCGCCGAGGGGTACGGGCTGGGATGGTGGAGTTCCCCAGACCTGACGCAGGTCGTGCGGCTCATGGCGCGCAACCGCGAGGCCGTCGAAGGACTGGAGCGCGGCGTGGCCCGGCTGCTCACGCCCATGCGGCGAGTTGCCCTTTGGCTCAGTCGGAATACGCGAGATGGCAGCCGCAAGAACATCACGGCGCACTACGACCTGGGCAATGAGTTTTTTGCCGCCTTCCTCGATGACACGCTCACCTATTCCGCTGGCGTCTTCGAGCATCCGGCGGCAAGCATGCGCGACGCATCGATCGCGAAATATGACCGACTCTGCCGCAAGCTCGCTCTGCAGCCCGGCGACCGGGTCATCGAAATCGGCTCGGGATGGGGCGGCTTCGCAATCTACGCGGCGTCGACCTATCACTGTCACGTCACGACGACCACGATCTCGGCCGAGCAGTACCGGCTGGCGCAGGCGCGGGTGAGCGAGGCCGGACTCGCCGACCGGGTGACCGTGCTGTTTCAGGATTATCGTGATCTGACCGGAACGTTCGACAAACTGGTCTCGATCGAGATGATCGAAGCCGTCGGGCACGAGTACTATGGCGACTACTTCGCCGCCTGTGCGCGATTGCTTACGCCCGGGGGGCTCGCTGCGATCCAGGCCATCACCATTCAGGACCGTTTCTACGAGTCGGCGCGCCGCGAGATGGACTTCATCAAGCGCTACATCTTCCCCGGCAGCTGCATTCCGTCGATCGCAGCCCTGACGGACGCGGCACGCGATACGCCGCTCCGCATGGTGCAGCTCGAGGACCTCACGGCGCACTACGCTGAAACCCTTCTGCGCTGGCGCGAGACCTTCGAGCATAACTGGCCGGCCATCGCCGCGATGGGCTTCGATGACGAATTCCGCCGGCTCTGGCGCTTCTACTTCTGCTATTGCGAGGGCGGTTTCCGCGAAGCGGTGATCGGCAGCGTCCAATTGCTGTTCGCGATGCCGCGCGCCGTGCGGCCGCTCGAAGTCGCGACCTTCGCCGCGGTCGAGGTGGCCGCGTGAGCCATCCCCTCGTTCTTGGCTGGCTGGTCATCTCGACGGTCATGGTGCTGCTCTGGGCCGTCCAGCTGCGGACCAGAGATGCCACCAGCGTCGACATCGCGTGGTCGGCGGGGCTGGGCTTCCTCGCGCTCTTCTATCCGTGGTTTGTCGACGCAAACGCGCAACGCAAGCTGGTGGTGGCTGGTATCGCCGTGATCTGGGCGCTTCGTCTTGCCCTCTTCCTCTGGCGCGATCGTGTCCGTCCCTCCCGCGGAGAGGATGGTCGTTATGCCTATCTGCGCAAGCATTGGGGCACTCGCGCCCCGCTCGGCTACTTCTTCTTCTATCAGGCGCAGGCAGGCTTCGCCTTGATCTTCTCGCTCCCCATCTTCGCTGCGCTGCATGGGGGCCCGCTCACTCCCCTCGCATGGCTGGGAGTCATCGTCTGGGCCGTCGCCGTCGGCGGAGAGACGCTCGCCGATCGCCAGCTGGCGCGATTTCGAGCGGACCCAGGCAATCGCGGGACGGTGTGCGAAACAGGATTCTGGCGCTACTCGCGACATCCGAACTATTTCTTCGAATGGCTCCACTGGTGGGCCTATGTGCTGATCGGCGGCGGTGCCGCGCTCACCTGGGTCGGACCGGTCGCCATGCTGCTCTTTCTGTTCCGACTCACCGGCATTCCACACACCGAGGCGCAAGCGATCAGGAGTCGTGGTGATGCGTATCGCGAGTACCAGCGGCGGGTCAGCATCTTCGTCCCGTGGTTCCGGCGGGCGATGTGACGATCCACCTGCTGGAGCGTGAGTCGATGGTACCCGGGGAGGGCCAGGAGGTCTTCGATTTCTTCAAGGATCCCCGGAATCTCAGTGAACTGACGCCACCGTGGCTGAACTTTCAGGTACGCGAGTCGAGTGATCCATCGGTGCGAAATGGCACCCGGATCAAGTACCGCATTCGCTGGCTTGGCTTGCCGATGCGCTGGGAATCAGTGATCGAGGAGTACGTTGAAGGCGAGCATTTCGCCGACCGGATGCTGGTTGGGCCCTACGCCAGCTGGCTCCACCGGCATCTGTTTTCGCCAGTGACTGGAGGGGTACTCGTCGAGGATCGGGTGGAGTACACCCTCCCGCTGGGCTGGGCCGGAGCGCTGGCGCATCGAGTCCTCGTGCGACGGCAGCTGGAGGCGATCTTTGACTACCGCGCGCTGGCGCTTGCGCGACGATTCGGGGGCCGGGGCTAGCGAATCGGGGCGTGGAAGGTGTGCAGCAAGGCGCGAAGCTGGGCAAGATTGCTGAGCACGTGAATGCCGAGCGGCTCCAGTTCCTCGAGGTATTGGGCAGCACCGGCACCACCGACCACCAGCGAGACACCAGGTGAGAGTGTGCGGTGCAGCGCGGTCAACTCCGCGACGACCGGAGTGTTCCGTGCGCCGGAGACGATACTGATGGCGAGTACCCGCGCTTTCGCGCCGATAGTGGCCTCTGCGATGCTCTGCGTGGGAAGGTCGGCCCCCAGAAAGATGACGCGCCACGCTTCGCTCGCCGCGACCGCGGCAACGATCTGCAGCCCGAGCTCGTGACGCTCGCCTTGCAGTGAGGCCACCACGATCCGCGGGGCATCTTCCGGGGGCGTCGTCCCTTCCCGGAGCCGGTACAGCGCACGCTGTACGACGGCCGTGGCGAGATGCTCGTGGGCAGGGTTCAAGTCCTGACGGTGCCAGCGTGCGCCGATTTCGCGAAGAAAGGGCGCCACTACGCGCTCGATGGCCGCCACCGCGCCGAGTCGGAGGGCCACCGGCCAGAGCAGGCGTTCGAGGGTCTGATCGTCGAGCACTGCCGTGGCGGCGTGCAATCGCGTCAGTAGCGATTCAACGCCGGCATCGTCGATTTCTGTTTCGGTCGACTGGGTCGATCGCTGCCCCGTCGAACTCGCCAGCATCGTTCGCAGCTCGGCGGCGGAGAGGCGTGCCACCTGGGAGATGTTGCGCCCGGAGGTCGTGAGCTGCTGCAGCAGGGAGAGGCGGACGAGGTCGTCATCGGAATAGAGTCGCTGCCCGCCTGCCGAGCGCGCCGGGGTGACCGCTTGATAGCGCTTTTCCCAGGCGCGCAGCACATCCGCCGAGAGTCCGCTCTCCCGGATCACCAGGCGCATCGGGTGTTTGTGCAGGCTGGTCACGCGAGAATTCATTCAGGAAAAGATGCAGTCGTGTCGAGGGAATGTCAATCAAATTGTGCTGGTTGCTGGACAACTACTGACCGCACTCGAGGGCCACATGCACCACGTGAGGCAGGAGGCGCTCCCCTTCGTCGGGAGCTCCTATCAGTTTATTGGCGCCATGCAGGGCGATGTCAACATCTCGGTCTTCCTGCTGAGTGCGCTGCCGGGGCGCGGTCCCGGCCCGCATCGGCATCCCTACGATGAAGTGCAGTTCGTGCGGGAAGGGCGCGGGCTGTGGAACGTCGACGGGGTGGAGTTCGAAGGTGGGGCGGGCGACATCTTCGTGATCAAGGCCGGCGAAATCCACTCGTTCCGCAACATCGGTGACACACCCTTGGTGCAGGTCGATGTGCACCTGTCGCCGACCTTCATTCAGGAGAATCTGGAATAGCTTGACGCTCGACGCCTGACGACCGATGTTCCCGATAGTGCGCGTTGGGGCGCCACCGGTCCGCGGCAAGGGAATCTCCCATCCAGTCGGGTTTGCAATGCCATCGCTGACCCTTCTTCCAGCCTGTACTCAGCGAACTTCAGGCACATGGAGGAAGGTTACCATGAGCGACGAGCGCACCCGGCGGTATTCCCTCGAGAGCCTCCGTGTCCGTCCTCCGCGATGTGCAGCACGCACTCGCGCGCGAGCAAGGATACCAGGGCTGGACCGAACTCAAACAGATGCTTGACGACCTCGCCACTGCGCGCGCCAGGGCGCGGGCCGAGTTCGACGAGAAGGTGACGGCGCTGCTCGACGCCTACCATCTCGGCACCCCAGCGGCGATGGAGCGACACTACGGCCTCACCTGGCATCGTCGCGAATGGCGCGGGATGCGCCGCTACGTCCAGCTCGACCTCGGCCGTGCGGCCGGCTCGCCGGACATCGATGCCGATATCACGATGGACGATGCGCGGTTCCTGATCGCACGGGAGCACCTTTTCGAAGATTGGGCGACACTGGTGCGGCACTGCGAATCGCTCACCCTCGCGACCGCCACTCTGATGAAGCGTCCCGTGCGAGCGCAATTCGCCGACGGTGACGTCGAGGAGTCCCGCGACTGGAACGCCACGCTCGCGGAGATGGCCGAGCGCGGTGCCGTGACCTTCGAGAGCGGGGGCCAGATCACCGACGCGATGCTCGAGGCCCTCTCAAGCATTGCCTCCCTCACCTCAATCAAGCTGAACGGTTCGAGCGGGGTCACCGACGCCGGTGTCCTCACCCTCTCACGACTGCCACACCTCCGGCACCTCGATCTCGGCGGGACAGGCGTGACCGACCGCGGGCTCGAGGTATTGCGAGAGCTTCCGGGGCTTGAAATACTTTCGCTTGCGGGGACGCAAGCCAGCGACGCCGGGATGCAACATGCCCAGGGTTGCGCGCGCTTGCAGCAGGTGGATCTGCAGTGGACGCGTACCGGCGACGGGGCGCTGCGTGCTCTTGCCGGGAAGCCCGAACTCAGGTCGCTGCGGAGCGGCAACGGCGTGACCGACGCCGGCCTCGGCGCGCTGTCTGACTATCCGGTTTTCACCCGATGGCAGGGTGGCGATGCGGTGATGAGCATCACCAGCTACGACGCCCAGCCGAATTATCTGCTGCTGCGCGGCCCTTTCACCGATCATGGCCTCGAGCAACTCCGTGGGCTCGACGGTCTCTACGCCCTCAATCTCGACGCCAGGGAACTCGGCATCACCGCGGCAGGCATGGCACCGCTGGTTTCGTTGGCGAATCTCGGCTGGCTCGGTGTTGATGCCACCGATGCACACATGCCATACATCGCCGCAATGCCGCGCCTGAGGTTTCTTGGCTGCCAGGATGCGCCCGCTGGAGATGACGGCTTCGAGGCGCTGAGCCGGTCGCAGTCCGTGGCCTACATCTGGGGGCGCCACTGCCCGAACCTCGGCACCCGGGGCTTCGCGGCGATGCACCGGATGCCGGCACTGGAATCCCTCTCGGTGAGTTGCCGCAACGTGGCCGACGCTGGGGTGGCCATGCTCCCCGACTTTCCCGCACTGCGCGAGCTCATGCCCATTGATCTCCCGGATGCGGGCTACCGCCACATTGGCCGTTGCAGTAATCTCGAGTCGCTGGTACTGATGTACTGTCGCGAAACCGGTGACGAGGCCACGGGACACATTGCCGGCTTGGCTCGCTTGCGGAAATATTTCGCGAGCTACACGAGGGCGACTGATCGGACTCCGGAACTGCTGGCCGGAATCGAGTCGCTCGAAAGCGTCACCTTCGATAGTGTCGCGGCGCTTACCGACGCAGGTATCGCGCATCTCGCCCGGTTGCCCAGACTCCGGGAGCTGAGCGTCTCAGGGCAGGGAATCAGTGCCAGTGTCGGCGCCCCGTTCGGGCCCGGAGTGAAGGTGCAACGATCGTTATAGCTTTTCACCCCCGGTACATCAGGAGCGATAGATGAGGGAAGGCTCATTCATCGGCAGCGAAGGTCTCCGGATCTTCACCCGCACGTGGCGCCCACTTGAGGCGGCACCGCGCGCTGTCGTGGTGATCGTACACGGATTCAATGCGCACAGTGGGCAATACCAGTGGGTGGCAGAGCAACTGGTCGCGCATCGCCTCGCCGTGTACGCCCTCGACCTCCGTGGCCGGGGGCATTCCGATGGTGAGCGCTTCTTTGTCCAGAGTTTTGACGAGTATGTCAGCGACGTTGCGATGCTGGTGGCCCAGGCCCGAGTCGCCGAGCCCGGGTTGCCATTGTTCGTGATGGGGCATAGCGCCGGAGGGGTCGTCTCCTGTCTGTATACGCTGCAGCATCAGGCGGAGCTGGCGGGGCTCATTTGCATCTCGTTTGCGTTCCAGGTGCCGGCGCCCGATTTCGCCCTTGCAGTGTTGAAGGGATTGAGCCACGTGGCACCGCACGCTCACGTGCTCAAGCTCAAGAACGAGGACTTCTCGCGCGACCCGCGTGTGGTCGAAGCGATGAACAGCGACCCGCTGATTGCGGGTGAAGTCCAGCCAACCCAGACGGTCGTCGAGATGGTACGCGCCGATGAACGGCTCAAGCGCGATTTCCCGCAGATGAACCTGCCGCTCCTGATCCTCCACGGCACCCTCGACAAGGCGACTCGTCCCGCCGGCAGCCAGTTCTTCTACGATACGAGCGGCTCACAGGACAAGACCCTGAAATTGTACGAGGGATACTTCCACGATCCGCTCCACGACCTGGGCAAGGAGCAGGTGCTCGCCGACATCCAGCAGTGGATCGACGCGCACACGGACCGCTCGCGGTAGATTCGGGAGGGCCAGAGCTGGCTCGCGCCCCCGGCGGGAGGAAGAATGCCCGGCAAACACGACCCGTTCCTCGTAGCGCTGTCGTTGCTGATCGCGATCGCGGCGTCCTACACCGCGCTCGATCTCGCCGGACGCGTGGCCGTGTCGGCAGGTCGAGCACGGCTGCAGTGGCTGTTGTCGGGGGCCTTCGCAATGGGCGTCGGCATCTGGAGCATGCACTTCGTGGCGATGCTCGCTTTCTCCCTCCCTGTCCCAATCGGCTACGACATTCCCCGGGTCATGCTCTCGGCCCTCGTCGCGTTCGCCGCATCGCTCGTCGCGCTCAGTTTCGCCGCCCGGCCATTGCTCGGCATCACGTCACTCCTTGGCGGAGCGATGTTGATGGGCACCGCGATCGCGGGAATGCACTATCTCGGGATGTCATCACTCCGGGCCAGCGTGATCACGGCTTACGACCCCCTGCTCGTCGTCGCATCGATCGCCGTTGCAATCAGCGCCGCGGCAGCCGCCTTGTGGCTTGCCCACCACTACCGGCTTGCCGCCACCCGTGGCGCGGAGGTGGGCAAGATCGTCAGCGCGATCGTAATGGGAGCGGCCATCGTCGGGATGCACTTCACCGCGATGGCGGCCGTTCGCTTCACGGTCACGAACAGTCTGGGGCTTCCCGCCGGCCACCTGCTGCTGACCGGCAGCACACTCACGGCCTCGGTGGCGCTCGGCACCCTGCTGGTGCTGGCGATGGCGCTCGTCGCCGCCGCGGTGGATCGGCGGGTGCACCTGCGGGTGCTCGATGCGACGCGCGAAAGTGCAAGCCTGTTGCGTGCCCAGCAGGCGTTCCTGCGCCAGGTCATCGATGCCAATCCCAACCTGATCTTTGCCAAGGACCAGGGAGGGCGATACACGCTCGTCAACCGTGCGATGGCCGAGGTCTATGGCACGACCCCGGCCGAATTGGTTGGCAAGTCCGATGCTGATTTCAACCTCGACCCCGACGAGGTCGCTCGCTACCTGGCGGCGGACCGGGAAGTGATCACGACTGGCGGTGCCCGGCGCATTTTTCAGGAACAGCTCACCTCTCCTGTTGATGGCCTGGTTCGCTGGTTCGAATCCGTGAAGGTGCCGCTCGATCCGGGCGACGGCAGTGCCCTGCAGGTGCTCGGTGTCTCGGCCGAGATTACCGACCGCAAGCAACTGGCGGATCAGTTGCGGCAGGCGCAGAAAATGGAGGCAATCGGGCAGCTCACCGGCGGGATCGCCCACGACCTCAACAACATCCTCACCGTGATCCTCGCGAACAGCGACTTGCTCGCGGAGGGCCTTCCGGTCGAGCAGGACGAGCTGCGACAGGATGTACTCGACCTGCAGGGCGCCGCCGGACGAGGCGCGGAAATGGTGCGGAAGCTTCTGGCCTTTTCGCGCCGTGAGATGGTGAACCTGCGTCCGTTGGCGCTCGGTCGTCTCTGCGAGGAGTGGAAGTCGACGCTGAGCCGGCTCCTGCCGGCTACCATCCGGGTCGTGGTCGAAACCGAGGCCGAACTGCCGGGTGTGTTGGGCGATGCCGGCGCGATCGAGCAGATCATCCTCAACCTCGCCACCAATGCGCGCGATGCGATGCCGCAAGGAGGCCTGCTGGTGATCCGGACCACCTCGAGCCTGCTGGATGAGGAGTGGTGCGCGACCCAGGGCTGGGGCGAGCCGGGACGATATGTTTGCGTTTCCGTTGGTGATACCGGCGAAGGGATCGATGCTGCGAATCTGGCGCGAGTCTTCGATCCGTTCTTCACCACGAAGCCTCAAGGCGTCGGCACCGGGCTCGGGCTCTCGATGGTCTATGGGTTGATGCGGCAGCACGAGGGGTACGTCAACATCTATAGTGAAGCCCGGCAGGGTACCACGGTACGGCTGTACTTTCCGGCGATCGTGCAACCGGAAGAGGGTTCAGCAGCTGTGGCGGAGGTTCCGCTTCGAGGGGGCACCGAAACGATTCTCGTGGCCGACGATGAGGAGTCGATTCGACGATCCGCCACACGAGTGCTTGAGCGCTTCGGCTACCAGGTCTTCACCGCTGCGGATGGCGAGGAAGCGCTGGAGCGGATCGCGGAGCTGGGCGACGCGCTGGATCTGGTGATCTCGGATGTGGTGATGCCGCAAATGGGTGGGCGCGAGCTCTACCGGGCGCTGCGCCGGGACCAGATCGATGTGGCGTTCATGTATACCAGCGGCTATGCTGCCCGCGAAGTCCACGAGTCGATCGAACTCGAGCCGGATGTGCCATTCCTCCACAAGCCGTGGGCGATGAGCGATCTGCTGACCAAAGTCAGGGAGGTGCTGGATGGGCGGTGACGTCGTGAATCTCGGGGCAAAGCTTGCCACCTTCAGTGAACACTGGCAGCCGCGCACCGTCGGCCAATTCAACGGCCACGACCTCATGGTGGTCAAGGCGCAGGGGGAATTCGTCTGGCATCACCACGATGACACGGACGACTTCTTCCTGGTGCTCGAGGGCGAGTTGACAATCGAGATGCGAGATCGCAAGGTGACCCTTCGGCAGGGAGAGTGCTTCGTCGTGCCCAAGGGGGTGGAGCACCGGCCCGTCGCGGCCCGGGAGGTGCACTTGCTGATCGTCGAGCGCGCCGGCACACCGAACACGGGCGACGCGGCGACCGCGGCAAGCCGTCGGGAGATCTGACCCGATGCCCCTCTCACTCACCGATGATGCGAGGAAGCAGGCGCTCGCGTCGATGAAGCGGTATCTGTCGGAAAATCTCGAGGCGGAGCTCAGCGACATCGAGGCGGGGCTCTTGCTCGATTTCTTCCTCAAGGAAGTCGGGCCGTCGGTATACAATGCCGCGGTTGCCGACGCGCAGACCTACTTGCGAGATCGACTGGTCGATCTCGAGGCCGCGGTGTACGAACCGGAATTCGCCTATTGGCCCAAGGGCGCCTCCGTGCGCCGGAGGTTGTGATGATCCTTCGACGGAGTTGCCGGTGAGCGGACGTACCGCCCCAGTGACGGAGTTCCTCGCCGAGCTGAAGAACAGCAACACTTCCGCCTTCGACATGATCCGCACCATCATGCTCGGCGTGGACTCCTCGATTGCCGAGGGGATCAAGTGGAACGCGCCCAGCTTCCGCACCTCGGAGTGGTTCGCGACGATCAACGTTCGCGCCACTTCAGGGATTCAGATCGTCCTGCATCTCGGCGCCAAGGTGCGCGAAGGTGCGATTGTGCGGATCCCCGATCCGGAGCGGTTGCTGAAGTGGCTCGCCAAGGATCGCGCGATCCTCACCGTGCGCGACCTCGCCGACCTCACCGCGCGCCGTGGAGCGATGGAAGACGTGATCCGGGAGTGGATCAAGCATGTATGAGCGCAGCCACCGTCTGCTGGTTCCGCTGGCGCGCGGGGTTACCAGAAGGGCGGCCCGGCGCTAGAATTCACACCGTCCGGGTCAGCCACTCGCGACGCCCCTTTCCCAGCAAACATCCAGCGAGCCCCTGTGTCTCAAGGCCGCAGCTATCCTTTCCTGCTCGCCGGTGAGCTGCTCGCTGGCGCGGCGACCTGGGAGATTCGTTCGCCATTCGCTGGCGATCTGGTCGGCCATGCGGCCGTCGCGAGTCGCGCCGACATCGAGCGTGCGCTCGATGCAGCGGTTGCCGCGGCCCCGGGTGCAGCCGAGATGCCATCGCATGCCCGGGCAGCCGTCCTGCGGCGCATCGCCACGGCCTTGCGAGCGCGACGCGACGAATTCGCGGCACTGCTCGCGACCGAGGCCGGCAAGCCCGTCGCATCGGCAACAATCGAGATCGAGCGCGCGATCTTCGTGTTCGAGCAGGGGGCAGAGGAGGCGACTCGCATCGGCGGCGATTCACTGCCGACCGACCTCCTGCCGCACGGCGAGCGGCGCTGGGCGATCACGCGCCGATTCCCGCTCGCTCCGATCAGTGCGATTACACCCTTCAATTTCCCGGTGCTGCTCGCCGCCCATAAGCTGGCACCCGCCATTGCGTGCGGCAGCACGATGGTCCTCAAGCCGCCGCCACAGGACCCGCTCTCCACGCTGCTGCTGGCCGAAATTCTCGCTGACGCCGGCTATCCACCCGGCGCGCTCTCGGTGCTGCCGTGCAGCGTTGAAGACGCGGCGCCGCTCCTCGACGATCCGCGAGTGCGACTTATCTCCTTCACCGGCTCCGCGCGCGTGGGCTGGATGATTCGCGAGCGCGCCAGCATGAAGCGGGTCGCCCTCGAACTCGGGGGTAACGCGGCCGTCATCGTCGAGCCCGATGCCGACATCGCCCACGCGGTGCAACGATGCACTGTCGGCGGCTTTACCTACGCCGGGCAGTCGTGCATCTCGACGCAGCGGATTCTGGTCCACGAGAGCGTGTATGAGCCGTTCGTGGCCCAGCTGGTCTCGGCCGTGGGGGCACTGAGATGCGGCGATCCCGCGCTCCCGACGACCGACATCGGCCCGATGATCGATGAGGCCAATGCCCGGCGCGCCGAATCGTGGATAGTGGCAGCAGTCGCAGCGGGCGCCCGGGTGGCAACTGGTGGAACGCGACAAGGAGCCATGCTCGCTCCAACTGTGCTGCTCGACACCACCAGCACGATGCAGGTGAATTGCGACGAGATCTTCGCACCGGTCGTCACCGTCCGCCGGTATGCCGAATTCGAAGCCGCACTCGCGATCGCCAACGATTCGCCCTACGGTCTGCAGGCCGGGCTGTTCACCAACGATATGCGACGCATCACCCGCGCCTTCGAACAACTTGAGGTCGGCGGCCTGGTGGTCAACGAAGTCAGCGGTTTCCGGGTTGACCACCTCCCCTATGGCGGGGTAAAGCAGTCCGGAATTGGTCGCGAGGGCGTCAAGTACGCCATCGAGGAGATGACCGAACTCCGACTCCTGATCCTGGGATAGCCCTGACCCGGACCTTTTGCTCTTCCCCCTTCTCGCTCTGCCGATCGGAGTCCTCAATGAAATCGCCACTTCCAGTGCTCCTCCTGCTCCTTCTCCTCGGCCTCGGTGGATCGCTCTCGGCGCAGACCGAGGCCCAGCAGGCGCGGACCAACCTCTTCCGCGCCAAGCGGGTGCCGCACGAGAACGGTTTCCGCGTCTTCATCGTCCCGGACATGGAAGGAATGGGAAGCGTGGTTGATTCCCGGGAAGTCCTCGCCGGGAATGAGACCCCGGCCTACGCAGGCCGCTCGAGCCCGGACTACTGGGACCGCTTCCGGTTGCTGCTCACCAAGGAAGTGAACGCGACGATCGGCGGTGCAAGACTCGCGGGGGCAAGATCGTTCACGGTCAACGAGGGTCACGGTGGCAATCTCTTTGCGAATGTGCTCCCGTGGGATCTCGATACTGCTGCGATGCTGGTGCGGGGCTTTCCCAAGCCGCTCATCATGATCACCGGGATCGACTCCACCTTCGGGACGCTGATGTTTACGGGGGCGCACGCGGGACCGGGCATGGGTGGCGTGATGTCGCACAACTACTCATTCGATGCCTTCACCGTGAACGGCACCAAGCTCAACGAGGTCGGCATCAATGCGCTCATCGCCGGCGAAATGGGAGTCTCCGTCTCGCTGGTGAGTGGCGACGATGCCCTCATCGACGAAACCCGCACCATTCTCGGCAAGGAGTTTGTCGGGATCGTGACCAAGCGCGCGGTCGGGCGCTCGGCGGCGATCACGTATTCGCCCGCCAAGGTTCGTGCGATGTTGCACGATGGGGCCGCGGAGGCGGTCCGACTTGAGCGCGCTGGAAAGATCCCGCCCTTCACGATGAAGAAGCCCTACACCGTGGACTTCACCCTCAGGGCATCGTATCCCGACAGCATCGTGACGGGGGTCAAGGCCCTCAAGGAATTCAAGCTCGATCAGACGGGCCCACGCACGTTTCGCCTGGTGACCTCGAGCGCCCGCGAGATGGGCTATCTGCTCGATGCCATCGAGAGCGTGGTGCTCCGGTGAGGCGCGCGACGCTGCTCACCGTCGCCTGGGTCATTCCGACCCTCCTGGCGGCACAGACACAGACCACCGTGCCCGCGCCCCGGGACACGACGCCACCTGGCGCCTACTTCGGGGTGACTGAGTATCAACTCGCCCGCAAGAAGCTCGAGCTTGATATGCAGAAAGGTGGCTTTTCGGTCTACATCATTGCGGATATGGAGGGCCTGGCGTCGGTGGTACGGAACGGCACCGAAATGCGCCCTGAACTGCGGGGTGGGACGCCACAGCACGAACGATTCCGGCAAGAACTCACCGATGAACTCAACGCCGTCATTGCGGGAGCTCGCGCCGGAGGCGCGACGCAATTCATCGTCAATGAAGGGCACGGCGGGACGCTCTTCCGGAACGTGCTGGTGGAGCAGCTCGACCCCGCCGCGATTCTGATCCGCGGCTATCCCAAGCCGATCGTGATGTCGACCGGACTCAATCCCATGGTCGACGGGATGATGATCGTTGGCGCCCACGCGAATGCCGGCTCTCCCGGCGTGATCGCTCACAGTTACGCGTTCGATTCGTTCACCATCAATGGCAAGGCGCTCAACGAGGCCGGCATTGCCGCGTTCATCGGTGGTGAGATGGGAATTCCCTTCCTGCTCGCGGCGGGCGACGACGCCCTGACCGCCGAGACGGTCTCGATGCTGGGCCCGATCGAAACGGTGACGGTAAAAACGGCGGTCTCGGGTTCCGCAGCGATTACCCAGTCGCCTGCCAGGGTGCAGCGGCAATTGCGCCTGGCGGCGGAGCGAGCGGTCCGGCGGGCGCGAGCTGGCGCACTCAAGCCGCTGGTGCTCGGGAAGCCGTATCACGTCCAGCTGTGCCTGCGACGGCAGTACGCCCGGGATGAATGGGTTCGCACGACCGTGGGAAAATTTGCCGGGATGACAGCTGACGGCGCCGAGGGCTGCTTCGCCTACACGACATCTTCGGCGGAGGAGATTGGCAACCTCCTGAACCTGGTGGAGTGGACGGTGCTGAAGCCATGAGCCAACCCGAGTGGGCCACCGCCGATCTCGCCGACGATCATCCCGGCGGTGTGCAGGTGGTGCATGCGCCGCTGATCGACTTTGGCGGGGCGCGGCGGTTTGCCGGGCCGATCGCAACCCTCGCCGTGCACGAGGACTACAGGCCCGTGCGGCGCGCCCTCGAGAGCGCAGGCGAAGGGCGGGTGCTCGTCGTCGATGGCGGTGGCTCGCTCGTGGTCGCGCTGGTGGGGGAACGATCGCTCCAGCTGGCCTTGCAGAACGGCTGGGTCGGCGTCGTGGTCAATGGCGCGGTGCGTGACACTGCGCTCACGGCTGGTATCGCAGTCGGGCTGCGGGCGCTCGCGGCCGTCCCGCGTCGCGGCGAATCGGGAGATTCATCCGAGGCCGGTGGTGAGGTCACTTTCGGAGAAGTACGCTTCAAGCCCGGAGACTGGCTCTGGGCCGATGCCGACGGCATCGTGGTAGGACGACCGAATCCCGATGAGCTGAGGTCGAACTCCTGATGCATCCCTTCATCGTGATCTGGCACGAGTTCATCGGCTTCTTCGGGGTGCAGTCCTGGATCGACATGGCGGCGGCGCACGACTACAGTCGCCTGCGGACCTGGGATGGGTTCACCGGAGCGATCGGGCCGCTGCTGCCACTGCTGCTGGTATTCGAAGTCGTTCGCGCCTTGATCGAGAAGAACTTCAAGGTGCGCGAGTACAAGGTGATCTTCCTCACCTATGTGCTCAATCGCGTGCTCGGTACCTTCATCTCGATTGCGGCGCTCGCCTTCTGCATCGGCCTCTTCTCGCCGTACGCGATCTTCCAGAGCCGGATCACCTGGTACTGGATCCTCTACGGCTACGTGGTCTGGGAACTCGGGCATTTCTTCTACCACTATCTCGCCCACAAGGTCAGGCTGCTCTGGTGCCTCCACAGCACCCACCACGCCCCGGAGACGATGAATCTCTTCGTGAGTCAGGCGCACTTCTTTCTCGAGGCGCCGTACGCTGACATTGTCCGGACCTCGACCTGCATCCTGCTTGGCGTGTCGCCACCACTGCTCTTCCTGATCATGTTCATCGACGGCTTCTGGGGAACCTTCATCCACGCGGGGGAGCACCTCCTGCGCGATGGTCGACTCGGTCCGCTCAACAAGCTGATTCTCACGCCGTCGCATCATCGGGTTCATCACGCGCGCAACCCGCTCTACATCGACACCAACTTCTGCAATCTGCTGAATGTATGGGATCGCGCCTTCGGCACCCTGCAGCACGAGGAAATCACGATGCCGCCGGAGTACGGCGTGACGCGCCCCATCGATGTGGGGAGCTTTCGCGACTTCTATTTCGGGGAGCTGGTGGCACTGGCGCGCGATGTGAAGCAGGCGCCCGGTTTGCGGAACAAGATCGCCTATCTGGTGATGCCCCCGGGGTGGAGTCACACCGGGGCCCACAAGACGGCGTCGGCGATCCGCGCGGCCTACCTCGCGAAGTCGCCCTGAGCGTCAGACCTTGGTGAGTTTGGTGACCCGGCCGTCCTCGATCCACTCGACCACATAGATGTTGCTGGCGCGGTCGACCCAGAGTGCGTGTGGCGAGATGAAGTGGTCCTGCAGCCGCTTCGACGCCGGAACGTTCGGGTAGCCCTTCAGGTCGGGATAGGTCGTGCCGAAATCGGCCTCCGACTGGAACGGTTTCCCTTCGAGATAGTCGCCCAGGTCGGCGACTTTCTTGTTGGCCTTGTCGAAGATCGAAATCCGCGCATAGAGGTCGGGCACATACATCAGCTCGCCACGATGCAACGAGGTGCAAGGGAAACGCAGGTCGGCCCGGGTGAGCACCTCGCCGAGATACTTCCCTTCGAGCGTGAAGTTCACGATTCGCACGTTGCCCCGATCCGACACCTGGAGCAGCGGTGTCCCGCTCCGGGTATCGATCGAGATGCCATGCGGCTGCTTGAGATTGGCCGGTTCGCTGCCGCGGCCTCCGAAGGAATCGAGATACTTGCCATCCTTGCTGTCGTAGATGTGGATCCACGACTGGCCGTACCCATCCGCCACATAGAGCAGCCCGTTGGGACCGACCACCGATTCCGTTGGGCTGTAGGCGCGGTCCGGGGCGTAGACCCCAGCGAGATAGGGACGACCGGCTTGCCAGACCACGTCGCCATCGAGGGTGGTCTTGACCACCTGCGCCAGCGAAGTGTTGGCGAGATAGAGGTACTCGGTGCCGCTTTCTTCCGAGAGTCGCAGGCCGTGTGCACCCTTGGCATAGGCCTGGCCCCACGACGAGAGAAAGTTGCCCGCCCCGTCGAAGATGGCAATCGCGTCGCCGCTCTGGTTGGCGATGTAGAAACGCCCGGCACGATCCTCCACGATGCCGTGGGTGTAGCCGAATCGTTTGCCGGCCGGGAGTTTGGCCCAGTGATGGTCCATCGTGTAGCGGAAATCGCCACGACCCAGGATCGGCAATTCTCCCGCTTCCGACGCCGTGGGCCGGGCTACGCGCGAGGGAAGGGCAACGAAGGCCGCAGCGCTCGCGGCGGACGCCAGGAAATCTCTGCGTGAAGGGATGGTATCAGGGCCGGTCGACATGGCGGAGCCTCCAGGGTTGCGCGCCGATTGCATTACTTCGATGTACCGCTGCCGATCACCATCCAGTCCTTCTGTCCGTCTCCCGCCGCAATCCAGCGGTCCATCTCGGCGGCAACCGCCGGAATCGTGGCGAGCCGGCCTCCGTGCGCTTCAGCCGACTCGATCATCAGCCGGGCATCCTTGCGCGCCATCTCGAGCGTCCAGCTCGGGTGGCTGAGATCGCCACTGCGCATCTTCGCGGCGCGGCCCTGCGCCATCGTCGCCATCGGGAACCAGTCGAAGAGTTGCGTCGCATCGCCGGGCGCAACGCCGAGGGCGTCGCCCAGCGCAAACATGTCGGCGATGCCGGCCGTCATCCCGATCAGGAAGAGATTCCCCATCAGCTTGATCGCGGCCGCACGGATCGGATCGGCGCCGAGGTATACCAGCGTGCCGGTCATCTCGGTGAGCGCGGGAGAGACCATGTCGAAGGTCGCTCGATCGCCGGACGCGAGCATCGTCCCGGTCCCTTCAAGGGCGTTGGGTGGGCCCATGAATACCGGCGCGTGCTGGAAGCGAATTCCGCGCTCGGCCCAGCGATTGATTCGCGCGAGGGTCGGTGCTGGTGACGTGGTGGTGTGATCCACGATGATGCAGTCGGGGGCCAGTCCCGCTTCGGCCTCCTTGAGCACGGCATCCACCGAGTCGTCATCGTACACCGTGAGGTGTACTCGGGTCGCGCCACGCACCGCGTCGGCCGGATCGGTGTATGCCGTCGCGCCAACTTCAGTCGCCAGTGCCTCGGCCTTGCCCGCGGTTCGATTCCAGATGTGGACTTCTTCCTTCCGCCGGCGCAGCGCCCTGACGAAGTTCGCGCCGAGCAAGCCGGTTCCGAGAAAAGCGATCATAGGCCGTAGCGCTCCTGAAATATCGCGGTGTGGTGGATCAGGTGACCCGCCATGATGAATGCCGCCGCCCGGACCGAAAGCGGATTGCCGCCAGCGGTGCAGGATCGGGCCCAGGCCTCGGTCGGGAGATGGTTGAACATGTGGATATGGCTTTCGCGCAGTGCCGTGAACTCATCGACGAGTTCGCCAATGGCGCAGCTGTCGTGCTTGGCCACCACCGTGAAATCGTTCTGCTCGAAGCCCGGCAACGCTTCGGTGCAGCCTCGGGCAGCCCAGAGCGCGCGATAGCCGAACACCCGCTCGGTATCGATGAGATGGCCCAGCGATTCGCGAACGCTCCATTTGCCCGGCTCGTAGCGAAAGCCGGCCCGATCGTCCGAAAGGTTGCGCAACAATTCCCGCAGGGGCGTCACCTGGCTGACCAGGATCGGCACCACCTTGTCGACGAGGACGAGCGAGATGTAGCGTTCGAAGTACGGGTTGTACTCGGCCGGGGTGGGGCGCATGGCGGTTCCCGAGTTGAGGCAGAGGCAAGCGTCGTCGAGGAAGTCTATCCTGCCGGGAGGGATAGCGGAAACGCAGGGAACAGGGTTCCGTTCCCGAGGGCCGCGAGGCAATGTGTCTCACGCCTGACCAGCCGGAGGGTGATGCGAAATGAATCAGCGAGTCGTGGTAATCACTGGTGCAAGTGGAGGAATCGGGGCGGCCTCCGCCCGACTCCTCGCAGGGCGTGGCACCAAAGTCGTGCTGGTGGCGCGGCGGCGTGAAGAGCTTGAGGCGGTCGCGGCCGAGTGCGGTGCCAATGCGCTGGCGGTGGTGGCGGATGTCACCAATCGCGCCGAAGTCCGCGGGGTCGTGGCTGCGGCACTGGCGCGCTTCGGCCAGGTTGATGTCTGGATCAACAACGTTGGTCAGGGAATCACACGGGTGCCGTCGGCACTGACGGATGAGGACATCGACCACGTGGTGCAGGTCAACATCAAGTCGGCGCTCTACGGCATGCAGGAAGTCCTGCCGCACTTCAAGGAGCGCGGCACGGGACAGGTGATCAATATCTCCTCCATGCTCGGGCGAATCCCGATGGCGATGTTCCGCTCGGCCTATTCGGGCGCCAAGCACTTTCTCAACGCGCTCACCGCAACCTTCCGCGAAGAAGTACAGACTACTCATCCGGGAATTCAGTTCACGCTGGTGTCGCCGGGGATCGTGCAGACCGATTTCGGACTCAATGCACTCGGAGGCGGCCCGGATTCACGCTCCTTCCCGAATTCCCAGACGGCCGAGCAGGTCGCCGATGTCATTGCCGGGGCGATCGAGAGCAGGCTGCCGGACGTCTAT
>JBDSMX010000100.1:0-26992 GCA_039915645.1 Gemmatimonadales bacterium | reverse complement strand
CCTGGTTCGCCGCGGTGCGCGACCTCACCGCACCCGCCAATCAATTGTGAGCGACATACCATGACGAAGCATCCCGCGGTCACCCGCTTCGATCCAGTCGACTACCTCCATACCCCAGCCGAAAGGGCGGGTTACCTCGAGGCCGCGCTCGAGGACGGCGATCCGCAGCTGCTCACCGCTGTGCTTGGCGACATCGCGCGCGCGCAGGGGATGACCGAGATCGCGCGGGCGACCGGCCTCGGCCGCGAATCGCTCTACAAGGCGCTCTCCGCCTCCGGTAACCCGGAATGGAGCACGGTGCTGCGGGTGATTTTGGCACTCGGGCTCACCCTGAAAGTCGTGCCAACGCCGACGCCAAGGCGCTCGCGGACGAGGAAGCGGGCAATCAGCAAGCGGGCGTAGCCTGGCGGCGCACCCAGCTAATGACTAGCTCCCGTGGGCAGCGCCGTCACAAACGCCGCGATGAGCGCCGGCAGCTTCGGGGCAATGGGCAGCGCCGGATCAGTGTAGGAGGCGACCTGCGTCGCCCGATCGGCGGGGACAAGCTTGAAGATGTGATTCATCCCTTCGATGATCTCCAGCTTTGCGTCGGGCTTCGCCGCGGCCAGCGCGCGTGCGTCCACCTCGCCGACCTGGATGTCGGTGGAGCCCTGGATGATCAGCGCCGGAATCGTGAGCCGGGCGATCTCCACCGCGGGCTTGTCCTTGAACCACGAGATCAGGTAGGGCTGGACGCTTACGCGAAAGAGACTCGCCAACCCGGGCACGCCCGACACGGCAGCTGGCAGCGCCGTCTGCACGCGACCGGCTTCCAACTCCCGCAGCACCGAATCGCTCGCCTCGAACATCGCCGGTGGCAGTTGCGGCTTCAGCTGTTCGCGGAGGATGTCGGCGGCAGCGCGACCGGCACCGGCGATCGAGACATAGCCATCGACCCCGGCCCGCTTCGCCGCAACCATCCCGATCAGGGAGCCCTCGCTGTGCCCGGCGATGGTGACCGTGGAGAAGCGGTGGTCGGCGCGCAGCAGTGCCACCCAGCCCTCGGCGTCCGCGATGTAGTTGTCGAAACGCACATCGGCTTCACTCCGCATACTCGCCGCACTGGCCGCGATGCCGCGCTTGTCATAGCGCAACGAGGCAATCCCGGCGTCCCCCAACGCCTCGGCGAGTAACAACAGGCTGTTGTTCTTGCCCTGAAGCGCCGCGGAATTGCCATTCCGGTCGGTCGGCCCCGAACCCGCGATGATCAGCACCACCGGCACGGGTGTCGCGTGCGCCGGGACGAGGAGCGAGCCGTGGAGCGTCCCGGTGGGCGTGACGAGCTCGACGAGGGAATCCCGGGGGGACTGTGCCGACATGGAGGTCCATCCTATTGCGCAGGGTAGAATCGTGCACATCGCGAAGCGCACAATGCTCTTGATCACCGGAAGTCCTCGCGTGAAAATTCCATCGTCCAGTTCGTCTCCCAGGTCGCTCCACCATCGGCAGAGAACGCCTGCTCCCACCGCGGTGAGTCAGCCGCGGGCACGGTCCAGACAAAGCGCATCGTGATCGGCGTGCCGTTGAGGACGTCGTTCGCAAGGAAGGTGCCCACGCCATCGACAAAGCGGCCGACCACAGGGACGTCGAGCGCACCGGGAAAGCGTCCATCCAGCCACCAGATCGACCACAGACCGCGCTCCGCGTCGTAGGAACGAAGCGCGACCGCGCGCATCGCCCCCTCGGGCAGAAAGAGCTGGTTGTCTTCGATGTTGCCGAATCCACCCAGCACCTTCTCCGTGCTCGACAGGCCATCGAATTCGATCCACTCGTCGCAGCCCGTCAGCCGTTCCTTCAGCTTGCGATGCTTCACCGACCAGTCGCCAATGACGAAATCGAAGTCACCGGGCGCGCTGCCTTCAACCGGAAGAGCCATTCGTTGCCTCATCGAGTGAGTGAAAGCCATGCCCTACGGCTGATACCCCGCCACCCCCGACTGCCACAGCGCGAACGACATCGCCTTGGCGGTCCATTCGGGCGAAGTATGCTCGCCCCTGCCGCGTGACGCCCCCTAAAACCCTGACAGCTTCGAAATCCGTCCACCCACGCCGACGGCCCACCCGGCGTTCGGCGATGCAAACCCTACCGACCAATAGTTGAAGTCGTTGAGTGTGGTCCAAGTCATCCCCTCATCCCGCGACCACGCTGCCCCCTTCCGGCCCACCACCACCACGGTGGCTGTCCTGGTACCGGGTACGTACACACCGCCGAACACGTCGACGCCCGGCCGGCCACGCGGGGTCCAGTGTGCTCCACCATCCTCGGTCACTGCCGACTGCACGGCGCCGTCGGGGCCGCCGCCGAAGACCATGCCGTGACGTGCGTCGCGGAAAGCGATCGAGTTGGGTCCGACGACATCCGTCGTGGTGATCGGCAAGGTGTCGACCGACCAATGCTTGCCAAAGTCCGCCGTACGAAAGACTCGGCCAGTCGGCGATGCACTGGCCACGAACCACGCACGCCCACCCGACCGGGCAATCAGGCAGAGCCCGCTGGCCGCAAAGCTCCCCTCCTTCGGTTGTGCTGCGGGTAGCGCCGCGGCGGGGACGAGATTCCAATGATCGCCACCGTCTTCGGTGCGCAGCAACTGGATCCGACCACCGATCTCGTCGCCGATGGCGAGTCCGCGCTTGGCATTCCAGAAGTCCATGCAATCGAAAAACCCGGTGGGCTCCGGCGTGCGATACTGTTCCGTCCAGTGCGCGCCGGCATCCCGAGTGATGTAGATCCGCGAAGCGGAGCCAGGCCCGATGCTCAACAACCAGGCGTGATCAGCATCCACCGCGTGCACATCGCGGAACTGCAGCGAATCGGCGCCGGGCACCACGCCCGTCTGCCAGGTGGCTCCGCCATCCACCGTGCGAACCCAGGTACCTCCTGTGCCTGAGGCCCAGACCACACGCTCGTTCACCGGGCTCACGGCGATCAGAAGCGCCTTGGTGCCACTCGACTGCTCGGTCTGAACAATTTGTGCTGAGACCGCCGGCGCAATCAGCACGCTGAGCACGATGATTCGAGCGAGTCGCACCTTCACGGCCGTCGCGCCGGCGTGACCCGCAGCATCACCGCACCGTGCGCCGGGACCATCGCTTCGTAGCGCCCCCGGATGGTGCCCTTCTCGGTGTGGGACCAGAGATCGCGCACCGAGGCCGAATCGGTCTTGATCCCGATCCGATCCCAGTTGACGTGCATCATCGTGGGAACCGACGCGCGGTTGAGCATCACCACCGCCTCCGAGCCATCCTTCAATGGCTTGGTCCAGACCTGAAGTTCGGTCGGCCAGTTCTGCGCCAACTTCCCCTGTGCGCCGAGTGAGTCCTGATCGACGGCGATGACGTCGCTGTTGGTGAGAATCTCCCGGATCGCCTTGGCCCGCCTGGTGTCGGTCGTCAGCTCGCGCAGGTCGTTCCCCGCGATGAGTGGCGCCGCCATCATCGCCCAGAGCGAGAAGTGCGCCCGGTACTCATCGTTCGTCATATGGCCGTTGCCGACCTCGAGCATATCGGGGTCGTTCCAGTGCCCCGGCCCCGCGGCCGACCAGTACTGCGACGACAGATCGAGAATCGACATCACGCTATTCCAGCTGTCCTCAATGTCGCCCGTGGTGCGCCAGAGGTTGCCGACATTGCCGGCCCATTCCCACGGCTGGTTGCTCCCCCACTCGCAGATGCTGAAGACGATCGGTCTTCCGCTGTGCGCCAGTGCATCGCGGATCTTGGCATACTGCGCCTTCGCATCGATCCCTCCCGCATTGCACCAGTCGATCTTGGTATAGTCGACCCCCCACTCGGCGTAGGTCTTCGCGTCGATCGTTTCGAAGCCGTAGCTCCCCGGTCGGCCCTCGCAGGTCTTGTGACCGGCATCGGTATAAAGGCCGAAGCGCAGGCCTTTGGAGTGGACGTAATCGGCGAGCGCCTTCATCCCCTCGGGGAAGCGGGTCGAGTCGGCGACAATGCGGCCTGTGGCATCACGGCCGACTTGCCAGCAATCATCGATCACGACGTAGCGATAGCCGGCAGCCTGCATTCCGCTCGCGACCATCGCATCGGCGGTCTCGCGAATCAGCTCGCTGCTCACATCACAGCCGAAGTGATTCCAGCTGTTCCACCCCATCGGGGGCGTCAGCGCGAGACCGTTCGGCACGGGAGCGGGGCGAGGGCTCGCGGCGATCAGGACCAACGAGGCCGCCACCGCGAGGAGCGTGGTGAGGCGCTTCATGGGGAGCTCCAGCTTGGGGAGGGGGAACACTTACAGCTACGCACCAAACGGAGAAAGTGCAAGCGCGGACTGGGACTACGGTGCCTTGTCTCCACGGACCGTCGAGCCGGCTGCCGCCTGCTGCACCGCTGCCACGTCCTCTTCGAGGTCGAGCCCATTTTCGGCGCGCTTGCATGCCAGTTGCGCGTGACGCCGAGCGGCCGCCTGCATTTCCGCACCGCCGATCGACGTCAGCGTGCGCAGCGCCTTCTGCAATCGGACCGCGACCTCGACCGTCCCGGCGCCGTCACGAGCGATCGCGGTGAAGGCATCATCGAACATGTCGCCGAGCGCAAGCATCGGCACTTCGACGCGGTCGTACTTCGGCCCCGCTTCCGACTCGCCCGCAGCGGGTTCATTCCAGAACGCAAAGAGGCGCACCAGTGTCCCGATCACATCGATTGCCGTGCCCGGATCATTGACGGCGGGCGACAGCGCACGACGGCGATTTCGGAGAGGACCACGAGACCGAATCGCGGGTCGTCGTCAAAGAGGCGATCGCCTCCGACCTGAAAGGCCTTGACCACCCGAGTGGTGTCGCGCCCCGCATCATCGCCTGCGCGGCCTGTCACATAGGCGAGCGCTTTGTCCGGTGCCGCGAACGCGCCTGGCAGCGCGGCGATCACGACCCGCCCATCAACCTCCTCCGCCCAGGCGTGGAGCGCGGCGACGTTGACGTGCTGCACATACCCCACGGTGGCGGCGAAGACGGGGCGGCCGCGAGATGCATCGCCGATTGGCACGCCGCCGAGGGTGGGGGCGTCCCGTCGTCGCGTCAGCGCCCCGGCCGTCGCATTCTCGACCTTGTCGATAGTCGACCCCATCCGTCCGAGCCGCACGATGCGGTCAACCCAGCGAAGAAAGGTCATGATGACGATGCCGAAGACGAGCACCGTCAGCACGAAGAGAACGAAGCGGCCGCCCAAACCGAAGTAGTCATTCTTGACTGCGGTGATCGCCACGATGCTGAAGATAAACGCCCCGACGAAGGTCGACAGCGCGTTCTGCGAGGCATCATCGGAGATGACCACGGCGAAGGCCCGCGGCGTCGCGGTGCTGCCCGCTGAGGCGTAGGCCGACACCATCGAGCCCAGCGAAAATGTGGCGATCACCAGCATGCTGGCGGCCATGATCGAGAGCAGCGACTCGACCGACTCGGGCGCAACTTCGAGCACATGCTCCGCCAATGAGGTGCCATCAGCGACCTTGGCGGCAAAGACCGCGGCGATCGAGATCAGGCAGACCACGACCGGCCTGACCCACAGCTTGTCGCGAAGTCGATTGAAGAGAAAGCGGAGGCGATCTCCGGAAATGATGTCAGGCATGGCGAGCTCCGGTGGGCCTCGGGAGTGGGGGAGTCATTCTCTCTGCTTCCCGCGCGATTCCCCGCAACATCCCTGCAAAGACCAGCTGGTGCAACGGGAAGAGCGCATACCAGTAGACTCGCCCGAACAATCCGACCGGGTCAAAGCTCGCCGTTTGCCGGATCGTGGTGGTGTCGCCCTGCCCCTCCACCTCGAATTCGAGCCAGGCGCGGCCCGGCACCTTCATCTCCGCGGCGAGGCGCAGCCGACGGTCGGGCTCGATGACCTCGACGCGCCAGAAATCGAGCGTGTCACAGACTCGGAGCCGAGTGGGATGCGGCCGACCACGTCGCATCCCCACGCCACCAACCAGCATGTCGAGGCATCCGCGGATCCGCCACAACCAACCCCAGCCATACCATCCACGTGTTCCGCCGATCGCCTGAATCGGTGCGAAGGCGGCCGCTGCAGGCACCTGCACCGTCACGGTCCGCGAGTCCACCAGCCGCGTGCCGAATGGCACTCCACCCCACGATTGCGGCTCGCCAGAAGCCGACATGGCATCCGACCACCGCGTCTCGGCGAACTCGCGATCCTCGCGCGAGAGCGCGCGGGCGATGGCTGCCGTGATGCCCATCGGTCGGATCGCGAATGCTTGGAGAGCGCGGTCGTCCTCCACAACGGTGGGGTGGATGATGCTTTCGATGAGCTTCCGCCCGACGCGCGCATAGAGCGGTGTCACCAGACCCAGCCACAGCGAAGAGAGGCGGGGCGAGAGAATCGGGACAGGAAGCATGCGGATGTGCATGCCGCGTTGGCGGGCATATTCGTGCATGATGTCAGCGTAGGAGACGCGATCGGTGCCGCCGACCTCATAGGTCACGTTGCTTGTGGCAGGCAGTCGCAGCGCCGCGAGCAAGTACTGCAGCAGGTCATCGATCGCGATCGGTTGCGCCAGCACGCCAACCCATTTCGGCGTCACCATGAATGGCAGCCGTTCCACCAGGGCGCGGATCATCTCGAACGACAAGCTCCCCGCCCCGATGACGATCGACGCGCGCAGTTCGATGACCTGCGCGCCGGACTCTCGCAGGATCTCGCCCACCTCCTGCCTGCTCTGCAGATGGGGCGAGAGCGTCTCGTCATCGCTGCCCAGCGCCCCGACATAGATGATGCGCCGTACACCGGCCCCCTTCGCTGCCGCGGCGAAGTTGCGCGCTGCCTGCCGGTCGGCCTCCACAAACGAGCCGCTCGATCCCATGGAGTGGACCAGATAGTAGGCAGCCTCCATTCCGCGCAGTGCGTCATCGAGGCTGGTGCGGTCGAGCACATCACCGGCAACGACCTCCGTGGCGGAGTGCTCAGTCAACAAGACCGCTTCAGGTCGGCGAGCCATGCAGCGCACAGTGTAGCCGTCTCGTTCCAGCAGGCGCACCAGCCGTCCGCCGATGTACCCGGTGGCGCCTGTGAGCAGCACTGTTGATGGCGTCGAGCGTGAGGCAGCATCCATCGTCAACTCGTGTGCCGCATCTGATCCAGCGCGTGGCTAGGCATTGAGTCGCCAGAGCTGGTAGTTGAGTGCCGAGGCGAACGAGACCCAGCCGAGGTAGGGGAGGAGCAATGCACCAGCGGTCGGCCGCAGCTGCCAAAAGGAGACGACGGTGCCGAGAATCGCGCACCAGAGCACGATAATTTCGATGAAGGCCATCATCGGCTGCTGCCGGCCGAAGAAGAGGTAGGACCAGAGCGCGTTGAGGACCAGCTGGACGATGAAGAGCGACAAGGCGAGGCGCGCGCCCGCAAAGCCGGCTTGGCGCCAGACCAGCCACGCGGCGACACCCATGAGCAAGTAGAGGATGGTCCACACCGGCCCGAACAGGCTGCTCGGTGGATTCCATGATGGCTTGACCAGCGAGGCGTACCACTCGCCCGGCATGAACTGGGAGCCGATCAAGCCGACGGCGAGGGCCGCTGCCAGCCAGAGCACGAGCCCGATGACACTATGTCGCATGGTCCCCCCTCCTGATTCGGTGTCCGACGGCGCTGCCCCGCTGAGGCGAGAGAGCCGCGGTCATGCGCAGGGATACCCCGCGGCGGCGGATCGGTTCGCGTGGAAGTGCCGGGAGGAGGCACGGAAGGTCTGGGAGTGTGGGTCACGACAACAGCCCAGCCACCACGTAGAGGATGATTGCGATCCCTGCAGCGCCGAAGTTATAGGGTGCGGCGTATCGCAGATACTTCGCGTGGTCGGCGTGGGCGATGCGCGATGACATGTTGGTCATCCCGGCCACCGGTGAGGTGACATCGCCGAATGTGCCACCGGTGATGACAGCAGCGACGCAGAGCGGGATGCCGGCTCCCACCGACACAGCCAGCGGAATGGCAAACGGCATGATGAGCGAGGCAGCGCCCCATCCGGAGCCGATAAAATAGGTCACGGTCGCTGAGAGAATGAAGAGCGTCACTGCCACGCTCCAGACCGGCAGCGAACTGCCGATGACGTGCTCGATGAACGTGTTCAGGCCGAGCGCTTGCGAGACGGAGGCGAGAGGCCACGCGATGGCCAGAATCGCCAATGTCGGAATGATCTCGTTGCCACCGGAGATGATATCGGAGGTGATCTCTTTGATGCCGTATTTCTGGAACGCGTAGCAGGTGGCTGTGATGAAGAGCGCGATGAAGAGGGCCACCAACATCGCCCGGTTCGGGTCGCCATTCGTGATCGCGCTGATCACGGAGGAGTTAGTCGATCGTTTCGCGCCGAAGTACCAGAAGAAGAACATGCTCAGCGTGATCACTGTCAGCATCGGAAAGACCAGATTCACGAGTCGTGGTGCGATCACGGGCTCGACAGCTTCCATCGTCATCGGCGATTCGGCAGGCTTCGCGTGAGAGGCGTGCGTGGTATGGCCCTTCTGGCCACGTCGAACATTGAAGAACACCGAGAGGAAGGTGATCAGGATGATCGCCAGGCTGAAGAACTCGAGCGGAATTGCCTTGAGCCAAATGGAGTAGGCGTTGAACTGATCCCCGACCCCGGCACTCTTCAGGCCGAGCGTGATGATGGCGATGTTGAAGCCGATGAACGTCGTGGCGAGGGGGATCAGCTCGACGATGGGGCTCGCGGTGTTGTTGAGCATGAATGCCAGGCGCTCGCTGGCGATCTTCTGCTTTTCGGCGAGGGGACGGACGATCGACCCGGCACCGACGACTCGGAAGCCGCAGTCGATGAAGGTGACGGGAATCAGCGCCCACAACAGATAGAACACGCCCTTTTCGCTGGTGACGTGTTTGCCTGCCAGGGAGGAGAACGCCTCAATGCCGCCTGATTTCTTGATGATGCCCATCAGGCCGCTGAACAGGTAGAGGAACAGCAGGACCTGCAGGTTGCTCTTGTCGGTGAGGGTGCTGACAATCTGGTCGACAGCGACTTCAAAACCGCCGGTGACTCGCATATCGAGCAGATAGCCGCCCAGCAGCAACCCGGCGAGCAGCGACGGAATGATTTTCCTCGACCAGATCGCGATGGCGATGGTGAGCAACGGGGGCAGGAGGGACAGCCAGGGTGCGGTGGTCATCGGTGGGCTCCAAGCTCCGTGAAGATCGTCGTGTCGTTCGACGCCGGCCGGGATCAGCCTTTCGAGCGATGGTGAGTGCCGGTGCAATCGAGTACTGATCTATTACCAGACAGTGCTATCACGTATACCGAGTTGATGCTGGCGAGGGTTCACTCAAGGAGCATCACCATGAAACCGATTGCCATCCGAAGAATCTGTGCTGCCGTGCTCGCGACCAGCGCACTGATGCTGGCCGCCTGCGCAGGATCCAATCAACCCCAAGGCGGTGTCGGGAGCGGCATGATGGGAAGCGGCCCTGGCAGTGGAAATGGCTGGATGCACGGCTACGGCGGAGCATGGATGCCAGTCCTGCTCGTCGTGCTCGTCGCCCTCGTGGCATGGATCGCGGTTCGGGGCAGAACGAAGCGCTGAGCGCGAGCTCGGCCCTCGATCGCACCAAGCGTGCTTAGCGAACGGACGACGCACTGGAAGTCGGCCGACTCGCCCAATTGTAGAGCCACGCGAATGCCGCTCCGCCGACGGCGCCGTCGACGAGACCATACAGCGCCCCGACCACGACGCTGCCGACACCGTTGCCCGGGTGAAGGCCCGGGTAAATCGAAGCGGTCAGGTCCAGAAACGCACCACCGTAACTCGGCCAGGCCATGTGGGCGAGACCAACGAGCAAGACTCCCCCAGCCCACATGCTGCCGAGGGCCACCGCACCCGCCTTGGTGTCCAACGTCATCTCGATCTCCCGTATTGGTGTGTCGTCCGCGGAGACGGCGAGGAGGCCGCACACGTCTCTGTGGTGGACGTCGTGGCACCACTGCACGACACGCCATCCTGACGTGCTGCTCGCGGCGAAGTGCGCGGCCCCGAGCGCCCACCATGGGGAGCGAGTCCCTCTCTCGCTCCATCGAGCGATAGCGGATCGGTACCCCTCTGACCCCTAATTCAGGGCGGCATCATCCAACCAAGGCTGCTCAAATGACGATCGTCACTCCATCCGCAATTCGGCCATCAAAGCCAAGCAGCGGCTCTCCCAAGACCATGAAGGCACTCGTCTACCACGGCGCCGGAAAGCGCGGCTGGGAAGATGCGCCACGCCCGGTGATCCTGAAGCCCACCGACGCCATCGTGCGGATGACGATGACCACCATCTGTGGAACCGATCTGCACATCATGAAGGGCGATCTCCCCGCCGTCACCAACGGCCGCATCCTCGGCCACGAGGGGATCGGCATCGTCGAGGAGGTCGGTGCAGCAGTGACGGAGTTCAAGGTGGGCGAGAAGGTCATCATCTCGTGCGTCACCGCGTGCCTCAAATGCGACAACTGTCGGCGCGGGATGCCCTCGCACTGTCGCGACGGCGGCTGGATCCTCGGCAACATCATCGACGGCACCCAGGCCGAGCTCGCGAGAATCCCGCATGCCGACGGAAGCCTCTACCACATCCCGGCCGAGGCTGACGATGAGGCGATGGTGATGCTGAGCGACATCCTTCCTACCGGCTTCGAGTGTGGCGTGTTGAACGGTCAGGTCAAGCCGGGCGATGTGGTTGCGATCGTCGGCGCCGGGCCGATCGGCATGGCGGCGCTGCTCACGGCGCAATTCTATTCGCCGGCGAAGATCATCATGATCGATCTCGATGATCACCGCCTCGAGGTCGCCAAGTCGTTTGGTGCCAGCGAGGTGATCAACAGCGGCAAGGAAGACGCCGTGGTACGAGTGAAGGACCTCACCGGTGGCGAAGGTGTCAATGTCGCGATCGAGGCGGTCGGCACCCCAGCGACGTTGATTATCTGCCAGGAGATCGTCGCGGCCGGTGGGCGAATCGCGAACATCGGCGTGCACGGGAAGCCGGTGGAATTCCACATGGAAAAACTGTGGGATCGCAACATGGCGCTCACCACGCGGCTGGTCGACACGGTCACCCTCCCCCTGCTGCTCAAGGTGGTGCTCTCGGGCAAACTGGAGCCCGCCAAGCTGGTGACCCACCGTTTCAAGCTCGACGAGATCATGAAGGCCTACGACACCTTTGGCAGCGCGGCCGAGAACGGCGCGATGAAGGTGCTACTGACTACCACCAACCCATGAGAGCAATCAATGTCTGAGGACCGCAGCGCATACAAGCATGACGCGAGCGACAAGAAGCTGGATCATTCCGCCACCGCCGCCGAGGCCGTCGAAAAGAAGGGCGACGAGCACGGGCACGCAGGCCACGATGAAGCGAAGATTCGCAAGCACGACGACGCCGGCAAGGATCGCCTCTTTGAAGGGCGCATCCAGCACGATGATGCCGACAAGGAGAGCGACCGGAACCGGCTGGAGAAGGATGCGGCGCGGCACCATCACGATGCCGACGAGGTGGGGACGATTTCGGATACCGATCAGCACAAGAAGAAGTAGCGGTAGCGATAGGGCGTGAAATACGAAGGCCCGAGACCTTCGATGCTGCAGTCCCTATCGCCACTTCCCGACACCGGAGCCGGTGATCGTCCCCCCGGCGCCATTGGTGATGGTGAACGAATAGCTGGCCAGGAACGAGCCATCGGAGAGCCGCTCGACAGTATCCAGCCTCAGCGAACCAGCGTTTCCCGGAGTGAAAATCGGGGAGTTCGAAGGGTCGCCCTGATTCTGCGAAAGGGCCAGTTGGAATTGTCCAGCGGTGGGGGCTCCCGGGGCGAACTTGGCATAGGTCTCACCGGCCACGAAGACGTGTCCCGCCGGGGCCCAGATCCCGAGAAGTACCCCAATTGTTTCATCGGGGGGTCCGAAATTGAACGCGAAGAACAGCGCGTCGAGCCCGCTATCGGTCCCCCTCGATCCTCCCCGTGAATCGGTGTAGGCGTAGCTTCCGTTGCTCGGTGTGGTGGTTGGGTCCCAGGTGCCGGTGATCTGGAACTGGATCGACTCCCCGCTGATGACCGCATCGGCACGTGCCTCCGACAGCGGCTGCTTCGTGACAGCGTCCAACATGAGCACCACAACTGGGAAAGTGCCGGTTTGTGTGTAGCTGTGCTGCGTGTTCGGGTTGTTGCTGACCTGGACGAGCGACTTGTTGTCACCGAAGTCCCACTTGTAGATCACGTTGGCGGGAACCGTCCCGGTGATCTGCATTTTCATTGGAAGCGGCACTCCCACGCTGCCGGCAAGCGGAGTGGGCAGGATCGTCGCCGGCAGCTTCTTGAGAGTCATGGTTGTCCAATCAAGCCACGCGAAAACAGTGGAACCGGCCGGGATGCTCCCGCCTCGCACTGCCTGGTATACCCCAGCACCATAGCTTCTGGATGTCGTGCCGTTCTCAAGCAAATTCTGATAGTACTTGCCTACGGATCGGGGCGACGACAACCTGGAAAAGAGTGAACCGAACGGCCAGCTTCCGTCGGAATTTTTCCGCACATCCCAGGCGGGTGTCAGCTGCGTCGGCGAAGGGGTCACCTCCGTGGTGCGCCAACCGTGATCAGGGCAGGCCGCGCACTCCCACCAGGTCAACAGAATGTCGCTGATGACGTACACCGCCGCCGTGTCAAGCTTGCCGTAGGTGCTCTGCAGGGTCAGGCTGGGCCAACCAATCGCATTGCCGATCGTTCCTGCCGTGACCAGCGGATATTGCGGCGCAAGCAAGTCATCCCGCACGAAGATCTCGTACTGGATCGGCGAGACCAGATCCACCGTGTATCGATTGCCGCTGATGGTCGTGATGGTGACCGGCGTCCAGCCGCTGGCGGCGAGGGTGATCCGGAAGGACTCGCCGGGCGCATCGGGAATGGCGAGGTCGACCGCGTCGCCCACGGTACGATAGGCGATGCCGTACCGCGGCTCCTCCTGGTTCACCAGGTTGGTGGGAGTGTAGACGAAGACCGGCTGCGGCTTTCTTGCGGAGACGAGGAACGCCGCCTTGAGTTCATAGAACCCCTGCCGTGCCAGGGCCGCCGCGTTCCCGAGGTAGGCATTGCGGGTGACCGCCGCGAGTGATGTGGGAGCATAGAGATCGGGAAATGCTGGATACGCCACAGACTGCCAGCGTAGTCCGCGCCGATTGCTTTCGGGAACCCCAGCCGCCTCCTGAAACCGCTGCCACAACTTGCCGCCATTGCCCTTCTTGTTCACGAAGTACCACAGCGACGTCGCGACCATCGGCGTAGCCGGGTCGATGACGGGGACCTTGTCTGTCTCGGGAAACGCCGAGACCCCCTGGCGTTGGAAGTCCCAGTCATCGACGCCGGGGCGGAAACCGGAGTCGAAATCTGGAACCAGAAGCGAGGGATCGATTGCGTAAGACACGATAAACGGCGGATTGACACGCAGCGAAGCTGCCGGCACCGTGGCGAGTCCCGATCCCTCGAACGACGGAATCGCGACCGTGATGCTCGTGGCATCATGCGTCGAGCTCGGCAACACCGAGAGCGACCCAGACGAGGGATCGAACACGGCCACCACCAGGATCTTTCCAGTCGGTGTCGCAACGGGGAGACGCAACATGGCTGGCTGCTTGAGCGGACCGGTCGGACCGGTGATCGTCAACCCGGGCGTGAGCGGTGTCATTCCCGCCGGAGCGGCAATCCCGGCCGTCGACGAAATCATGAAGCCGATCGCACCGGACGTCGACAGCGCCCCCGAGGGAATCGTGAGTGTCGTGCCGTTGAGCGCCGAGCCTGGCCGGGTCAACGTGACGGTGCCGCCACTGGTCGAGACGCTCTGACCCGGCACTGTCACGGTCGCAACCCGTGCCGTGGCGGTCAGGGAGAGTACCGCGAGCGATCCGGCGCGTGCGCTGATCACTTGCCGGCCCTCGCTCGGCCCCAGCGTCCACGTCCCTGCCGTCGCGACGCCGTTCGCGCCGGTGACGGCGGTCGTGCTCGACAGGGTCCCGCCGCCAGAATCCACCGAGAAGGTCACGGTGACTCCGGCCACCGGAGCCCCAGCCGCATCCCGCACGATGACCGCCGGACTGACCGACACGGCACTGCCCGGTTCGGCTTGCTGTCCATTCCCGGCCTGCACGGCGAGCGATGCCGGCACCGCTCCGCCAGGCGATGGCGGAGGCGGAGTGGTCGGGGTCCCCCCGCAGGCGGCCACCAATGCTGCCAACACGACCACAGCGGGGACGAGCAGGCGGCGAGTACCATGGAAAGACCACATATCGCGCTCCGGATGAAAAGGGACTCTCCCCTCAAGAGCGGGGATCCCTGCCACCGGGGATCACGAGTTACCTTGGAAGCTCCCACCCCCCACCTCCGAGCGCACCCGACCATGCCGGCCGAGCCGACCTCGCCCCACACGGTCACCAGCCTCCTCGAGCAGGCGCGCGGGGGTGAGCCGGCCGCGCTCACGCAGCTGCTCCCGCTGATCTATGCCGAGTTGCACCGGATCGCCGAGCGGCAGATGCGGAAGGAGCGACCCGACCACACGCTGCAGCCGACCGCGCTGGTTCACGAGGCGTTCCTTCGTCTGGTGGGTGGAGCACCGCTCGCCTTCGAGGATCGCACGCATTTTCTCCGCACCGCGTCGCAGGCGATGCGCCGGATCCTGGTGGACCACGCCCGGGCGCGCGCCGCGGCCAAGCGATCGAGTGCCCTGCGCGTGACGCTCGACGACGCCATCGCGGGCTCATCGAGTAGCGTGCTCGACATCCTGGTGCTCGACGATGCCTTGACCCGATTGGCCGCGGCCGATCCCCGTTGGGCGCAGGTGGTCGAGCTGCGTTTCTTCGGTGGACTCGAAGTGCCTGAGGTCGCTGCTGCCCTCGGGATCTCGACCGCCACGGTCAAGCGAGACTGGAAGTTCGCTCGGGCATGGCTCGCGCGTGAACTCGACACCGCCCAGACACCGGACGCATGACCGATCCCGCCGAGCGACTGCGCCGGGTGCGCGCACTGTTCGACGCAGTGGCCGATCTGGCACCGAGCGAGCGTGCCGCCGCCCTCGAGCGCCTTGCCGTTGACGACATCGCGTTGCAACGCGAAGTCACTGCGCTGGTCGCCGCCGATGCGACCACCGCGGCCGCATTGCATTCGCCATTCGCACCGGGTGACATGTGGCACCGGAGTGATGCTGCTGCCCTGGTGGGACAGCGGCTCGGTCCGTACGACGTGGTCGGGTTGATCGGAATGGGTGGCATGGGTGCAGTCTACGAAGGCGCCCGGGCCGATGATCAATACCGGAAACGCGTGGCCATCAAACTGGTTCAGCGAGGCTTTGACTCCGAACTAACGCTGGCCCGTTTCCGCCGCGAACGGCAGATCCTCGCCAGTCTCGAGCACCGCAATATCGCCACCCTGCTGGATGGCGGTGTCACGCCCGACGGCAGGCCCTTCCTGGTGATGGAATACGTGGACGGCGCTCCGATCACCGCTTGGTGCAATGCCCACCACCTCGGCGTGCGCGAGCGGGTCGCGCTCTTCCGCCAGGTCTGCCACGCCGTGACCCACGCGCACCAGAACCTGGTAATTCATCGCGACATCAAGCCCGGAAACATCCTGGTCACCGCCGACGGCCGGGTGAAGCTGCTCGACTTCGGGATCGCCAAGTTGCTCGATGCCGCAAGCGGTGACGATGCAATGCCACTCACCCGCGGTGGCACGCGTGCGTTCACGCCGGAGTATGCCTCGCCCGAACAGATTCGGGGCGACGCGCTCACTACTGCCTCGGACGTGTATGGCCTGGGTGTCGTGCTGTTCGAAGTGCTCACCGGTCGCCGCCCGTACCTGGTCAGTAGTCGCGCACTCGTGGACATCGAGCGCGCCGTGCTGGAGGAACCGGTGCCACGCCCCAGTGCGGTCGTCACGGCGGAACTAGCGGAGCTCCACGGCGAGGGAACCGTCGATCGGCTGCGTCGCCGACTCCAAGGCGAACTCGACAACATCGTGCTGACGGCCCTTCGTCTCGAGCCCGTTGCACGATACCACTCGGCGGACGCGCTCGACGAGGACCTCGGTCGCTACCTTGCCGGCCTCCCGGTCCGGGCCCACGGTGCCTGGGTGGGCTATCGACTCCGGAAGTTCGTGCGACGCAACGCCGCGGCGGTGGTGGCCTCCGTGCTGGTCTGCGTCGCACTCGTTGGCGGGACGATTGCCACCGTGGTCCAGTCTCGCCGGGCCGAGGAGGCCCGGCTTCAGGAGGCGCAGGTCAACAGCTTTCTCAGGGACTTGCTGAGTTCAGTGCAGCCGGAAACGGGGAGTCGCGATGCGCGCGTCTCTCAGGTACTTGATGCCGCCGCGCGACGATTGCCACAGGAGCTCATGGGCCAGCCGAGGGTGCGCGCTGAACTGGAGGCTCTGATTGGCGGCAGTTATTCAGGGCTCGGTCGCTACGACGAAGCAGAAACACACTTTCGTGCTGCCCTCCGACTGCACCAGCAGAGCTCTGGTCCCCGCAGTCCCGGGACCGTCCTTGCTCTGAGCAATCTTGGCCAGCTCTACCTGGCCAAGGGTGCCCTCGACACGGCGGAATCGTACTTCATGCAGGCGCTCTCGCTGCACACCCTCGGTTCCCGTCGACCGGATACCGTGCAAGCGGCACTGCTCGCGAATCTTGGCAGCCTGGCGCACAGTCGCGGCCGCCCTGTCGACGCCGAGCGGTACCATCGTCAGGTGCTCGCAATTCGGCGCGGGCTCATGGGCGATCACGACGACTTGGTGGCACAGTCCATTAACGACGTGGGCGTCGCCGTGGGTGAGCAGGGTCGAATGGAGGAAGCGGAGTCGCTCGCCCGAGTCTCACTGGCACTCTTTCGGGGGAATCATCCGGGGCCGAACGCGCGCGTCGCCGGTGCGCTCAATGCGCTTGCCGGAGTGCTCGATTTCGAGGGCAAGGTCGCTCCGGCGGAGAGCGCCTACGTCGAGACGCTGGCACTCAAGAAGCAGGTGCTCGGTGCCGAGCACCCGGAGTATGCCCTCACCTTGTTCAACTACTCCTTCCTGGTGTTCGATCAGAAGCGCTACCCCGAGGCGGCGGCCATCGCCCGTGAGCTCCTTGCCTTGCGCGACAAGAGCCTCCCCGAGAGCCACCCCGCCATTGCCGGGGCACTGCAGACGCTTGGACGCAGCCTCGATCGACTCGGCGATCCGGCAGGCGGCGAACAGGCACTGCTCGAGAGTCTTGCCTTGCGTCGCAAGTACCTCGGCCCCGACAGCTGGCTTGCCGCGAGTTCTGAAGGGATGCTGGGGGAGCACTATCTCTTCTTGAAGCAGTACCCGAAGGCCGAGGAGACGCTGCTCCACGCTCAAGGACTCTTTGTGAAGGCACTGGGTGAGAGCAACCCGCGCACCTTGGCGAACACCAGACGATTGGTCGCGCTCTACGACGCGTGGCCACGGCCGGCGAAGGCAGCGGAGTACCGCGCCCGGATTCCCCTCACGACCCAGTGATCCGTGTCGTGGCCGGTTTTCGCTTCTCTGGGTGAAGAACCCGAGCGAGGATGGCCTTGGTGCAGATCACCTTTCGACACATCAGCGGGTCACGCGCGACTGAAGTCGATGTGGTGCGCCTTGGCGCTCACCGCGAGTTGATCCTCGGTCGCGCCCATTCGTCGGCCGTGCGCTTCGATCTCCATCACGATGGTGTGGTCGGTCGCCAGCACGCGCGCATCGCACCGAGCCTCGACCAGCCCACCACGCTGATGCTCAGTGACCTGGGCAGCCGCAATGGCACGCTCCTGAATGGTCAGCGGATCTCCATTCCCGCCGCGCTCCATTCAGGTGATGTCGTGCGACTTGGGCTGACGGGCCCCGAGGTGGAGCTGGTGATCGAGGCATGAGTGTCGAGGCGGTATTTCGCGCTGAGTGCCCGTTTCTCCTTCGGGGCCCGCGCGGGGAGGGTGGCCGGGAACACGGCGGCGAATGCGAGGCGGGACCTGAGTTGAGTCACCGAGGCGCGATCCTCATCCAGAACGGATGTTCCAGGTCATCAGTATCCTTGCTCACACCGAGCACTCCGGTCGCGGCCACATCAAGAATCCGAGTGGATGCCGGCAACCTTACGCTGCCCGCCGTACGACCGTCTGGAGTGAGCACCAGCCACTCCGCATCCGCCCTGCGGCCGAGGTCTTTCCGGAGCCAGACGGTGCCATCGCGACCCATTACTGCTGCAGCGATCAGGGGCAGGAATCGTGGCCGGTAGATTGCTTTCTCCAGTTCGCTGCGCGCGGTTCCTTCGGACGACCAGGTATCCTTGGCAAAGGCTTTCACTAAGCGAGTCAGCACAGAATCCCAGCCGCTGCCGGTCAGCTCGCGTCCCTTGAGGCCGAGATCAGTCTCGAAGATCTGCCTTCCAGATGCGGCGAGAACTCGCACCTGCACGTGGCCTTCCACGACAGCCGGTCCCGTCTGGAGCACCAGCAGAATGCGCTGGCCGTCCATTCCGACCCGGAGGAAATCGTCCGCCGTGAGCGGTTGCGTGGCAACCGGGTTGCCGCGGTCGCCGTTCAGCATCAGCACCGAGCGGAACGGGCGGATCAGGGCCAGAGTGTCGAAGGCACGTGCGCCCGCCCTCGCGAGCAAAAAGGGGATGGCGGCATCGACCATGGCCGGCGGCACGCCGAGCGGACCGATCATCAGCGACGGGAAGTAGACCGTGCTGGTATCTCGGAGCAGCGCACTCGGCCCGTTATATCGCACTCCACGCAATGCGCTACCCGGAGTCTCGAACAGTTTGGATCCGCGGACCCGACCAGCCCCATCGAAGAACTCCACCCGTGCCCTGTTGCCGTCGGTGGCCCAGAGCGTTGAACCGATCCAGCCGATATCGCCGAGGTAGCCAAACTCTCCCGGTCCTTCCCCCTTGCGGCCCGCGGTGCCCGATGGCTGCGCGGGATTCTTCATATCGAAGATGAGGATCTTGCTGTCGTTTGGTTGCGAGATCGCGATGCGGCCGTCGGGGCCGATGGCACCGCGAGCGATGCGGGTGAATTCGTAGGAGGCGCCGAGCTGGGTCGCGGGACTCGTGCGGAACGTTGGGAATTGACTCGCCAATCGACCGGGAAGGAACGCGAAGGCGATCAGCAAAAGGCGTGGGATAGCCACTCCGTGCGACAAAGTTGTAGCGGCTCTCAGGATTTGGTAAACAACTCAATTCCAAGCAGGCTTCTTGACCGTTCGCGGTGGTGCTGTGGGTCCTCGGCGACGGCAACAGTTAGATCGCGCGAGATCCAGCAGCGGCGCGTCCGACGACTCGTATCGCTAGGTAGGTCGCCATCCGGTAGTCGGAGCACCACGCGACTCATAATCCTTTGAGGTCACCCTTGCGGAGCGAAGGATCCTGCAAGAATTGGAGGTAGTTCACGATCTCTTGGAAACTCCTGGCCTGTGGTCCAATCGGCATTCCATCACTGACCCGGTTCGGAGATTCCGCGATCACGGCTGCCTCTGCGTCGATTTCGACTTGCGGGACGCGGACATCGAGTTCCTTCAGCGCATCAGAAAGGCGATTTGTAAGGATCAGCTTTCGGCGTGCACCGACGCGATCTCGGTATTCGTGCGCCAATTGGTCGTTCAGAAAACCCTCCTTATCAACGAAGGATCCAAAGTCACCGTCACGCGAGACCAACAGAATGGTTCCCTGCAGCGATCGGCCGCAACGGATAATCCATTCCCAGTTTAGAGCGTCTCCGACCGAATTGTCTCCAGATTTTCTTGGTGGGTAGCCAAGGATGAAGCGCCGCCAAGCCAGACGTTTCACTTCCTTCCGTTCAGGCATGTCCCGTGTAAGCACGTATGGGGAGGTCGATTGAAAGATTCCCGTAAGGCTCTTGAAAACTACATCGAATCGTTTGGGGTCCCTAAGTAGCCTCATGGTACGCTTACGGATGAGGGCGGCTTTTTCCGATGCAGTCTTATTGAGGGCGCGCATAGATGTATTTGTAGCACTATCAGCGAAAATTGCCGGAACGTTAGGGGATGGCTGCAACTTAAGCTTTACCAACGCGTCTTGAATCACCCGCTGACGGTTCTTCAGAAACTCCATCTCCACTTGATATGTCGAGATGATTCGATCCTGAACTGGACCGATCCTATGTAATAAGGAAAGTGTTGCCTCCGTACTGTCACGATAGAAATCGAGAAAGATATTGGTATCGATGAAGGCGTAAACCTTTTTTGCTGCACGGCCTCGTGCGTGTCGGGTCATTCACAACTCCGAAGGGCAGGGGTGGTCAAATCTGTGCTTCCGCGGCTACCATCAGCCGTGAACCAACTGCAAGGCGTCTCAAATAGCGAGGCCCGCCGTAGCCAGCCCCCAAGGTGCAGCTAATAACACTCATGTTATTCACTCCATCGTGGTGCAGTTTCCTCGTGAAACTCAAACACCCATCGCGTGCGCAACCGGATCGTGGCAAGTGCGGCGTTAAAAAGTGAGTTCCCTGCCTTTACCGGCGACGCCACACTGGACGCTGTGACTTCATCTCGGAGACGGTGCGCGTTTTGACATTGTACAAGTGTGCCAGTGGTAGCTCTGGCCAGGGGCCTGCAAAGTCCTCCGCAAGTATTACCGTGTACCCGTGGTAGCCGAACAAAGTTACTATTCCAAGCAGGTTACGGTGGGACTCGTGCCCGTCTATCGCTAGGAAATGCACGAGCGGACGTTCTTCCGATGGTCGACCGGTGCGAAACGGTAAGTCATTGCTCACGTGGACTGCGGCCAGAGGAGGCTCCGTCCCTGCACGGACGAAGGCCCGGATCGAATCAAAGGCCGCCATCAACACGAATTCCGCACCGGAGCGATAGGCCAGATAGTTGAATGCGATCTTCGCCACAGCTCTCAACAAAGCTGGGGGAATCGAGTATTCCTCGAGAACTGCTGGTATCGGAATGCTCGGCGGCACTAACGGGCGGTAGTTGAGATTCAGGCCCTGCGCCTCGAGTGCATTGCGCATGCGGACAGTCGCCTCGTCGGGGCCGAACAGCCGTACTCCTTTGCCCGCGTCGACTTCGTCCGACTTCCAACTTCCGTCGAGGAGCTGGGCCTCCGAGAACAGGGCATAATCATCACCACTGGCGCGATGTATCGCTGCGCTCGCGAGAATTTCTGCCTCGAACTCGCCCTCCGACTCACCAGGCCCTATGCGAATCTCTGCTCCCGAGAACTCGCCCGCGTCGTGTGCGCGCAAAGTGACGGCGGTAGCGCGAAAGCGCGTTATCTCGCTCGACTGCTTTATGCCGGAACGATAGCGCTCGAGGCCTTCTACGCTTTCCCGTGCCAACGCGCGATCGAGAGACTCGCCGAAATACCTATTGCAATCGACGCACACGAGATCGCGGAGTACAAGCGCGTTACGAAAGTGCCCGAAACCGTCGGGCACGACGTGTTCCCGATTGAAGACTGCAGACGGCTCAGTTGCTCGGCAGTAAATGCAGGTTCGCGATTGAGTAGAACCCGTAACTCCCTCTTGCGTGTTGCGGAGCGACGCCCTGAGCTTTTGCGAGGGTGCAACTCGGTCCGCGGGGTGCCTCCTGGAATCCCTTTCGCGGCGGCCGAGGGCACGACCCCCACCCCAGGGGCGTTTAGCTCGCCCCGAGAGATTCGAAGTAATCCTCGTCATGACGGAGCACCGTGATCGTTTCGGCCAGTGAGACGCCGACCTGCGCGTCCATCATGAGCTCCGCCAGACGGCGCCCGTCAACCAGGACGATGGACACTTGCAAGCCAGCGGCGTAGCTTATCGCATCAGCGGTGAATGTCGACGTGGTGATGAAAATCCCCTTGCGCGCGCGTTGGCCCTGGAGCGCACCTGCGAACCGTTGAATCTCTGGTCTCCCGACAGTACCCTGCCACCGCTTTGCCTGGACGTAAATGAAATCCAGCCCAAGACGATCTTCCTTGATAATTCCGTCGATGCCTTCATCTCCACCGCCGCCGACCACCCGTCCGGCATCGTTAATGGACCCACCGTAGCCCAGCCCAACCAACACGTCGACTACCAGCTGTTCAAACCCAGCGGGGGTCACGGCCCGCACACGTTCAAGCAATTGCGCCGCGAGTGACTCACGGAGCTGCCGGCTCCCGTTGCGAACCTGCTCATCCGGAGTGAGGCCCACGCCGGGGAGGGGTGACACTTCAACGGCAGGTTCATTTGTCGTCGCAGATAGTTGACGGAAGGCATGAAACTCGGGATACCGCTCGAGGTAACCGATGTCAACGCGCGATGGATTCTCGGCCAGCACGTCATGCCCACGTTCGGTGATCGCATACACCCCGCGGCGAGGTGAACTGATCAATGCAGCTTGCTTGAGGTATGAGTAGGCCCACGCGACTCGGTTCGAAAATGTCGACTGTCGCCCACTTGGCAGCATCAGAGTCAGGTCGGATTCGTCGAGTCCAAACTCCGTGGCAAGTGCCCCCCGCACTTCGACCGTCGTCCGTGGAGATTGCAGTCCCAGTATGCGGAGGGCGGGGAGCATCATCGTTTGAAAATCTGGAACTGGCAATAGAGCCTCATTTCTTCGAGCCAACAACTTCCCCTTAACGCACGCCCCTGTGTGGCGACTGGATTCCCTCACCCCCCAAACAACCCCACCCCACCCACTTCCACCCCACTCCCATCCAGCTTCACCTTACACGAAATCGCGCACGTCCACCTGACCTTCTTCCAATCCGTCCCCACAATCCCCTCCGCCTGCCACCCCTTCGCCGTGCGGCTGATCACCATCCCGAAGGCGCTCTCGGTCTTCCCTTCCTTCACTGAGCCGGCAACGCCATCGGCATCGATCTGCGTCCGGCAGTTTTCAGGGCAGCTCACCGAGAGTTCGGTCCAGCTGCAGCCACTGTCGCACTGCGCCTTCCAGCCTCTGCTCGTCCGCTCCAGCGTGACGCTGAACCGGTTGATCGGCCGGGCCGGCCGCGCCGCCACCAACGCCACCACACCCACCACCGACGCCATCGCAACCAGGATCCGACGCATTCCACTACCTCTCGGTTTGAGAATCTACCGGCACGACAAAGCCCCCGATGCTTGGAACAAGGCATCAGACCATTGCCCAACTGCACTAGACCTACTGGGGATCACCAAAATGGGGGCAGGCTCCTCGGGGGGACGAGCTACCCCAAGAAGATGCCCCCAACCCGCCGAATCCGCTAGAACTCCCGCCACCCCACCCCGCATTGCGCCCTCGACACCTCGCAGGCTACTATAGGTCATATGACTAATAGTGCCGTGACCGCCCTCGCCCCGCGCGACCTGCTCATCCTCGCCGTCCTCGCCGACGGCCCGAGCCACGGCTACGGCATCATCAAGTCGGTCGAAGAGCGATCCGGCCACGATGTGCTGCTCGACCCCGCCAACCTCTACCGCTGCCTCCGCCGGATGAGTGCCGACGGCTGGATCGGCGAAGTCGAGGTCCCCGGCGCCGACGAACGCCGCCGCACCTATCGCATCAGCCACAAGGGCCGAACCATCCTCCAGGCCGAAGTGCATCGGCTCGAGTCGCTGCTGCGCAGCATCAATCCATCACTCGCCGGTCAGAAGCGGTGATCCTTGGCCTCTACCGCGCCCTCATCCGCCTCCTCCCTCGGCACGTGCGCGAGCGCGATGGCGAAGAAATGCTGGCGACACTGGCCGAGCAGATCGCCGCAGTGCCGCGACAAGCTGGCGTCCGCCGCCGCGCATTGATCGCATTTCCCTGGGTGCTCGCACTCGAGTGGCGCGATGCCCTCTTCGCCAAGCACGACCCGGCAGAGCAGTTCCTCCCCCGAGGCAGTCGCATGGAAGCAATAGTCCGCATGATTCGTCAGGGCGCCCGCGGTCTCGCGCGCACGCCAGCCTTCTCGCTCAGCGTGATCCTCCTGCTCGGCGCCGGCGTCGGCAGCGCCAGCGCGATCTTCGCCGTCGTCGATCACGTGCTGCTGCGGCCGCTTCCCTACCCCGATGCCGACCGCATCATCCGGGTCGAGAATGGCTCGCACTCCGTGCCGGCGATCCGCGACCTGCAGGCGATGCGGTCGATCGGCCTCTGGGGCGCAGGCGCCTCGGAGAATGCCCACCTCACCGCTACCGGCGATCCGCTGCGCGTGCGCCAGGCCATCGTGACCGACGGATTCTTCCCGTTGTTCGGCGCGCAAGCAGAAGTCGGACGGCTGTTGCAGTCGGCCGATTCGCAGGTACCAAACACGGCAGTGCTTTCGTACGGCACCTGGATGAGGGTCTTCGGTGGTGACCGCAAAATCGTTGGCCAGACGATTCATATCAACGATTTGCCCGTGCTCGTCGTCGGTGTGCTCTCCAATTCGTTCGAAGCGCCGGAAGCACTCGTCGGCGAAAACGTCGATCTCTGGCGCCCGCTCGACCCTGCCGCCGATTACATGACGAATCGCAGCTACTGGAAGTTCGAGCTCGCCGGACGCCTCCGCCCAGGCGCAACGCTCACACAGGCCCGGCTCGAAGCCAGCAGCGTAGCGAAGTCACGCGCCGCGCTCGATCCGAAGCGATACATCGACAACGGCAAGGTGCTCGACCTGCCGTTGAAGACGATGCGCGAAGCGACCACCGGCTCGGTCGAGCGTCCACTGCAACTCTTGCTCGGCGCCGTCGGTCTCCTCCTGCTGGTAGCCTGCGTCAACGTCACCCACCTCTTCCTCGCGTGGGGCGTCGGACGCAATCGCGAGATGGCGCTCCGCCGCGCACTCGGCGCACGCACTCGATCACTCGTCGCCCAACTGCTGATCGAGAGCGGCATGCTCGGCGTCGCGGGCGCAACGCTCGGCGCGCTCATCGCCTATGCCGGCGTGCACGCCTTTCTCACCCTGATGCCAGCCGGCATTCCGCGCGCCGCAACGATCGCCGTCGATGCACCGGTGCTCTTCTTCGCGGCTGGCATCGGGATGTTTACGGTGCTGCTCTTCGGCCTCCTCCCCGCCTTGCGACTGGCGGGCCGCAGCTCGGGCAACTCGCTCCGGGGCTCAGGCAGAACACACTCCGAAGGGCGCGGCGCCCATCGCTTCCGGAACGCGCTCGTCGTCGGCGAAGTGGCGCTCTCGCTCGTGCTCGTGGCACAGGCAGGGTGGCTGCTGCGCTCCTTCATCCGGATGTCGCAGGTGGATTTGGGATTCAGGACCACTGGCGTGGTCGAGGTGCCGATGGACATTCCGGCACGCCAGGTCACGCCAGCCAACCCGGGCGCCGCATCGGTGGCGGAGTGGAATCGCCGACTGGAAGCGATCCGGGAATCGGTCGGCCAGATCCGCGGTGTCGATGGAGTGGCCTTCGGCCTCTCGATGCCGCTCGAGTGGGTCGGTGGCGGCAAGTGCTGCTGGTCGTCGCTGCCGCAATTTGCCGGCAAGCAGAGCCCCGAACGCCCGATGGCAGTGCATCCGGTGAGCGATGATTTCTTCACCCTCTTCGACATCCGCTTCGCAGCGGGCGAGAGCTGGCCACGCGGGACCCTGGCGAGCAACTCGAATCCGGCGGTCATCAGCGAACAACTGGCGACGCAGGTCTTCGGCAGTGCGAGCGCGGCAGTGGGAGGACTCTTCGTCCTCGGCAAGACCAATTTCCGAATCGTCGGCGTCGCCAAAGAGACCAAATACTACGGCGCCGATCAGGCATCCGGCACGCCGGTCTACATCCCGACGAGCGCGCTCCCCTTCGCGCCCGACAATGTGACCCTTGCCGTCGGCACCGAGCGCGCCGACAACGCAATCGGTTCCGACATTCGTACGGCGATCTGGCGCACCGAACCGTCACTCCCCATTCCCGTGATCAACCCCGTGGTGGAACTCTCCCGGCGTGACTCCGCCAATCGGCGCTTCGAGGCGGTGCTCTTCGGCACCTTCTCGGTCGTGGCACTCCTGCTGGTGGGCGGCGGAGTCGCAGGCACGCTGCTCTATATGGTCCGCCTGCAGAAGCGGAGCCTCGGCATCCGACTCGCCCTCGGCGCCACGCCACAGGGGATCGCCCGGGGCGTCCTCTCGAATGGACTCGGGCTCGCTGGTCTGGGTGTGCTCCTCGGCACCGTTGGCGCCTGGTTCGCCGGCAGGTTGATCGAGTCGCGGCTCTATGGTGTGGAGGCGCGAGATATTCGCACGCTGGGGCTGGCGGTGGCGGTGTTGATGCTGGTGGCGTTCGTCGCGAGCTGGATTCCTGCGCGCCGCGCGGCGATCACCGATCCGATCGAGTCACTTCGGGCCGAGTAGCTGCGCGGCAGTAGGGCGCGGTTACTCCATCTTTGGAGCCGGTCCCTCGGATCCGTCCAACGATCTAGACTATGAGGCGACGAGGAGCGTATCGCCATGTTCGTACATGCGCCGCGAATGTGGTGAATCGCCGAGCGCAACCGTTCTCCAAAAAAGCATTAGCTTCCGGGTGTTCTGCGCGGCTCGTGATCCGTTCAGCCTCTCACTCCGGAATCAGGGATCCCAGCGATGACCGACAGCTCCATCACGCCCATCGCCGCAAAGAAGAGCGGGCTGAGAAAATGCCTGACCGGCATCACGGGCTTTGACGAAATCACCGAAGGTGGTCTTCCGCGACATCGGATCACACTGCTCAGCGGCAGCACCGGGACGGGCAAGACATTGCTCGGGATCGATTTCCTGATCAACGGAGCGACGAAGTACCAGGAGCCCGGCATCTTCATGTCGTTCGAAGAAAATGACGATGAACTGTTCGAAGATGTCGCTTCGCTCAACCTGGATTTACGAAGTCTCGTCGCCGAGAAGAAAATTCTACTGGAATACGTGCTGCTGGAGCGGCGAGATGTCCAGTCTGCCGGTGAGTTCAATCTGGAAGGGCTATTTGTGCGACTCGAGTTGGCGATCGACTCCATCGGTGCCAAACGTGTGGTACTGGATTCCATTGATTCACTGTTCGCCGGCGTGACCGATTTCGGGATACTCCGCTTG
>JBDSMX010000085.1:0-19554 GCA_039915645.1 Gemmatimonadales bacterium | reverse complement strand
GACTCCTGCTGGTAACCGACGATGTTGTCCTCGCCGGACGTGACCCGCTGCCGCTCTGCCTGGCCGCAGTGGCGGGTGGCGTGACGGCGGTGCAGCTGCGGCTCAAGTCGGTCGAGGATCGCGTCTTCGCCGACCTCGCGCGCCGGATGCTGGCGGCGCTCCCCGTCCCGCTCTTCCTCAATGACCGGCTCGACATCGCCCTTGCTGTCGGCGCGGCGGGGGTACATCTGGGCAGTGATGATCTCGCGCCCACGCTTGCTCGCCGGGTGGTACCTCCCGGATTCGTGATCGGCGCGTCGGTCGGTTCGACGGCTGAAATCGCCCGCGGCGAGTCGGCCGACTACTGGGGGATCGGCCCGCTCCATCCCACGGCAACCAAATCCGATGCCGGGAGTGCGCTCGGCTGGGATGGGGCGAACGCGCTGCGTGTCGCAAGTGGCCATCGCCCGTGCGTGATCATCGGGGGAGTGCAGCCGGCGGATGTGCCGGTCGCTATCGCAGCGGGGTTCGCGGGGGTGGCGGTGGTAACAGGGATATTGGCGGCGCAGGATGTGGCGGAAGCGGCGAGGAGGTACGGGATGATGGATGGTGGATGATGGATGGTGGATGATGGTTCGGTCATGAGGGGGCACAGTCCCGAATCGGTACGGGATTCCGCCCCCTCGCTGCGCTCAGGGCGACGGTTTCATTCATCATCCACCATCCATCATCCTCTACTGCTGAGCGTTGCGCAGCTCTCGTATCGCCTTGAGATGTTCCTGATAGGTCCGCGAAAAGCGATGCGCACCATCGGCCCCAGCCACGAAGTAGAGGTAGGGAAGCGGCGACGGCGACAGCACGGCCTCGATCGCGGCATCGGAGGGATTGCCGATCGGCCCAGGCGGCAAGCCGGGGTGGAGATAGGTATTCCAGGGCGAGTCGTAGGCGTAGTCGACGTTGTACATCCGCGACTTCCGGGTGCCGTCACGCAGCAGCCAGGCGTACTGGATCCCCGGATCGGCCTGCAGCGGCATCCCGATGCGGAGCCGGTTGCGGTAGACCGCCGCGATCGGCGCGCGGTCGGCAGGCAGCTTCGCTTCCGCTTCGACGATCGAGGCCAGGGTCAGCAACGCGGTCCGGCTGAGTCCGGCTGCCGTCGCGCGCGCATCCCATTCCGGCTTCCAGGCCGATTTCCTCGCGGCGAGATAGCGCTCGAGGATCTCGCGCTCGCCGACCAGTGCCGGGAAGTCGAAGGTCTCGGGTAACAACCACCCCTCCACACTCTCTCCCCCGATTCCAAATTCCTTTCTCAGGGAGGAATCGCGCGCCGCCGCCAGAAACTTTGCGCGGGGAATGCCGACCCGGTTCTCGACCGCGCGGGCCAGATCAAAAAGGGTGGCGCCTTCGGGGAGGGTCAGCTTCACGTGCAGCGCATCGCCGGCGGCGAGCTTGTCGACCACGGCCTCGGTGCTCGGGTGCGCCGGAAATTCGTAGAGCCCGGGCCGCAGTTTGCGGTCGAGGCCCGAGAGCCGAGCGCGCAGGCGGAACCAGCTGGCGTTGGCGATCACCTGATGCGCGGCGAGTGAGTCGGCGGCGACACGCATCGAGGCACCGCTCGGGATCAGCACCCGGGTCGGTACGTCGTTACTGCCGCCACACCCGCCCAGGAGAAGGACGCCCGCGGCCGCGACCAAAGGTCGCCTCATTTCGACCCGCCGCGCCGCATCTCCAGCCAGCGCTGCAACACCACCGCCGCCGCGATGGCATCGACGACATCCTTGCTGTTGCGCGGTCGCCTGCCGAGGGCGGAGAGGGTTTCGAGCGCGGTGGTGGTCGAGAACGATTCGTCGACGAGGTCCATAGGAAGGCCGGCGCGCTCGGCGAAGAGGATCCCCATCGCGTGAGCTGCCTGGGCCGATTCTCCCTCGCCCCCTTCATCGTCGAGCGGCAGGCCGACGACGAGTCCGACCGGCTTCTCGCGCTCCACGATGGTCAGGAAGTCACCGAGCGGTGGTCGCTTCCCGGTGCGACGCGTGAGCGTCGTGAGCGGCCGCGCGATGAGTTGGGTCTCGTCGGTGATTGCGAGGCCGATGCGGGTGGTGCCCCAGTCGAGGGCGAGCACCCGGCCCGAGTGGGGTATATACGTCTCAGGCATAATCGCGGATGAAAGTGGGGAAGGGCGAGGCATGCCTCGCCCAGAAGGAACGGGGGCGAGGCACGCCTCGCCCCTCCAGTGTTATTGCGCCATCGACGCGAAGAACTCCTTGTTCGACTTGGTCGGCTTCATCCGGCCAAGCAGGAACTCCATCGCTTCGACCACCGGCATGTCCGCCAGGAAATTGCGGAGCAGATAGACCTTGTTGAGCTCGTCCTTGCTGAGCAACAGCTCTTCCTTGCGGGTGCCCGACTTGTTGATGTCGATCGCGGGGTAGATGCGGCGGTCCGCGAGGCGACGATCGAGTACGAGTTCGGCGTTGCCGGTACCCTTGAACTCCTCGAAGATCACTTCGTCCATCCGTGATCCGGTGTCGATCAGGGCGGTGGCGATGATGGTGAGCGACCCGCCGCCCTCGATGTTGCGGGCGGCACCGAAGAAGCGCTTCGGCTTCTGCAGGGCGTTGGCGTCGACACCACCCGAGAGGATCTTGCCCGAGTGCGGCACGACCACGTTGTGGGCGCGGGCGAGACGGGTGATCGAGTCGAGCAGGATGATCACGTCGCGACCATGCTCGACCAGGCGCTTGGCCTTCTCGATCACCATATCCGCGACCTGCACGTGACGGTCGGCGGGCTCGTCGAAGGTCGAGGCGATCACCTCGGCCTGGACGTTCTCCTGCATGTCGGTGACCTCTTCCGGCCGCTCATCGATCAGCAGGACGATGAGGTAGCACTCGGGATGGTTCTCCGCGATCGCATTGGCGAGCTTCTGCATCAGGATGGTTTTGCCGGCCTTGGGCGGCGCAACAATCAGCCCGCGCTGTCCCTTGCCGATCGGCGACATCAGGTCGACCACCCGCATCGAAAGGTCGCTGACCTTCCCTTCGAGCCGGATCCGCTCATCGGGATAGCGCGGCTTCAGGTTGTCGAACGCGATCCGGCTCTTGGTGCGATCCGGCTCCTCATAGTTGACGCTCTCCACCTTGAGCAGCGCCAGATACCGCTCCCCCTCCTTGGGGGGGCGGACCTGCCCGGTGACGGTGTCGCCGGTCCGCAGGTCGAAGCGCTTGATCTGGCTCGGCGAGACATAGATGTCGTCGGGGCCGTAGAGGTAGTTCCAGTCCTGCGACCGAAGAAAGCCGTAGCCTTCCGGCAGGATTTCGAGGACGCCTTCGCCCCGGATGACCGTATCCTTGTCGAGCAGGGATTGCTCGATCCGGAAGATCAGGTCCTGCTTGCGGAGCCCGGAGTAGTTGGTGATGTTGAGTTCCGCGGCCAGGACATGCAACTCGGCAACGGACTTCTGCTTCAGTTCGGCTATGTCCACGGACCTCTCCGGGTCGAGTCATTCTCTCCGCACGCGGAGCGTTCGGATGGCGGGAATGACGGAGCAAATTCAGATCGAGAGATGGGGCTGTCTGGCGTATGAGGAGCGCGCGGATCGCGCGGAGATGGCGCTTGATTGCGGTGCAGGTGGGACTGCTTCGGTAGAGGATACGAGCCACCCGGGCGCCCGTCAAGGCCACCAATGACAGATCCTCGACAATTCTTCAGCGTCTGGCGTGCCCACGAACTCGCGGGCGATCGCGAGGTCCTCGACGGACTGGTCGCGCCCGAGCACCTGGGACCTTCGGCCGACCTTGCCGCCTTCCTGGCGACCTTCCCCGGCGCCTGGTACTGGTCCGACAACGGCCGGACCTCGCTGGTCCTCATCAAGGGCTCGGCACCGGCGCGCCCCGAGCGGTGGCTCTGGCACGGCGCCCTCCTGCTACTCACCATCCTCTGTACCCTCGGTGCGGGGGCGGTCCTGCTGGGACGCTGGCACCCTGCCGTCCACCACGGTCTGGCGGGGACCTTCGATTCGTTCGTCGAATTCGGCAAGCTGGTCGCCAGCCGGGATTGGCATCTGCTGCTGCCGGGTTGGGAGTTCGCCGCACCGTTGCTCGCCATCCTGCTGGTGCACGAGTTGGGGCATTACGTGGCCGCCCGTCGATATGCCATCGATGTATCGCCACCTTACTTCATCCCGGTGCCGCCCACGCTCTCTCCCATCGGCAACCTCGGCGCCTTCATCCGGCTCCGCTCGCCCGTCTATGATCGGCGCCAGCTGCTCGACGTTGGAGCGGCGGGACCGTTGGCAGGCTTCATCGTCGCGGTAGGGGTGCTCCTCTGGGGGTACCAACTCTCGCAGCGGATGCCCTATCCAATGCCAGGCGCCCCGTCGCTGGTGCTTTTCGCGGGTCGACCGATCACCCTCGGCGATTCGCTGCTCACCCACTGGATTCGCGACTGGCTGATTCCGGGGAGCGGCCCGGTGCTGCTTTCGCCCGAGGCATTTGCGGGGTGGGTCGGCTGCTTCATTACCGGCCTCAACCTGTTGCCACTCTCCCAGCTCGATGGCGGACACGTCTGGTACGGCCTGATGGGTCGCCGGCAGAAAGGGATCGCCCTCGTCGCCGCCATCGTGCTACTCTATCTCGCCCAGCGCGCGCCGCTCTGGTATATGTGGGTCGGCCTCACCTTTGCCATCGGCGGTGGGCGGTGGACTCACCCCGACGTGGTCCTTCCCGAACGGCGCGTCCTCCGGGGCGGGTACCTGATTGGCTTCGCCGCTGTGGTAGTGTTCGTACTGACTTTTGTTCCTGTCCCGTTCCTGCCCTGATCCGGAGGCGGCGATGATCGACCCCGACCGTCTGGCCAAACTGCGTCATGATCTCGCCAATCCGCTGGCCGGCCTCCTCGCCGAAGTGCAACTCGTGCTGCTTGATGGCGCGGGACTCACAGAGGAGCTGAAGACGAGCCTCCAGGAAATGGAGAAGCTCGCCATCCGGATGCGCACGATCCTGCGTGAAGTGCAGTGAGCTGCCGTCTCTACCAGAGGTGTTCGCAATGAATCGCACGCGTTCCACCATCGTGGCGCTCACCGCGCTGCTTGGCGTCCCGGTGCTGCTGGCGGGGCAGGGGCGCCCCGCACCGCGTCCCGATCGCGCGATCCGGCGTGATCTCCCGCTCACCAACACGATCCGTCGGGCGCACGCTGCCGGGACACGCGACTCGACCGGACGGCCCGGTGCGAAATACTGGCAGCTCGCCCTCGACTATCGCATCGCTGCGCGCTTCGATGCCGCGACCTCGACGATTACCGGTCGCGAAACCGCGACGATCACCAACAACAGCGACTCGGTCATCCGCGCCGTCCAGCTCCGACTCGACCAGAACATCTACGCGCCGAATGTGCCGCGCGCCGAAGTGGTTCCCGAGATCACCGAAGGGATGAAGGTCACCCGGCTCGCCATCAACGGCACCGCGCTCGACGTGAATTCCCGCCAGCTGGCACCGCAGCTCGGCCTCACTTCGGCCCGGATCCCGCTGACCGCGCCGATTGCCGCCAAGGGCACCGCCACGCTTGAGATCGAGTGGAGCTTCCGGGTGCCGCGCGCCGATGGCGGTCGAGGGCTCCGGATGGGACGCTGGGGCGACTCACTCTATCAGGTCGCGCAATGGTATCCGCGGGTCGCGGTCTACGATGACCTGCGCGGCTGGGACACCGATCCGTACCTCGGGCCGTCGGAGTTCTACAACAACTTCGGCCGCTTCGATGTGACGCTCGATATGCCCGCGGGCTGGGTCGTCGGCGCGACGGGTGTGCTCCAGAATCCGGAGCAGGTGTTGACGCCTGCCGTGCGCGAGCGGCTCTCGCACGCACTCGAGTCCGATTCACAGCGAACGATTCTCGCCTCCACCGAACGCGGCCCCGGAGTCGCGACCCTTGCGGGAGACCGGCTGAGTTGGCACTTCACCGCCGATTCGGTCGCCGATTTCGCGTGGGGCACTTCGAATCAGTACGCCTGGGATGCCACGCGCGCGAACATCCCCGGCAAGGGCTTCATCCCGATTCAGCTGATGTATCTCGAGGGGCATCGGTCGCCGTATCTGCAGGCCGGCTCGCGGGTGCGCCACGCGCTCGAGTACTACTCGAAGCTCTGGATGCCGTATGCCTTTCCGACGATGACGGTGATCGACGGCCCCGATGGCGGGATGGAGTATCCCTCACTGATCATGTCGGGGCTCGGTGCTGCCGATCACGAGACCGGCCATCAGTGGTGGCCGATGATGGTAGGTGTCAACGAGACCTGGTACGGCTGGATGGACGAGGGCTTCAATCAGTACATGAACGTCTTCTCCGACGCCGATCGTCAGGGTCGCTTCGGCAACATCGACAACGTCGGCCAGTCGTACGGTCGCAGCAGCGGGTCGGAGTTCGAAGGGCCGCTGATGTGGGACGCCAACTATGGCGGTCCCAACTACGGCTTCCAGGCCTACCTCAAGGCGCCGATGATGCTCTCGATGCTCGGTGGCATCGTCGGTGATTCCGCCGTGCATCGGGCGATGAGCGACTACGCCAAGACGTGGCGCTTCAAGCACCCGTCGCCGTGGGACTACGCCTTCTTCATGGATCGCGCACTCAAGCAGGATCTCGACTGGTTCTGGTATTACTGGCTCTTCACCACCGAGTCGGTCGACGGTTCAATCGCGAAGGTCAGCACAGCGGCCGGTCGCACCACCGTCACCGTGCATCAGGATGGTCAGATGCCGTCGCCCGTGGTGCTCAAGATCCAGTTCGCAGCGAAGGGCGCTCCGATCCGGAAGATTGCCAACGGCGTGATGGCCGACAGTGTCACCATGCTGGTGACCTGGCCGGTGGATGTCTGGTTTGGTGGCTCGAAGAACTTCACCGCGACGCTCAATCTGGGGACCCGCGCAATCGAGAAGATCACCCTCGATCCGCGCGGCCGCTTTCCCGATCGTGACGTCAGCGACAATGTGTGGCCGCGGGTGGTGAAGTGAGAGGATGGATGATGGATGATGGATGATGGATGATGGATGATGGATGATGGATCCGTCGCCCTGAGCGGAGCGAAGGGCCTTCGGGGTCAGAAGATTTTATCTATCATCCATCATCTATCATCTCTTGCTTCTCAGCGCTCACCACTCACGAGATCATCGAGCGACCCCAGATCCGCCCGGGGTCCGCTGCGGCCACTGCCGCCACGCACCAGGTACGACAACCAGATCGGCGTGATGATGGTGGTCCCGATGACCATCATCATCAACGCGCCGAAGAGCGCCGGGGTCAACGCCCCAGTGGCGAGTCCCATCTGCGCGAAGATCAATCCCACCTCGCCGCGCGGAATCATCGCGACACCGACCATCGCCCTGCGCATCGGGAGCCAGAACGGCGCGTACCCTGCGACGAACTTGCCGACAATGCCGATGGCGAGCAGTGCTCCCCCGATGCCGAGGGCCGCCGGATCGCGCATCGCCGAGAGGTCGACGGAGGCCCCGACTGATACGAAGAAGACTGGCACGAAGAAGTGCCCGAGAGCGGCGCTCGCCTCCTCGATCACCTGGCGCTGCGGCGTCTCATAGAGGACGAGTCCCGCCGCAAACGCGCCGATGATCGGAGCCGACCCGCTCTTCTCGGCAATTGCCGCGAGCGCGAGCGCGAAGGCAACGGCAATCGCACCGGTGGTTCCGGGCACCGGCACGGTGTGAATCGCCGCGAAGATCTTCGGCACCACGAACCGACCGAGGGCAATCGCGATCACCAGAAAGCCGATGGCGAGTGCCACGGTCCGTGCGATGCCGCCGGTGGAGACGTCGCCGCCATTGACCATCCCCGCCACCACCGCAAGGATCACGAGCCCGATCACATCGTCGAGCACCGCCGCACCGAGCACGGTGCGCCCCTCAACCGAATCGAGCTCTCCCAGGTCGCCGAGGATCCGCGCCGAGATGCCGACCGAAGTCGCGGTGAGCGCCGCGCCGCAGACTAGCGCCGGGAGCAGAGCGAGGCCGAAGAGTTCGGCCGCCAGAAATCCAAGACCGAACGGCACCACGACTCCGACTCCTGCCACCGCCGACGCCGCGCCACCCACCTTGATGAGCTGGCGCAGATCGGTGTGCAGTCCGATCTGGAAGAGCAGGATGACGACACCGAATTCCGACAACAAGTGCAGGGATGGGTCTTCGGGGTGCACCAGCCCGAGCGCCGAAGGGCCCAGCAGGATGCCGACGATCAATTCACCGAGGACGGTGGGCTGGCCAAGTCGCTGGGCCACAGCGCCACCGAGCCGGGCCACGGTCACCAGCGCGGCGAGTACTAGAAAGAGCGTCATCATCCAGATAGTATAGCTTCACCCCATGCCTGATCGAACCAGTTGGCTCAACCGGACGCTGAGTGGTCCGCGACCGACCCGGCTCGCGCTGCTGCTGGCACGCCACGAGGGGATCGCATGGGCGGGGGCCGCCGGCCTGCTGCTGCTGTCGAGCTGGGTCGCCGATCGCAGCGGCGAAGTGCCACGCTGGGTTGCGCTCACCGGTTACATCGTGGTCGGCGTTCTGGGTGCCCGCGAGCCGGTGCGACATCTCTGGGCGGGCCTGCGTCGCGGCGTCTTCCTCCTCGATATCGATTTCCTGATGGTGATCGCGGCAGTGGGCGCCGCGTCGGTTGGCGCATGGGCAGAAGGCGCCTTTCTGCTCTTCCTCTTTGCGCTCGCGAATGCACTCGAGGAGTACGCCCTCGATCGGGCGCGATCGGCGATCCGGGCGTTGTCGGAGCTGGCCCCCTCACGCGCACGGATTCTTCAGGATGGACGCGAGGTCGAGGTCCCGGTGGAGCAGGTGCGGGTCGGCGATATCGTCGTGATTCGCCCGGCCGAGCGCATTCCCGCTGACGGCATCGTGCGCGAAGGGCATTCGGGAGTCGATCAGGCGCCGATCACTGGCGAATCCGTGCCGGTCGACAAGGAGCCGGGCGACGAGGTCTTCGCCGGAACCGTGAACGGCGAAGGGTCGCTGCTCGTGGCCGCGACACGCGCCGTGGGCGATCGCACCCTCGATCGCGTGGTCCGGCTGGTGGAGGAGGCGCAGGCCGCCAAGGCGCCGACGCAGCGCGCCACGGAGAAGTTCGAGAAGGTATTCGTGCCCCTGGTGATCATCGCTGACATTCTGCTGATCATTCTGCCACCACTGCTCGGCGATACTTCGTGGAGTGGGTCGCTCTATCGCGGGATGACCGTGCTCGTCGCGGCGTCGCCCTGTGCGCTCGCACTTGGTGCGCCGGCCGCAATGCTTGCCGGCATTGCTCAGGCAGCGCGCCACGGCGTACTCATCAAGGGCGGCGTCCATCTCGAGGCGTTGGCACGGGTGCAGGCCGTTGCCTTCGACAAGACCGGCACACTCACGCGTGGTCGCCCCGAACTCACCGACATCGCCCCGATGCCGGGAGTCGCGATCGCGGAGCTGTTGCGGGTCGCGGCCGCCGTCGAGGCTCGCTCGCAGCATCCACTGGCGCAGTCGGTGGTCCGCCGCGCGAAGGCCGATGGTCTGGCGATTCCGGATGCCGGCGAACTGCAGAGCGTCACCGCGCGCGGCGTCCGTTCGCAGCTGGACGGCCGGCTGGTCGCGATCGGTTCGGCTCGACTCTGGACCGACAAGGGGATTCTCCTGCCCGCAACGATCCAGGCGGCAATCGATGAATTCAGCGAGCGGGGCCGCAGCGTGATGATCGTCCGCCACGGCGACGACTGGCTCGGCGTCCTCGGCCTGATCGATCCGCCGCGCGCGTCGGTTCCCCCGACGCTCAAGGCACTGCGTGCGCTCGGCCTCGGGCCGCTGGTGATGCTCACCGGCGATCATCAAGGCGTCGGCAATGCCGTGGGCCGCGAAGTCGGCGTCGACGAAGTCCTCGCCGGGCTGCTGCCGGAGGACAAGGTGGCCGCGATCCATCGCCTGCGAGAGGCCCACGGCAGCGTGGTGATGGTGGGTGACGGTGTGAACGATGCCCCGGCACTCGCCGCCGCCACCGTGGGGATCGCGATGGGTGGTGCGGGCACTGCGGCCGCCCTCGAGACCGCCGACGCTGCGTTGATGGGAGACGACCTCGCGCGGCTCCCCTATGCCATCGGGCTCGCCCGCGCGACGCGTCGGATCGTGCGACAGAACCTGGTCATCGCTGGCGGCGCGATGAGCCTGCTCCTGATCCTCGCGGCCACCGGAATCCTGCCGATCGGCCCCGCCGTACTGGGCCACGAGGGGAGCACCATCGTGGTCATCCTCAATGCGCTTCGTCTGCTTGCCTACCGCGAGACCCCATTGCCGGGAATTTCATGACTGCTACCACCGCGCGTGCCGCCGTACTCGATGGTCCGAATCTCCCTCCCGTGGTGCGCGACTTGCCGCTGCCGGAACTGACGCCCGGCTCTGCCCTGCTGGCAACGCAATACTCCGAGGTCTGCGGCACCGACGTCCACATCTGGCGTGGCAAACTTGCTGGCGCACCATTCCCGCTTATTCCGGGGCATGTGTCCGTTGGTCACCTCGCTGCGATTCGCGGAACGATGACCGACATCGACGGCATTCCCTTCAAGGAGGGCGACCTGGTCACCTTCCTCGATGTCCACGAGAGTTGCGGCCACTGCTGGCAATGCCTCGTCGGGAAGCAGAGCACTCGCTGTCCGCACCGGAAGGTGTACGGCATCACCTACGGCGTCGCCGACGGACTGCTCGGCGGCTGGAGCGACACGATCTGGATGAAGCCGGGCCTCAAGCTGGTGCGGATTCCGAAAGGCCTCGCGCCCGAGACCTACATCGGAGGCGGTTGCGGGCTGGTGACGGCGCTACACACGATTGATCGCGCCGAAATCCGTCTCGGCCAGTCGGTCGTGGTTCTTGGCGTCGGGCCGGTGGGGCAGTCGGCAATTGCATTCGCTGCGCTCTCGGGTGCGGGCGAAATCATCGCCATCGGGGCGCCGGACAACCGGCTCGAGTTTGCAAGACGAATGGGCGCGACGCAGACCATCGATCTTGCAATGCCTGCCGCCGACCGTGCCGCCGAAGTCCGTCGCCTCACCGGAGGACGCGGCGCCGATGTCGTGATCGAGGCGGCGGGAGCACCCGAGGCGGTGACCCAGGCACTCGACCTCGTGCGTGATGGCGGTCGGGTGGTAGTCTGCGGACAGTATGCCGACAACGGCGACACGCCGATCAATCCGCACCGGCAGATCAACAAGAAACACGTCGAGATCCGCGGCACCTGGGGGAGCGACTACTCGCACTTCCATCGGGCGGTGGCACTCGCGGCGCAGTGGGGCGACCGGATTCCCTGGCGGGAACAGGTGGGGTCGAGTTACTCGCTGGATCAGGTGGGTCAGGCACTCGAGGCCGTCGAGCGCCGCGAAGTACTCAAGGCGCTGGTGCTCCCGGCCGGCTGAAGCCAGTTCCAACCTTCCGATGGGCGGGATGCGTAGTAATACTTGTCGTTCCACCCAATCCTGCACTTCGGAGTCATCGATGGTTCGTCGTATCGCCCTGTGGGGTCTGGCACTCGTAGTGGTCGCCCTCGGCTCCTGCGCGCATCCTGCTGCAACTCCGTCGGCCCCCACCCCGAGCGCTGGGGCACCGCGCCCCGGTACCGGCGCCGCCGCCACCCCAGCCGCTGCCGCACCTGCCACTGCTGCGCCGGGGCAGGGCGCTCCTCCGGGCGCTGGTGGTCCTCCGCGCAGGGTGCCGCTCACGCCTGAACAGCGCGCGGCTCGGCGCGACTCGATCGCCACGGCGCGTGGCCTGGTCGTGAAAGAGGTGATGGCGAAGATCGCGGGGAAGGAGAAGCTCAAGGCCGGCGATGTCTTTGCGAATCTGAAGGATCCGGCACTGCAGGACACGACGGCCGAGGCGCTCGTCAACCTGATGGACCAGAACTACAGCAAGGCGCTCGGGGTGAGCTGCACCTTCTGTCACGTCGCCGGTCAGTGGGATGAGGACAAGAAGGAAGAAAAGGAAACCACCCGGATCATGATCAAGATGGTGACCATGCTCAACAAGGAGCAGCTCACCAAGTTGCCGCCGGAGCGCAATGGCAAGACTCCGACGCTTGACTGCGTCACCTGTCACCGCGGCTTGAACCACCCGGGGCGGGCGATTCTCCCCTAGTTCCGGGCCGCGCCGCTCTCTGCGGTCAGATCGGCAATCCGCTTCTTGGCCCGCTGCACCATTGGTTGCAGCGGGCCATCTGCGTTGCTCCAGAGGGCGGTGAAGCCTTGCAGGCGCTCAAGGGCGCGCACCTTGTCACCCTTGTCGGCGTAGAGCTCGCCGAGGCGGAGCAGCGCGAAGGGCCGCATCCGCTGGTCTTCGGTGTCAGCCGTCAGGCTGATTGTCTGCAACGCTGCTTCCCAGGCAACAATCGCCGAGTCAGCTTGGCCGGCGCGGTCGAGCGCGTAGGCAGCATAGAACCTCCCGCACGGTGCGCAGCCAGTCGCACTGTACGCGCGCTGCAACTCGACGGCCGCAACATCCCAACGCCCCGCCGCGACTGCTTCGAGCCCGCCCCAGTAGTGTTCGGTGCCTGGAAAGCGTTCGGTCACCGGCGTGGCCGCCTCCACCTCCCGTCGCAGCTGGCGCACCCCGGCAAGGTTGCCAGCGTAGGCATACACCTCTGCCACCGGGAAGTAAGGACGGCTGCGCGGCGGCATTTTGTCCATCGGCGTCTGTTGGAGTGCTGCCTCAAGTTCGACCAGAGCCTTGGCCGGTTGCTGCAGGTGGAACGCGGTGGTGAAGGCCTGTTCAATTCGTAAGGCCAATGCCGTGGGAGCATTCCCTTCGGCCTGTGCCTTGGCCGCAAGCTGGTCCCAACCCAGAAGCCCCGCCTTGAGTCGGCCGCGAACTTCTTCGTTGGAAGCACGCAAGCCATTGATCGCATCGGCGCGAGGCGACCCCGGCGGGACGTGTTTCAACGCCAGTGCCGCATCGCCATCGATACGGGCGAGATCCAGCGCATTGGTCGATGTCAGGAACCGCAGAAAATAGGCGGTGCCCGAGTCGCCGGTCGCCCGGAGGAATTCGTCGGCGACGGAATCGGCCGCCAGCGACTTGTGCTGCCCCTGCAGCGCACTGACCAGGTTCAACGGGATGTTGCGAATCGCGGACTTGAGGAAGAGCGGGCGGAGCACGGCCTCGGCCTCCGCGTATCGCTGGTCCCGGTTGAGTGCCACGGCGAGATTGTTTGAGGCGGTCGGGTTCCCTGGATCGATGTTCAACGCCGAGTGCATCGCCGCAATCATTTTTTCGTTGTTGAGTTCGACAGCGTTGTAGTAGGTCCCTTCCGTGAGGGCTCGCTCGAGCGGTGGCAATCGATCGCGGAAGAGGAAGGCGCGACGAGCAGCCTCGATTTTCGCGGTGTTGTCGAGCCCGAGGTTGCCGCGCAACACGGCGATCTTGCGCCACGCCATCGCGAATGAGCTGTCAAGCGCCACGGCCTGCTCCAGGAGCGCCAGGCCCTCAGGCGAGTCCGAGAGCTCCGAGAGCTTCACACCCTGGGTGTAGAGTCGCAGTGCGGGAAGCGAAGCGGTGGTGACCTTTTCGAGCGGTTCGCTGCCCCGGATCGACTTGAGCGATTCGCCGATCTTCGCGCGTAACGCTGCCGAGAGTCGGTTGACCGCCGCGAGCAACTCCGTGGGGGACGCCGCCGATTCACGCACCGCGACCATCGTGCTGCCGCTGTCGCTGGCCACCACGCGCGCCGTCAGTGAATATCCGCCGCCGAGCGAAGTGATCTCGCCCATCACCAGCGCCTTGGCTCCCACGCGCTGCGCCAGTTCACGCGCGTCAGTCGAGGCGATGTGGCCCGGCGCCCGCCCCATCAGCGCCAATCCCTGGGCGATCTCGGTCGGTTCGACCAGTTTGATGGCCCGCGACTGGCCGAGATCGACGCGCAACGCCTCGACCACAGCGGCAGCAAGCGTCGTGTCGCTGGTACTGTTGTCGAAGTCGGCGAGTAGAAGCTTGTCAGTTGCACCGAGCTTGCCGGCCGATCGCAGTGTTGCACCGGGGCCGATGCCGAAAGCGCGCGACGCCAGAAATGCTCCGGCCACTACCGCCACCGTGGCGACGGAAATGATCCCGCCGCGGATCGCCCGCCTGCCGGTGATCCACGACGTCGGCCCGGGCGCAGCGCCCGAGACTCCGGCGAGCGTCATCGTGGCGTGCTGTCGTTCGGTGCGTCCGGCGAGCAGGACCACTGGCAAGCCCGCAAGCATCGCCCCGAGCGTCCCCTGCCAGATCCAGTCGGGGAGCTCTGCCACTCGAGTGACACCGTACGCGAGCAGTGTGAGTGCCACGGTCGCGACAACATGCAGCAACACGATGCGCGGAGTGCCCCAGTTGCGCAGGCGGCGATGAGCGTAGCCATCGAGACCCGCCATCCCGCCCGATGGTGTCGCGAGCCCATCGATCGCGGTCACCAGTTCGCCGGCCGTTGCCCAGCGGTCATTCGGTGCCTTGGCAAGGCAGCGCATGATGAGTGCAGCGAGCGGGCCAGGGAGGTCGGGGCGCAACGAGGCGATCGGCATCGGTGCCGTGGTCACGTGCGCGGCGAGCAGTGCCTGGGGTGTCGAGCCGGAGAAGGGGAGTCGACCGGTGAGCATCTCGTACGCCACGATGCCCAGCGCATAGATGTCGGCACGGTGGTCGACATTGGGATCGGCCGCGGCCTGCTCAGGCGCCATGTAGGCCGGCGTGCCGAGGGTCATCCCCACGGTGGTCAACGACGCTGCACCAACGCTGTTGTCGCTGCGATGCCCCGCCTCGAGTGCCTTGGCGACGCCGAAGTCCGCGACCAGTGCGTGCCGACCGGCCAGGAGAATGTTGGCGGGCTTGATGTCGCGATGCACGATACCGCGCGCATGGGCTGCCGCGAGCGCATCGGCGACTTCGCTCATGATGCGAAGCGCTTCGGTCGCGGGGATGGTGCCGTCGCGCGCGATCCGATCGGCGAGTGACTCCCCTTCCACAAATGGCATCGAATACCAGAGCAGATCGCCGATCTGGCCTGCTGCAAGCAACGGCACGATGTGGGGATGCTGCAGCGACGCGGCGACCTGGATCTCGCGCTGGAAACGATCGGCTTGCACCGCCTCGCTGGCGCCCGGCGGCAGCAGCTTGATGACCACCTTCCGGCCGAGCCCTTCCTCCTCCGCCACGTAGACATGACTCATCCCGCCACCGCCGAGCTCGCGCTCGATGCGATAACGTCCGGAGAGGGCGGTTTGCAGGCGGGCGAGCGGGTTGGTCACGGAAGGTCCCGAATAAGGGCGCCCTCAAGATCATCACAAACCGGCGTGACGGCTAGGAGCGCCCCGATTCGGGGCTGCGGGCTACTTCTCGTGGTAGAGCGTCGGGAACTGCTTCCGGAGTTGCTCGACCTTGGGCCGATCGTTGTAGACGATGTACGGCTGGTTGGGATGCAGGTCGTAATAACCCTGATGGTACCCCTCGGCCGGCCAGAAACGCTGCCACTGCGAAACCTGGGTCACGATCTTCCCGGGAAAGACCTTCGCCTGCGCGAGCTGGGCAATGTAGGCCGCTGTCTCCTTCTGCTGCTCGGCCGAGGCATACCAGATCGCCGAGCGATACTGGGTGCCATGATCCGGGCCCTGGAAGTTGAGCTGGGTCGGATCGTGCGCCACCGAGAAGAACACCTTGAGCAACTGACCATAGCTCACCACCGAGGGGTCGAAAATGATCTTGACCGACTCGGCATGCCCGGTGTCACCATCACTCACCCGCTCGTAACTGGGATTGTTCAGGCTGCCGCCAGCGTACCCGCTGGTGACGTCGATGACACCCTTGACCCGCTCGAAGACGGCCTCGACGCCCCAGAAACAGCCGCCGGCAAAGATCACGGAGTCGCGGCCGGCCGTGGCGGCGAGTGCCGTGGCGGAGGGTGAATCGAGGAGAGGGTGAGGTGCTGTGGCGCCAGCCGTCCGGCGGCTTGCCAGCACGGTGACTGCGAGGGCGGCTACGAAGAGCGGGATCGGAAGACGGATTGACACGGGACCTCCTTCGGGATCAAATGACTGTCGAGTATCTACGTCTGGAACGGCCCGGCGGTTCGCTTGCGCGGCTCGCGAACTGGCCCGAGCTGCACCGTCCAGCAGTTCTGGACCCCCCACGGAGGCCCCATTCAGTACCTCGATCGACGGGCTTCACAGTTTCAGGCGCGACTGGAGCGCCTGCTCCAGATCACCATCGGCCTGGCCTCGGAAGTTTCGCTCGACCGGGTGCTGCAACAGGTGACCGACACCGCCCTCGATCTCATCGGGGCGAAGTATGCCGCGATCGGTGTCGTCGCTCCCGATGGCCGCACGCTCGAGAGTTTTACCACCAGCGGCATCGATCCCTCCGCCAAGGCGAGGATCGGCGAGCTCCCGCGGGGACACGGGATCCTTGGCCTCGTAGTTCGCGAAGCCCGGGTGATCCGGCTTCCCGATCTGGCGGCCCATCCCGATTCGTTCGGCTTCCCGCCAAGCCATCCGCCGATGCACACCTTTCTCGGCGTGCCGATCGTGGGGCGCCGCGGTGTCTTCGGCAATCTCTATCTCACCGAGAAGGAAGGCGGCGAGCCATTTACCGACGAAGACGAGCGGATCGCCATGCTGCTGGCCGCCCAGACCGCCGCTGCGGTCGAGAACGCCCGCCTGCACGAAGAAAGTGCCCGCCTCCTTGAGGAGGTACAGCAGCTGCACCGGACCCGCGAGCGCTTCTTCGCGATGGTGAACCACGAACTGCGCAACGCGCTGGCGGCGACCTTCGGCTGGGCCGAGATGCTGGTTCGCAGGAAGGACCCCGACACCGTCCCCCGCGCCGCCGTTGAAGTGCTCGACTCGGCGGGCCAGGCGGTGGCGCTGATCAATGACCTGCTCGACCTGAGCCGACTCGATGAGGATCGCCTCAAGCCCGAGATCCAGCCGGTGGAGCCGGGCGGCACGGCGCGGCGCGCGGTCGGTCGGGTCACTCCTCAGGCCAACGTGGCATTGGTCGAATTGAAGCTCACGCTGGCACGTCGGCTGCCCAACTGCGACACCGATCATCGGCGCGTCGAGCAGATTCTGGTGAACTTGCTCGGCAACGCCATCCGGCACGCCCCGTCGGGCAGTACCGTGGAACTGAGCCTCACCCACGAGGGGGATCGGGTGGAGTTCCGGGTGCAGGATGAGGGCCCGGGGGTGCCGGAGGATGAACTGGAGTCGATTTTCGACATCTATGTGACCAAGGCGCCGGAAGAGGCCCGCGGGGTCGGCCTCGGTCTGCCACTCTCCCGCCGCCTCGCCAACCTCCTCAAAGGGGAGCTCCACGCCGTCCAGGTCCCGGGCCGGGGCGGTTGTTTCATCCTCTCCCTGCCGGTCAGCAGCGGAGTATGAAGAGATCTTCAGGAAACCTTGTGAGCCGGTTCAACCGGCGGGCCTAGCTTTGTTGCCATGAGAGTTCTCGTCGTGGAAGACGACCGCAAGGTCGCCGGGTTCATCGAGATGGGCCTGAAGGAAGAAGGGTACGTGGTCGATATTGCCAGCGATGGCGAAATCGCCACCACACTTGCCCATATCAACGAATACGATGTCATCCTGCTCGACGTCGTCCTGCCGAAGAAAAACGGCTTCCAGGTCGCCACCGAGCTGCGTCGCGAAGGGCGGGCGACACCGATCCTGATGCTCACCTCGCGTGATGCGGTCGAGGATGTGGTGCGCGGGCTCGATGCCGGTGCCGATGACTACCTCGCCAAGCCGTTTCGATTCGACGAGTTGCTCGCCCGGCTCCGTGCCCTGCTCCGTCGCGGGGGCGCGGAACGACTTGAGGTTCTGCAATTCGGACCGATCGCGGTCGATCGGCTGCAGCACCGGGCCACCTGCGATACTCGCCCACTCGACCTCACGCCAAAGGAATTCCAGTTGCTGGAGTTCTTCCTGTTGCATGCGGGTGAAGTGGTGCGTCGCACCACGCTGCTCGAGAAAGTCTGGGACATGCATTTCGATCCCGAGAGCAATGTCGTCGATGTCCACGTTGGCAATCTTCGCCGCAAGGTCGATTGCGCGGCGGGTCGTCCGTTGATCCAGACCGTGCGCGGCGTCGGCTTCGTGATGCGGGAGGCCACGGCCTGAGGTGATGGATGATGGATGATGGATGATGGATGACACTTCCCGTATCTGTCATCTCTCATCCGACCCCTCGTATATTTCCGGCGTGAGCGAACTCTCCCACTCCGTCATGCTGGCGCTCGGCTTTGCTGCCGTGGTGATCCTGGTCACCTCGCTGGCCCGGCGCCTCCCGGTGCCTACCCCCATCCTGCAGGTCGTGGCCGGGCTGCTCGTGGGATTGCTCAGCACCGAGGCGATCCCCACCCTCGATCCCGACCTGGTCTTCTTTGTCTTCTTGCCGCCGGTGCTCTGGGCCGCGGCGTATTTCACCTCCCTGCGCGAGTTCAAGCAGAACCTGCGCCCCATTGGCCTGCTCGCGATCGGGCTGGTGATCACCACCACCGCCATCGTGGCCGTGGTGGGGCACGCTCTGCTTCCGGGACTGCCCTGGGCCGTGGCACTGGCCCTCGGTGCCATCGTCTCGCCACCCGACGCCGTCGCCGCCGAGGCGATCATCAAGCGGCTGCCGGTACCTCGCAAGGTGCTGGTGATTCTCGAAGGCGAATCCCTCGTCAACGATGCGTCGGCGCTGGTGCTCTACCGCACCGCGGTGGTGGCGGCGATGACCGGGCATTTCTCGATGGGCGAGGCGGTGGTGCGCTTCTTCATCGACGCGGCCGTGGGGGTGACCGTCGGGCTGATGGTGTCGTGGCTGGTGGTGGCAATTGCGCGACGCAGCAGCGATGCAGTGGCGCTCTCGCTGCTGTCGCTGGTGGCGCCCTATGCCGCATGGATGTCGGCCGAACTGCTGCACGTCTCGGCGGTACTGGCGTGCGTGGCCGGTGGCATCTATGCGCGGCAGCACTTCTCGAGCGTCATCTCTCCGCTGGCCCGGTTGCAGAATCGCGCGGTCTGGGATGTGCTTGTTTTCGTGATGAACGCGCTGATCTTCGTGCTCCTCGGCGCGGCCTTTGGCGGGCTGCTCACGACCACCGCGACGGCGACGCTGCGGCACATCGGTGGCATCGCGCTCGGGGTGAGCCTCATCGTGATCGTGGTGCGGCTGGTCTGGGTGCCGATCGCGACCTGGTTGCCGCGCTGGTTCAGTCGCGAGATCCGTGAGCGTGAGCCCAAACCTCGCCTCGGGAGTGTGGGGCTGGTGGCGTGGACCAGCATGCGCGGCATCGTGTCGCTTGCCTCCGCGCTGGCGCTCCCGGTCGCGCTCAATGACGGCACGCCGTTTCCCTATCGGACCGAGATCCTGCTGATCACGATGGTGGTGATCCTGGTAACGCTGGTGGTGCAGGGGCTCACCCTCGCCCCGCTGATTCGTCGCCTCAAGTTTCCGGCGGATCCTACGCCGCATATCGAAGAGCGGCACGCGCGGCGCGAGGCGCTTCGCCACGGGGTCGAACGGCTCGAGGACCTTGCGGACGAGCCATGGGTGGTC
>JBDSMX010000072.1:0-4640 GCA_039915645.1 Gemmatimonadales bacterium | reverse complement strand
AGTTGAACTCGCTCGCCATTACCGAGCGCACGCCGGTCGTCCGCCCACTGTCAGCCGCGAGTCCTTCGCTCGAGCGCGGCACACCGGTGTTGTGGAAGTGATTGTCGGTCAGCAACGGCCCATTGTGGCAGGTGACGCAGTTCGCCTTGCCGATGAAGAGTCGCAGCCCTGCCCGTTCATCGTCACTGAACGCATCGCTCGCCGTATGTCGGGCACCGGTCAGCTCAACCGCGACGAAGCGATCGAAACGCGTCGGGGTGAAGGTGATCTTCCGTTCATAGGCGGCGATCGCCTTGCCGATGTTGGCGTAGACCGTGGACACTTCGTTGCGCCGCGCCGCTGCAACCATCGCCCAGGCGCGCGCCCTGGCGCTGTCTGCGACGGGCCCTGCCCGGTCGGGGAGTCCCTTCAGGTCGGGCAACCGGCCGAACACCGACTCGTACTCCTGCTGATACTGCTGGCGCACCACTCTGGCGTACTCCACCCGATCGCCACCGTGCTCTACCGCGCTCTCGAGCGGTCCGAGTGCCTGGCCCCACTGACTGTCGGCCCGACCGTCCCAGAACTGCCACGGGCTGTAGGCCGTGCCGGCAACCGGCATTGTTCTCCGGCCTGCGGTGCCCACGCCCTTCCCCAGCGGAATCCCGTCCTGGAAATCCTTGCCCGGGATGTGGCAGGTCGCGCACGACACCTTCTTGTTGCCGCTGAAGCGCACATCGTTGAAGAGGCGATTGCCCAGCTCTGCGGCGGCGGCGTTGTCGGCGACCCGGTTCGACGGATCGCGAGGGACCGGACCGAGGCTCGCCAGCTGCAGCGATCCCAGCATGCTCCGCTCGGCCGCGGTCCACGGCGCCGTGCGCGAGGCGGCGCCGTTGGGCATTGCGGCGGCGAGGATCGCGGCGCCGAGCACGGCGCCGCCTGCCAGAGTGAGTCGTCGCGTCATCGTCATCGCCGGCTCAGAGGGCGAGGTTGAAGATGACGCTGTCGGCACCGGCCGCGGCGCGAACCCGGAACTTCACCACCCACCAGCCGCCCATGTTGAACTTCATCCCTTCGACCAGATGATCGCCGTGGCCGAGCGCCGTCGTCACGAGCGGCTTGGTGGGAAGACCGTGGCCGTGCTGCGGCATGCCACCATCAACGGTCACCGCGGCGGAATCGACCGGCGTTCCGCTGGCGGTCTCGAGGTGCAGCGTCCACTGCTGCAGCTTCCCCTTGGGGATCGAGTCGCCTTCAGGCTTGATCGTCGCGCGATAGGTGCCACCGGCGGTCGTCCGGACCCGACCGTAGTCGAGGTTTGCGGGCGGCTTCATCGTCAGCATGCAGGCGCTGGTGAAGCTCAGCGTTGCAACCACAATCAGGGTATTCAGTGCGATGCGCATCGTCAGTTCCGTCGTCAGAGTGAGTGATCAAATGCCTGTGTTCGATAGCGTGCTTGAGAATATTTCAGGCGACTCAATCCGACTTGAACGCAAGGGCTGACTTTGCCACCCTGTCCTGCCGCACCTGCAGTCCCGTGCGAACGGCCGCGACGACATCCAGAATGGCTTCGGTGGTCACCGCAGCATCCTGCTCGTGGCTCACCAGCGACATATGGCTCGCCGCAGGCAGAACACGGTGCGTGCTATTGCGCGAGAGCCCAGCCATTTCCTGCTGCATGGCGAGCCACCCGACCTGCGACTCCTTCAGCGCTGTCACGACCTCCAGCGGCTTCGCACCAAGGGAGGTGAGCATCCCGGCCTGACGCATCAGCGCCGGGGCCGCCAGCCACTCATCACGCTGACTCCGGGCGAGGGCAGCCGTCGACCACCAGATCCGCTCCACTGCCTGGGACTGCGCCGGCAAATCATCGAAGGCTGCGTGGTAGGCGACACGGCCGATCCCGAACCGCGCGAGTGATGGGAAGAGTGCCGACACTCGGGCATAGCCGTAGTAGAACCGGGGATAGTTCGGCAGCCTGGTGAACATCTCCGGATGGGTCGCATCGAGCAGGACCACCCCGGCGACTTGGGCCGGATACTTCGCGGCGAAGACGCGAGCGTAGAGGCCGCCAAACGAGTGGCCCACGAGCACCACCGGTGCGCCGCCGATCCGTTGTACCACGGCGCGGTGCAGGTCACGCGCGATCGCCACGCCGTCCTGCAAGGCTGGTGCTCCGTCGCTCGCACCTCGCCCCGCTCGATCGTAGACGCAGACCTGTGATTCGCGCGCCACCGCCGGAGCAATCCAGCCCCACACTGCCGATGTCTCTCCCGCACCAGGAATGAGCACCACGGTGGGACTGCCACTGCCGCGGCATTCCAGGTGCAACCGATAGCCACCAACATCGACCAGCTCTCCCTGCACCGGCTCGCGTGTGCGCTCCAGTTGTTCGCGCCCCTGCTCGACCAGCGCGGCCATCGCAGCGAGTGCGATCACGCCGAAGAGCGGGTAGAGAAGCCACTGCCGCGCCCGGCTCTGCAGACTCCGGCGTACCTGCATCGTCATCCAGATCGCGAGACCGAGCATCAGTGCCGGAAGCGCCCACGCCATCGGCGCCGAGGAAACCACGCCGGGCCAGAGCAGGAAGCCGCTTCCCAGCAGCCCCAGGACCAGCGCCGGCAGCAACGCCCAGCGCTGCGGCTGCCCGGTCCATTGCTCCGATTCAATTGCGAGGACCAGCCATCCTGTTGCAAATCCAAGGAGCGCGGCGCCGGTGATGACATTCTCCGGCGCACCTCCGAGCGGTCCGAGGACGGCCACCAGAGCAGCGAGGTGTCCGGTGATCACCGCGCCCAGGACGATCCAGCCGATCCGGTGGCCGATGGTCACAGCCCGATCCTCGCGCCGACCTTCACCAGCAGCAGGTGCGTGCTCGATGCCATCGGCGCGATGCGAATCTGCCCGCCGGGGAGATCAACGATCCCGTCCTTCGCGAGATACTCCGCGCTGCCACCATGCGAGTACTGCACTCCGAGATCCAGCAACACTCGGCTCACCCGCTGACCGAGCCGTACGTAGGTGCCACCGCCAACGGTCCACGCAAACGCCACGTCCGACTGGTTGATCGTGCTCGCGATCGTCTGACCGCCGCTGGTGGGCTCGACGCTGCTCTGAGTGTAGAACGCCTGGGCGCCGACACCTGTCGTGAGATAGGGGAGCAACGGGCCGGCACGAAGGGTGAGTTGCAGCCCCAGGCTGGCGGGCACGATCACGTTGCTGGTCCGGACCTTCACCTCGACCCGCCCACCAACCGACTCGCTGAACTGGGAGCGATGCGAATCATTGCCATACTCCGCTGCGCCGACGTCGGCGCGGAAACTCAGGGCACCATTTGGGGTGAGCGGCAGCAGCAGGGTCCCGACTGCACCGTAGCCATTCCCGATATTTGCGCCGAGCGTGCCGAGCGGGTGCGCCTGCACGAACGAGAGCGACACGGCCGGTCGAACGCCCTGCGCCGATGCCGCGCCTGCACTTGCCGTGAGCAGCAGTACGACCAGGCCGAGGATGCCTGGATAGCCACTCGCGGGAAGCTTCGAGGGGGATGCCGTCGCGGTGCGGGTGCGGGTGAGGAGCACGACCGCCAGCATCCCGGCGATGGCGATGTCATAGGTCGCGCAGAAGGCGGGCCACCATGCGGGGATGCCGCGGTTCGAAAGCACCAGCCCATGCAGGGAGTCGAGCATGCCGTGGGCTGCGAGTCCGGCCACCACCAGCCAGAGCGAGGTGCGGAAGCCGATCACTGCCACGGTCAGGAGGAGCGAGAGCACGGCAACCTCGAAGAGCAGTACGCCGGCGCGGCCGTCGGCCATGGCGAAGACCACGTCGTAGGTGGCGACGATGGAAAGGACGAAGGGGTAGAAGACGCGGTCGCGATCGAGGCCGAAGTGGCGCGCGCCGAGCGCGGTGATAGTCGCGAGCAGGAAACCGATGAAGTACGCCATAACCATTCCTTGCGGAGAGTGAAGTGTCATGCAGCACACGCTGCTTTCACTCAAAGTCATGGAATCGGGCTGAGGATACTTGAACGGAGGGGCTGACTTTCCACTATCGGGGTTCAGCGGCGGATCGTAGATTGGGGGGTCATTCTCGATGGGGGCGCATTGACCAAGGTGATCGGCGATTCGGAGATGTTCATGTGGGACGGTGGTTGCGTCTTCGTGGGCAGCACCAACGCCGTCGTTCCCGTGCACGCGCACCACGCCATCCAGGTCTGCTTTGGTCGCGATGGCGACCTCCGCCTCCGCCCATCCGACGATGCACCCTGGCTTTCCGCTCCCCTCTTCGTGGTCGCCTCCCACCAGCCACACGCCTTCGACGCCACCGACGTCTCGCTGGGGTTCGTGATGTTCGTCGAGCCGGAGACGCGTGAGGGGCGGGTGCTGACTGAACTCTGTGGCGCGAATGGCTTCGGGGTCATTGATCCGGCGACGATCAAGGAAGCATCGGAAGAGTTATTCCATTGCTTCCTGACGCGAGCGGGCGATGCGGCGGCGGCGGACTCCGCCCGGCGCGTGCTGGGCCAGGTGACTCACGGGGTCGAGCCGCTGGTGGTCTCGGATGAGCGGATCCTCAAGGCGATCGCCTTCATCAACGCGAATCTCGGCCAGCAGTTGACGCTTGATCAGGTCGCGGCCGAGGTCTTCCTGTCGCCCGGGCGC
>JBDSMX010000263.1:0-58957 GCA_039915645.1 Gemmatimonadales bacterium | reverse complement strand
CGGCGGGTCGAGATCGACTGGCAGGAGCAGACCGGCGAGACCTATGCGGTGCGCCTGCTCATCAACGGCGAGGATCGTCGCGGGCTCTATGCCGACATCATGCAGGTCATCTCGCAGACGGGCACCAACATTCGCGGCGCCGAGATCAACTCCAAGGACGGCACCGCATTCGGCTCGATCCTGGTCGAGGTCGATAACCTGCCGCACCTCGCCAAGGTCCTCAAGGCGATCCGGAAGGTGAAGGGCGTCTCCACGGTCGAGCGACGCGAGGCCCAGGAAGCGAGTTGAGCCGACCGGTCGTGGGACGCCCAATCCCACAACCGGACACTCGGCCCCTCGAGACTCAAAACACAGGTGTAGAAGTCGTTGCCTTGCAATGACTTACCGAAAAGTTGGAAATCCCCGTTCCGGCATGCTTCTTCCCTTACAACCTGCGACTGACCCACACTCGCTGCGGGTCGACTGACTTCAGGCAAGGATGCGCCGTGGACGTAGCCCGCGAAAAGAAGCCCAATCGCAAGCGCCCAATTCTCATTGGCGCTGGAGTGATCGGCCTCGTGCTCGTGACCGTTTTGGTGAGCCGGATGAAGCCGGCGGCCCCCTCGGTTGATCGCCCCACGCTCCAGCTCGATTCCGTCGTCTCCGGCCCGATGCTCCGCGACATTCGCGCGCCCGGGTCGCTGGTACCTGAGCAGATCCGTTTCATCTCCGCGATTGCGGCGGGGCGCGTGGAAGCCAAGCTGGTGCTTCCCGGGGCCCGGGTCACCCCGGAAACGGTGTTGCTACGTCTCAGCAATCCCGACGTCGACATCCAGCTCCTGCAAGCCGAGCGCTCGCTCACCGATGCCGAAGCGCAGCTGGTGTCGCTCAAGAGCAACCTCGAGACCCAGCGTCTGAGTCAGGTTGGTGTCGTGGCTTCCACCCGCACGATCTACAACGAGGCCAAGCGGCAGGCGGATGCGGCACAGGCGATGTCGCCCGACCTCCTCTCGAAGTTCGAACTCGCGAAGGTGACCGATCTCGCGACCGAACTCCGCGAGCGTCTCGACATCGAGCAGCAGCGGCTCAAGATCCTCTCCGACAACATGCCATCCCAGCTCGCCGTGCAGCGGGAGCAGGTCGAACGGCTCAAGGCCGTCGTCAACTATCAGCACAACCTCGTCGCCGCGATGGTGATCAAGGCGGGTGTCTCCGGGGTGCTGCAGGAGATGCCGATCGAGGAGGGGCAGTTCGCGACCAGCGGCACCACGATCGCCAAGGTGGTGCAACCCGAGAAGCTCAAGGCCGTACTGCGGGTGCAGGAGAACCAGGCCCGTGATGTGACGATGGGGCAGACCGCCTCGATCGATACACGCAACGGTTTCGTGCGTGGCCGCGTCTCACGCATCGACCCATCCTCGACCGGTGGCACGGTGACCGTCGACGTCGCATTGACCGACTCGCTGCCCAAGGGCGCCCGACCGGACCTCAGTGTCGACGGCACCATCGAGCTGGAGCGGATCGGCAAGGTGATGCACGTCGGGCGGCCCACCTACGGTCAGGCCAACAGCACCATCGGGCTCTTCCGGCTCACGCCCGATGGCAAGGAGGCCGAGCGGGTGCAGGTCACCCTCGGGCGGACCTCGGCGAATGCGGTCGAGATCGTCCGGGGACTCAAGCCGGGCGACATCGTGATCCTGTCGGATATGTCGCGATTTGACGGTGTCGATCGCGTGCGCATCAAGTAACCAGTACCCCGTCCGTTTCCCGTAGCCGAACGCCAACACCCGGAGCCCACGTGACGTCCCCAGGCCAGTCGCTCATCCGACTCGATGGCATCAAGAAGGTCTTCTACACCGACGAAGTCGAAACCCACGCGCTCGCCGAGATCCATCTCGACGTGAAGCGGGGCGAGTACGTCGCGATCTCCGGTCCGTCAGGCTGCGGCAAGACCACCCTGCTCTCGCTCCTCGGCCTGCTCGACACGCCGACCGGCGGCGAGTACTACCTCGACGACAAGCCGGTGGCGCAGCTCTCGCCGTCGGACCGCGCGCGGATCCGGAACCGGGAGATCGGCTTCATCTTCCAGGCCTTCAACCTGATCGGCGATCTCACGGTGTACGAGAATGTCGAGCTGCCGCTGACCTACCGCGGGATGGCGCCGGCCGACCGCAAGCAGCGGGTCATGGCGGCACTCGAGAAGGTCGGGATGAGTCATCGGGTCAAGCACTACCCGGCGCAGCTCTCGGGTGGTCAGCAGCAGCGCGTCGCCGTGGCACGTGCGGTGGCAGGCGAGCCACTGATCCTCCTCGCCGACGAACCGACCGGTAACCTCGATTCCACCAACGGCGAATCGGTGATGCAACTGCTGCAGGAACTGCATCGCGGCGGAGCCACCATCTGCATGGTGACCCACGATCCGCGCTACGAGCGTCACGCGGACCGTTCGATTCACCTCTTCGACGGCCGTGTCGTCGAGGATCAGGCGCTGGAACTCTCCCCGGCCTGATCGCCGGAAGGACAATCCCATGGCTGCGATGAGCAACAATATCCGCTACGCGGTACGGACACTGCGTCGCAGCCCGGGGTACGCCCTGGTGGCGACTCTCACCCTGGGGCTCGGGATCGGGGCGAACACGGCCATCTTCTCGGTCATCAACGCTGTGGTCTTGCGACCGCTGCCCTTCGAGCGTCCGGAGCAATTGGTGGTGCTCAACCACCATTATCCGTCGCTCAAGAATCTCAAGGCATCGGTGTCGGTGCCGGGCTTCAAGGAATACCAGCAACAGACCAAGGTCTTCAGCAAGGTGTCGGTCAGCAGCGGGTGGGGCCCGACGCTCACGGGTCACGGCGATGCGAGCCGGCTGCAGGCGCAGCGCGTGGCGGGCGACTACTTCGGGACATATGGCGTCCAGCCCGCGATGGGCCGCGCGCTTCGGGCCGACGAATCGACTTTGGGCAGCGAGCACGTGGTGGTGCTCAGCGACGCCTACTGGCGGCGCGGCTACGGGGCCGACAAGAGCATCGTCGGTCAACAAATGCTGCTCAACGGCGAGAGCTACGAGATTGTCGGCGTGATGCCTCCGGCGTTCACCTCGATGCTCAACACCGGCACTGACCTGTGGGTCCCCCAGGCCTTCACCCAGAGCCAGCTTTCAGGATCCTTCGGCAACGAATTCCTCGCCCTCACGGCACGACTCAAGGACGGCGTCACGCTCGACGTCGGGCAACGCGAGATGCACGCGCTTGCCAAGCGGATCAAGCTCGATCGTCCCGACGCGTTCCCTGAGGACTGGGACCTCGCGCTCTCCTCACTCTCCAACCAGGTGACGTCCTCGGGGATGCGTCGCGCGATGTTCGTCCTCCTCGGTGCGGTTGCGCTGGTACTGCTCATCGCCTGCGCCAACGTCGCCAATCTGCAGCTGGCACGGGCCGCCTCGCGCTCCCGCGAGATCGCGGTGCGCGTTGCCCTCGGCGCTTCGCCTGGCGACCTCGTCAAGCAACTGCTCACCGAAAGCGTCCTGCTCTCGCTGCTCGGCGGCGGCCTCGGACTTCTCCTGGCGACGTGGGGTGTGCCGGCGCTGCTCTCGCTCAATGAGCGCAACCTCCCATCCGCCAGCGCTATCGGCCTCGACGGCAAGGTGCTCGCCTTCACGCTGGTGCTCGCGGTGGGAACGGGGCTGCTCTTCGGTCTGGCGCCAGCGCTTCGGGTGTCCCGCACCTCACTGCAGGAGACACTCAAAGAGGGCGGCCGCGGCGCCGCAGGCGATCGCGGCGGACTGGCACTGAGACGCGGGCTGGTGGTGGCCACGGTTGCCGTTGCGCTCACGCTGCTCGTCGGTGCCGGCTTGCTGACGCGCTCCTTCACCCAGCTGCTGCAAGTGGATCCAGGCTTCCGCCCGGATCACCTGCTGACGTTCAGTGTCGGGCTGCCGGTGGCGAAATATCCCAACGACACCACGCGAATCGCGTACTTCGATCGGGCGACCGAGGCGATCGCCGCCGTACCGGGAGTGGTCTCCGCCGGCGCGACCTCCGTGCTCCCGTTCACGAACAACTGGAGCACCGCGTCATTCAATGTCGAGGGCTTCGTCGTCCCACCAAAAGCATCGAGGCCCTGGGGTGACATTCGCACCATCACTGCCGGCTTCCTCGGCACGCTCGGGGCACCACTGCTCAAGGGACGGTTCTTCACGCCACAGGATCGCCTCGGCACGCCGGCCGTTGTCGTGGTCGACGAGGAGCTGGTGAAGCGCTTCTGGCCGAATCAGGATCCGATCGGCAAGCGGATCACCTTCGATGAGTTCACCGACACGAGCATCACCTGGATTACCGTCGTTGGCGTCGTGGGTCACACGATGCACGAGGGTCTCGACGCCGAGAAGCGGGTGCAGGTCTACTTCCCGGTGGCGCAGGTCGGCGCCGGATTCATGACCTACGCCGTCCGCACCACCGGGGAACCGACGCAGGTCCTGAATGGTGTGCGGGCAGCGCTCAAGCAGGTCGATGGTGACGTGGCCATCGCCAACGTGTCGCAGATGGATGAGCTGGTCTCCATTAGTACCGGGCCACGCCGATTCTCCATGGTGTTGCTGACGGTCTTCTCGATACTCGCGGCAGGCCTTGCGGCGATCGGGCTCTACGGCGTGATGTCCTACACCGTGACCCAGCGCTCCAAGGAACTCGGCGTGCGCCTCGCGCTCGGCGCCACTCCTGGGGAAGTGCAGAAGCTGGTGATGGGGCAGGGGATGCGGTTGGCCGTGATTGGTGTTGGCTTCGGCCTCGTTGCCGCGTTCGCCTTTACCAACCTCCTCAAGGCGCTCGACACCAAGGCCGCGCTCGGTGCCACCGACCGGTTGTTGTTCCAGGTCTCGCCGAACGATCCGGTCACCTTCGTGGGGATTCCGCTGCTCCTCCTCGCGGTGACCGTGCTGGCGACCTGGCTTCCGGCGCGTCGCGCAACGAGTGTCGATCCAGTTGAAGCGCTGCGGGGCGAGTAGGTCACACCAGGACTCGCCTAGCATCGCTGGGCAGGAGCACCAATGCAGAACAGCTGGCAGGATCTCCGACGGGCGGTGCGCTCACTCTGGCGCACCCCCGGCTTCACCGGCATCGCACTGGCGACGCTTGCGCTCGGCATCGGTGCCAGCACGGCGATCTTCACCGTCGTCCGGGCCGTCCTGTTTCGTGAGCTGCCGTTCGAGCAGCCTCAGGCATTGGTGCAGATCGGTCATCAGCGCGCGGAGCGCGGTGCGGTCTACGGAGGCTTCTCACCACAAGATTTCGACGACATGCGCGCTGGGGCAACCCGCTTCAGTTCTGCCGCGGCCTATTTCTTCACCCCGGGGCTTGGAACAAGAAACCTCACTGGCGTCGGCGAGCCGCTCAACGTCTCCGCTGCGATGGTTGATGGCCGCCTCTTCAGTACCCTCGGCGCCACGGCTCGGCGCGGCCGCACCTTCGGCGTGGCTGAGGATCGACCGGGAGAAAATCGTGTCGTCGTCCTCAGCGACGCGTTCTGGCGCAGCCGCCTTGGCGGTGCTCCCGATGTGGTCGGCAAGGTGGTCCGGCTCGACGGCACGCCGTATCAAGTCATTGGGGTGATGCCGCCGGCATTTGCCTTCCCGAGTGCCGAAGCCCAGATGTGGCTGCCGCTCTCGCTGATGACAAATGATGATGTGCCCCACATTCGACCGGTCCGCTGGCTCAACGCGATCGGGCGCCTCGCACCCGGTGTCTCGGCCGACGCAGCGAAGGCGCAGGTCAGTGACATCTTCGCACGACTCGAGCGGAGCTTCCCGGAGAGCAACAAGGGATGGGGCGTGGCCGCGATGCAGCCGCTCACCGAATTCCTCACGGGCGACGTCCGCACGCCGTTGCTTGCGCTGCTGATCGCCGTTGGGCTGGTGATGCTGATCGCGTGTGTGAATGTGGCGCACCTGATGCTGGCCCGGGGGCTGTCGCGCACTCGCGAGCTGGCAATCCGGGCTGCGCTCGGTGCATCGCGGCGGCGACTGGTGGGGCAGCTTCTGCTCGAGAGCGCTGTCCTCACCTTTGCGGCTGCGGCCCTCGGCCTGCTGCTGGCCTGGCTCGGGGTGCCATTCCTCGTATCGCTGGCGGCGGAGACATTGCCGCGCGCGAGCGAGATCGCCATCGATCCGGTCATCGCCGGATTTGCAGTGCTTGCCGGAGGCGCTTCGTTCCTGATGGTCGGTCTGCTGCCAGCTTTCCGTAGCGCCAATCCATCCGCCAACACGTCACTACGCGAAGGCCGCGGCCAGAGCAACGGTTCGGGGCAACTGGCCAACGGATTGCTCGCAGCGGAGAGTGGTTTTGCCGTCTTGTTGCTCTGCGGCGCAGTCCTCACGCTGACTTCGTTATGGAAACTCACCCACGTCGACCCCGGTTTCCGCACCGACGGCGTCGCCACGATGCGGGTGACGCTCCAGGGGCCGCGATTTACCGGTCCGGCCAGCTACGAGCCGTTCCGCCACGACCTGCTCGAGCGGATTGCTCAGGTTCCCGGCGTCGTGGCGGTTGGCGGCAGCAAGCGGGCGCCTCTCACCGGCGGTGGTGAGCCGTATGCGCTCCAGGTGGTCCGCGCGAGTGGGGCAGTGGATACCTTGTCGCCCGCGGCCGGCGTGTTCATGGTGACGCCTGGCTACTTTGCGGCCCTCTCGATTCCGATGCTGAGCGGACGCGATTTCGTCACTGCCGACAGCACGCGTGCCGTGATCCCGGTGGTCGCAAGTCTCGCGTTCGCCAGGCAGGGGTGGCCCGGTCAGGATGCAGTTGGGCAGCGATTCCGGATGGGTTCCGCGGAGGGGGTCGTGGTCGGCGTGGTCGGCGACGTGCACCATGAGGGGCTCGCGAAGCCGGCGGCTCCGGCGGCGTATGTTCCACTCGCGATCTTTCCGCGTTCAGCCTTCAATCTCTTTGCCAAGGTGCGCGGCGACCCACTCGCCGTCGTAGGCGGCCTTCGCGATGCAGTGCATCAGGTCGATCCCGACATGCCGGTCAGTGACCTCGGCCCGCTCTCGTCCGGCCTGACCGCATCGGTTGCCCAGCCACGACTCTTCGGTACCCTCCTCGGCATCTTCGGCGCGGCGGCACTGCTGCTGGCCTCGCTGGGCATCTACGGCGTCGTGGCGCAGGGCGTGTCGCGGCGACGGCGCGAGATCGGCATCCGGATGGCCCTTGGGGCTCGTGCCGCATCGGTGGTGCAGATGATCGTTGGCGGGGCACTCGGCGCCACGCTGGCCGGTTCTGCCGCGGGTCTGGGGCTCTATCTGATCGGATCGCGGGCCCTTCGTACGCAGCTGTATCAGGTCGATGCTGCTGACCCGGTCATGCTCGCCGCTGCCACGGCGGTCCTGCTGGCGACCGCGTGGCTGGCGGCCTGGATTCCCGCGCGACGGGCGGCGAAGATCGATCCGATGGCAGTCCTCCGCATCGAGTGACGATGCGCGATAGTTTTCGGCACCTTCCTGATCCTGTTGCTGCGGAGCTTTCGTGATCCGAGTCGTGAACCTCGAGAAGTCGATCCCCACACGGCCCTCGCCGACCTTCCTGCTGCGGCGGATCGAGTTGAACATCGCCGCAGGTGAATTCGTCACGATCATGGGGCCGTCGGGCGCCGGAAAGTCGACGTTGCTCTCGATCCTCGGGATGCTCGATGCCGATTTCACCGGCGAGTACTGGCTCGGCAACGATCCCGTGCACGCTCTCGCTCCCAAGGCCCGCAGCGCCCTCTCGCGCTCGGCGGTCGGCTTTGTCTTCCAGCAATATCATCTGCTCGATGAACTCACCGTGGCCGAAAATCTCGATATGCCGCTGAGCTATCGGAACATTCCGTCGAGTGAACGTCAGGCCATCGTCGCGGACACCCTTGACCGCTTCCATATGGTGGGGAAGAAGGATCTCTTCCCGCGCCAGCTTTCCGGCGGTCAGCAGCAGGTGGTTGCAGTCGCCCGCGCGGTGATCGCCAAGCCGACGCTGCTCCTCGCCGACGAGCCCACCGGCAACCTGCACTCGGAGCAGGGGCGCGAAATCATGGAATTATTCAAGTCCCTCAACAATGCCGGTACCACGGTGATCCAGGTGACGCACTCGGAGGAGAACGCCCGGTTCGGCAACCGGATCATTCGCCTCAAGGACGGCTGGCTGGTCCCGGAGTAGATTCCGGGTACCCATGGGCCTCCCCGCGCCGCGCATTCTCGTCGCCGACGACCAGTCGGACATCCTCCAGGCGCTGCGCCTGCTGCTTCGCAACGAGGGCTTCGCCGTGGAAACGGCGACCTCCCCGGCGGGCGTGCTCGCCGCGCTGGAGCGGAGCGACTTTGATGCGCTCCTGATGGATCTCAATTACACCCGAGACACCACCTCGGGCCGGGAAGGGCTCGACGTGCTGACCCGGATCCAGTCGCTCGATGCGGCCCTGCCGGTCGTGGTGATGACGGCGTTCGGGAGCGTCGAAGGGGCGGTCGAGGCGATGCGGCACGGCGCGCGCGACTACATCGAGAAGCCCTGGGACAATCACCGACTCGTGGCGCTGCTTCGCACCCAGGTCGAGCTCGGACGCGCACTGCGTCGAAGTCAGCGGCTCGAAAGCGAGAACCAGTCGCTGCGGCGCGAGGGCTTGCCCGATCTGGTGACCGAATCGCCGGCGATGCGGGCCACCGCCAAGCTGATGGCGCGTGTTGCGCCGAGTGATGCGAATGCGCTCATCCTCGGTGAGCACGGGGTGGGCAAGGAGATCGCGGCGCGCTGGCTCCACGCGGCAAGTGCCCGTGCCGCCCGCCCGATGATCACGGTGAACGTCGGCGGCCTCTCCGAAGGGGTCTTCGAGAGCGAACTCTTTGGTCACCTCAAGGGCGCGTTCACCGATGCCAAGAGCGACCGCATCGGTCGATTCGAACTCGCCGATCGCGGCACCCTCTTTCTCGATGAAATCGCGAACATCACCCAGAGCCAGCAGGCGAAGCTGCTCCGGGTGCTCAATACCGGCGAGTTCGAACGGGTGGGGTCCTCCAAGACCCGCACGGTCGAAGTGCGCGTCTTTTCCGCGACCAATGCCGATCTTCGCAACGAAGTCTCGTCGGGCCGGTTCCGCGAAGACTTGCTCTACCGGTTGAACACCATTGAGATCCGGATTCCGGCACTCCGTGAGCGTCGCGAGGACATTCCTCAGCTCGCCGCGCACTTCCTCGAGAAGTACGCCGCGCGCTACCGGAAAGCTCTCAACGGCTTCCATCCCGATGCGATGGCGGCGGTGCTCGGCTATGCCTGGCCCGGCAACATCCGCGAGCTCGATCACACGGTGGAGCGTGCGGTACTGCTGGCAGATGGCAACCAGATTCGTGTCGGCGACCTCGGACTGAGTTCCAGTGGCGAGGGAAGTGCGCATCTCGATCAGATGACACTTGAGGACGTCGAGCGTGTCCTGATCCAGAAGGCCTTGGCGCGAACCGGGAGCAATGTCTCCGAGGCCGCGAAGGCGCTCGGCCTCAGCCGCAGCGCGATGTATCGCCGGCTGGAGCGGTACGGACTGTAGCCGCGATGGCCTCGCAGCCCCGGCGCATCGTCGCCATCGCAGCGTGGGCCGCCCTGCCGGCAGTGGTGACCGCGCTCGTGCTGCTCTGGGTCGAACCCCACAGCTCCCGCTTGCAATGGACCGGCACGCTCGTGGTTGCGAGCACGCTCGGCATCGGGCTGATGGTCCTCCACGAGCGCGTGATCCGGCCGCTGCAGACGGTCTCCAACCTGCTCGCGGCAATGCGGGAAGGCGACTTCTCCCACCGAGCCCGATCGTCGGACCCCGACGATGACCTCGGCCTCCTGTATGAGGAGGCGAATGCTCTCGCCGAAATGCTTCGCGGTCAGCGTCTTGGTGTGATCGAAGCAACCGCATTGCTCCGCACGGTGATGACCGAAATCGACGCCGCCGTGTTCACCTTCGACGCCAGCGGAGCTCTGGTACTGGTGAATCGCGGGGGCGAGCGACTGCTTGACGAGCCGATGGAACGCCTCGTCGGTCGGCAGGCAGCGGAGCTCGGTCTCGAGGATTGCCTCGAAGGGGAAACCCCGAGGGTGCTCGATCAGCGAGGTTCATACGCCAATCGCTGGGAGCTGCGAAGGAGTTCGTTTCGGCAAGACGGCCGGCCGCACACGCTGGTGCTCCTGACCGACGTGAGCCGGGCGCTGCAGGCCGAGGAGCGTGAAGCGTGGCAGCGACTGATTCGTGTGCTCTCGCATGAGATCAACAATTCGTTGGCGCCAATCCGTTCATTCGCCGGGTCATTGCAAGCGATCGTCGAGCGCGGCGCGCATACCAGCGAGAGCGACGCCGATTTGCGAGAGGGGCTTGAAGTCATCGGACAGCGGGCCGATTCGCTGGGACGATTCATCGCGGCCTACGCCCGCCTCGCACGACTTCCTCGACCGGTGCTGGCTCCTGTACGCGTGGCGGAGTGGGTGCGGCGGGTGGTGCCGCTCGAGCCGCGGTTGCGCGTCACGGTGGTGCCCGGGCCGGACGAAGTGGTGTCGGCCGATGCCGACCAACTCGATCAGTTGCTCATCAATCTCGTGCGGAACGCGGTGGATTCGGTTGCCGACAGCGGTGGGGGTGTGACGGTCACCTGGGTCGTTCGTGGCGACGATCTCGAAGTGCTGGTCGAGGATGACGGGAGCGGGATTGCCGACACCGCCAATCTCTTTGTTCCTTTCTACACGACGAAACCCGGCGGCTCGGGGATCGGCCTCGCACTCTCGCGGCGGATTGCCGAAGCGCACGGTGGTACCGTCCGACTCGAGAACCGTTCGCCGCAGCCGGGGTGCCGGGCCATCGTCCAGTTGCCAATCGCGTCGGCCCCCCGAGATGGAACAATGCCATTTCGGTCGGGTGCCTATCGCGCGGTACGTGCCCTGAGTCTTCTTCTCGCGTGGGGGATCACCACCTGATGCCTGCTTCCTGGATCCTGAAGACCGAACCGAGCACCTACAGCTGGGATGATCTCGTTGGAGACGGACGCGCCGTCTGGGATGGCGTCGCGAGTGCCGCTGCGCTTATCCACCTGCGGGCGATGGCCAAGGGTGACGAAGTGCTGATTTATCACTCCGGCGATGGCAAGGCGATCATCGGGGTCGCGAAAATTGCCAAGGGTCCCTACCCGGATCCCAAGCTTGACGACCCGAAAATGGTGGTAGTCGATGTTGCACCCGTTCGGCCGCTGAAGGCTCCGGTGACTCTGGCCGCCATCAAGGCCGTGCCGGGTCTCGCCGACCTTGGCCTGGTACGAATCAGCCGGCTCTCCTGCATGCCGGTTTCGCCGAAACACCGGGCGATGCTCGCGAAACTTGGCGTGAAGTGACCCCACGTTTCCGCCCCGGATCGCGAGCTTCCTGTTTCACCCCGCAACCGAATGGGGGTGAGACGCATCCAAGTGATATTGGGTATGGGCTGGCCGGGTTGACCCCACTCTTACAGCCAGGGTTGCAGGCCGCCGGCCTACGCCCGCCATATTCTGTCTCCGTCGGGCCTTTCCAGCTACCGGGAAATCAGTGACTACACCGCGTGACGATCTGCAGCGAGTCCTTGGAACTGCCTTGACGCTCGAACATGAGCTCACGGGTGGGGGGATGGCCACGGTCTATGTGGCCCAGGACAACGCGCTCCGCCGCAAAGTGGTGGTCAAGGTGCTCCCACCCGAGCTCGCGGCTGCGGTCTCGCTCGAACGCTTCAAGCGAGAAATTCTCGTCTCCGCGGCACTGCAGCATCCGCACATCGTGCCAGTCCTGAGCAGTGGGGAGGTCGACGGACTCCCCTTCTTCGTGATGCCGTTCATCGATGGCGAGTCGTTGCGGACGCGGCTGACCCGTGGGCCGCTCTCGGTACGCGAGACCGTGGGCATCATGAAGGATGTGGCGCGCGCACTCTCCTACGCCCACGGCAACGACGTGGTGCATCGCGATATCAAGCCGGACAACATCCTGCTCACTGGTGGTTCGGCCGTCGTGACGGACTTCGGCGTGGCCAAGGCACTCAACGCCTCGCGCGCCTCACACCGGCTGGGGCACGTGAGCGGCGCGCAGAGCTCGGCGAAGACCGCGTCGGGGATCGCGATCGGGACGCCCGCCTACATGGCCCCGGAGCAGGCAGCCGGCGATCCGAATACCGATCACCGCGCCGATCTTTACGCCCTCGGTATCGTTGCCTGGGAGATGCTCACCGGCACGGCGCCCTTCCACGGTGTCTCGCCGCAGCAGGTGATGGCCTCACATGTCATGCAGTCGGTACCGTCGATCGCGTCACGTCGATACGACGTCCCGAAAGCCTGCGCTAAAATCATCGACCAATTGCTCTCGAAGGAACCGAAGGACCGGCCCAAGTTTGCCGCCGACCTGATTCGCCAGCTCGATGATCCTTCGGTCATCAGCGGGGCGTACGTCTCGGTCCCGGGAAGCCGGTGGCGGAAGTGGCGAGTGCCGGTGATCACAGCCGTAGTCCTTGCCGTGGCTGTGGCGGGGTACCTCCTTCTGAAGAAGTAGAGGGACCAGAGAGGTGAGAGGAGAGAAGAGGCGGCCCCCCTCGGGCAGTTCTCGTCTCTCCTCTCTCTTTTCTCATCTCACCAGTTGTGCTCCCGAACATTCCCCGAAACACCCTGTTATATTGACTGGATGCCCCGTTTTGAGGTCCGCGCCCCCTTCGAGCCTGCAGGTGATCAGCCCCGCGCCATCGCGGAACTGACCGCCGGGCTGATCCGTGGCGACAAGTACCAGACCCTGCTCGGCGTCACCGGCAGCGGCAAGACGATGACCCTGGCCCATGCCATCGCGAACTACGGCAAGCCGACCCTGATCCTCTCCCACAACAAGACGCTCGCGGCACAGCTCTACGGCGAGATGAAGCAGTTTCTCCCGACCAACGCGGTGGAGTACTTCGTCTCGTACTACGACTACTACCAGCCCGAAGCGTACGTCCCGTCGACCGACGTGTACATCGAGAAAGATGCGTCGATCAACCAGGATCTCGAGTCGTTGCGGTTGCGTGCCACATCATCACTGATGGAACGCGAGGACGTCGTCATCGTCTCGACGGTCTCGGCGATCTACGGCCTCGGCGATCCGGTCGCGTACCGCGCGCTCATGCTCAGCGTCGCGGTGGGCGAGACGCGCGGCCGCGATGCAATCCTGGCCGACCTCGTCGGCATCCAGTATCAGCGCAATGATGCGGCGTTCGACCAGGGCACCTTCAGGGTCCGCGGCGATACCATCGAGATCTTTCCGGCGTATGACGAGCAGGGCGTACGCATCGAACTATGGGGCGACCAGGTCGAACGCATCTCCCGTTTTCATCCGGTGAGTGGCAACACGATTTCAAGCCTCGAGCGATGCGCGATCTATCCGGCCAAGCATTTCGTGACCCAGCGGCCGACCATCGAACGCGCCGTAACTGCGATCCGTGAAGAACTGGCCGCGCGCCTCTGGGAACTCAAGACCCAGGGAAAGCTGCTCGAAGCGCAACGGCTTGAGGGACGCACCAATTTCGACATCGAGATGATGCTCGAGGTGGGGACCTGCGCCGGCATCGAGAATTATTCCAAGCATCTCTCGGCGCGGGAAACCGGGGAGCGGCCGGCCTGCCTCATCGATTATTTCCCGGCCGACTTCCTCGTCGTGGTCGATGAATCGCACGCCTCGCTGCCGCAGATCGGCGGCATGTTCAATGGCGACAAAGCCCGCAAGACGACGCTGGTCGAGTACGGCTTCCGCCTGCCCTCGGCGCTCGACAACCGTCCGCTCCACTTTGACGAATTCATGGGTCTCTCGCCCCAGATGGTGAATGTCTCGGCCACGCCGGGCGACCTCGAACTTCGCCTGAGTCAGGGCGTGATTGTCGAGCAGATCATCCGGCCCACCGGGCTCATCGACCCCGAAGTCCAGATCCGGCCGGTGCGCGGCCAGGTCGACGACCTGCTGGCCGAGATTCGCTTGCGCGAGGCGAAGCGCGAACGCGTGCTCGTGACCACGCTCACCAAGCGGATGGCCGAGGATCTCACCGACTATCTGCAGCAGGCCGGGATCCGGGTCCGGTACCTCCATTCCGACATCGACGCCATCGAGCGCGTCGAGATCCTGCGCGGATTGCGTCTGGGCGAGTTCGATGTGCTCGTGGGCATCAATCTGTTGCGCGAAGGTCTCGATCTGCCGGAGGTCTCGCTGGTCGCGATTCTCGACGCCGACCACGAGGGCTTCCTGCGCTCGGATCGCTCGCTGATCCAGACCTGCGGCCGTGCGGCACGGCACGTCAACGGCAAGGCGATCCTCTACGCCGATCGAATCACCGGGTCGATGGAACGCGCGATCGGCGAGATGGACCGTCGGCGGACTATCCAGCGTGCTCACAATCTCGAACACGGCATCACGCCGATGTCGATCGTGAAATCGCTTGACGAGGTTCGGCTCTCGACCCACGTGGCCGACCAGCGCACCGAAAGGGTCGAACCCCGTCGCAAGGGGAAGGACCCCAATGCGCACGTCGATCTGCACGACCCGGTGCAGCGTGCCGCCGCGATTGCCGCACTCGAACAGCAGATGCGGCAGGCCGCCGCGAATCTGGAGTTCGAGCTGGCTGCGATGCTGCGCGATCAGCTCAATGAACTCCGCGCGGTCGGCGCACCCAACGTCAAGCGCGGTTCCTTCCGTGCGGCCCGCCGATGACGAGTCTGGTCGTCGATCAGGCTGGACTCGAAGCACTCGGGCTCGAGCTCGGGCAGGAGTGGCCGAGCGGAAGCGTGGTCTGGCTGCAGGGCCCGCTGGGAGCGGGGAAGACCACGCTGGTGCGCGCCATCGCTCGCGGCCGCGGGATCGAAGGCGAGGCCACGTCGCCGACCTATGCCCTGGTGCATCACTATGAAGCGCCACGAGGCTCGGTGTATCACCTCGATTGCTATCGCCTTCGGACGCCTGAGCAGGCGGCCGACCTCGACTGGGAGACGCTGGTGCGCGCCGATCTGCTGCTGATCGAGTGGCCCGAACGCGCGGGTGCCTGGGCGCCGCCCGCAACGGTGCGGGTACAACTGGACCATGCGCCAGACGATCGGCGTTCCCTGGTGATCACGTGATCACGCTGGCATTCGATACCGCGAGCGATCGCTGCACCGTGGCGGCCACCGATGGATCACATCTGGCGCATCGACACCTCGACGGATCGCGCCAGCATGCCAAGGCGATCCTCTCGCTGCTCGATGAAGTGCTTGGCGAGCTCGATGCGACGCCGCGTGAGGTGACGCAGCTGCTCACGGGCGACGGCCCCGGATCGTTCACCGGATTGCGCGTCGCGAGCACGGTGGCGAAGGCGCTCGCGTGGCGACGATCGGTGACCTGGCGGACGGCACCATCGCTGCTCATTCGGGCGGCCGCGCATACCACCGCTGGCGGCAGCACCGTGCTTTCACTCTCGGACGCGCTGCGCGGTGATCTGTATGCCGGTTGCTGGCGCATCGGCGCTGACGGCGTCGTCGCGCGAGGCCCCTCGCCTCGTGCGGTCGCTCCGGGCCAGCTCACTGAACTCTTTGGTGTGGTGGACGTCGTCGTGGGAACGGTCCCTGACGCACTGGTGGACGCCATTGCGGCGACGACCAATCGTGAGATGATCCGGGGTGAAATGGCGCTGCCCGATGCTCGGACCTTGCTCGCGCTGGGTGAGCTGGAGGGCGGCACGACAACGGTGACTGACTCGGCAGGATGGGAACCGGTCTACGGTCGCCCCGCCGAGGCACAAGCTGTGTGGGAGCGAACGCATGGACGGCCTATGCCGCCTGCGCCAGGCCTCATCCGCTGATATTCCAGCGTTCGCGCAACTCGAGCTCGCTTCGTTCTCTGATCCCTGGACGACCGAGCAACTCCGCACGGCGTTGACCTGGCCTGGCGCCGTGGTCATGGCGGCGGAATTGTCCGACGGAAGCGTCGCGGGATACGTCCTCGGCCGGGTCATCGTGGATGAGGGCGAGATTCTCACGATCGCGACCGATCCGACCCGCCGGCGGACCGGCATCGGACGCGCCCTGCTGACGGCGGCGCTCGCGGCGATGGTCCAGCGGGGCGCCCATGCGGTCTGGCTCGAGGTCAGGGCATCCAACGAAGCTGCACGCCAGATGTACCAGCACGCCGGCTTTGTCGCGGCGGGGCTCCGCAAGGGCTATTATCGTCGGCCTGTCGAGGATGCCCTCGTGCTCCGTCGGGATCTTTCCCCATCCGCGTTTCGGGGTGCCGAGCCATAGTGAATCCTCCCCGACGACAGCCGGCCTGCGGGTCAGTTTGTCGTTGTCCACCGCATCGCCATAGACCGTTCGATCGAACTCGGAGCATGCAATGAGCAAGAGTCTCAACAAGGTCATCCTCATCGGCAACCTCGGCGCCGATCCCGAAGTGCGCAGCACCTCCAACGGAGGGCGCGTCGCCACGGTCTCGCTGGCCACCGGTCGCCAGTGGAAGGGTGCCGATGGCAGCAAGCAGGAGAAGACGGCCTGGCACCGTATCGTCTTCTGGAACGCGAAGAATGGCCAGCAGCTCGCCGACATCATCGAGCGCTATTGCAAGAAGGGCGACAAGCTCTACGTCGAGGGTGAGATCGAGTATCGCACCTGGCAGGACAAGGAAGGCCAGACCCGCTACTCCACCGAAATCAATGGTCGCGAGCTGATTCTGCTCTCGGGCAAGGGCGAGGGGAGCGAGGGCGGTGGCGGCAGCTGGGGTGGCGGTGGTACCGGCGGCGGTGGTCGCCCCGCGGCGCCTTCCCCCAAGGGCGGCGAGAAGAAGGACGAGTCGTTCGACTCCTTCCCCGAGGCGCTCGACGCCGAGGATGACGACCTGCCGTTCTAGGGCTTATCCACAATCGTGCTTCGCGAGAGTTGCCTCGTTCCACCCCTCTTTCGCCGAGTTCGAGGAACGCAAGCCGGGCCTCCCTCATCCGTGGGAGGCCCGGCTCGTTTTCCGGCGCGGGATGAGCCCAATGCGCGCCAGAGCGGGGAAGGCAGGGAGGGGGCGGACCCCGCGGCGCTGAGGGATGGGGCGCCAGCGGTCGATACTGAGCAGACTAGTTAGAATACTTCCGTCTGGCACGAATTGTGGTGCAGCTACGGCTCTACACCGCTCGCGGAGACCTTGCCCATGCGCTCAACTCTCGCTGTCCTCATCGCCTTCGGCGTCGCCCCCCTTGCCGCCCAGGAAGGGATTGTGCGGGCCGAAGCCGATGCCGTTCCCTACGCACCGATTCGAGTCGGTCAGTCGTATTCGGCTGGCTTCCTCAGCGAGATGCGCCTGCTTCCTTACGGGCAGGTGCTCGGAGCCGTCACCCCGCCGCAGATCCGTTCGGCGGCCGGTGGGGCCATCATCGCGCTCGGCAGCGTGATCTCGATCCGGCCGCCGGCAGGGGCCTCCTACGCCAAGGGCGACACGCTGATGCTGGGCGTGCATCGTGCCGGTCCGAAGGGGTGGGGCGAGGTGATCACGCCAACCGGACTCGCGCGGATCCGCAGCATCGACAACGGCCAGACCATCGGCGAAGTGCTCGCCATTTACGGGCCGATCCGGGATGGCCAGATCACCCTGCCGCTCGAGCCGGTCAAGAATCCGGGCACGGTGCAGCCGGTGAAGATCAACGGCCCCGCCGCGACCATGATCGCACCCCGTGAGCCGCGCGAGCTGCTGCAACCCGGCAACATCATCTTCATGGATGCGGGACGCGCCGCCGGGATCAGGCTGGGCGACTTTGTCGAAGTCCGCCGCGCACCCGCGCGCCGTCTCAACGCGCCGGACCTGGTCAATGAATTGATGGCGACCGGGCAAGTCGTGGCCGTCAACGAGAAGCACTCGTCGGTTGCCCTCGTCCGGATCGTCTCGCCCGACATCGCCCCCGGGACACCGATGGTGCGGGTCTCGACCCTTCCCAACTGAAACGCGGGGCGTCGCCCCGCTATCTTCCCTCATAATCGCAATGACACCTCAAACGGCGGGCGCCTCGGGCGCTCGCCGCGGAGAGCGCGCATGAGTGGATCGGTCCTGATCACGGGTGGTGCCGGCTTCATCGGTTCCCACATCGCCGAGGCCTACCTCGCTGCAGGCTGGTCGGTGACCTGCCTCGACGATCTCTCACGGGGAAAGCGGGAACAGATTCCCTCGGCGGCCACCCTCGTGGTGGCGGATGTCCGTTCGCCCGAGGCACGCGACACGGTGGCCTCCGGCAAGTTCGACGTCGTGGTCCATCAGGCGGCACAGATCGATGTGAGGATCTCCGTCGATGAACCCGCGCTCGATGCCTCGATCAATCTTGTCGGCTTTGCGAACATTCTTTCCGGTGTCGTCGCGGGCAAGGTCAAGCGCGTCGTGTTCGCCTCGAGTGGCGGGGTGGTCTACGGCGATCCATCGGTGTTGCCGACGCCGGAGCCGACCGCGAATCTTCCCATCTCTCCCTATGGTGTGAGCAAACTCGCCGGCGAGCATTACCTGCGCGTACTCGGTCAGTTGCACGGGTTCGAGGGGGTCGCGCTTCGCTACGCCAACGTCTACGGCCCGCGGCAGGATCCCAAGTCGGAAGCTGGCGTGGTCTCGATCTTCGTGTCGCGACTGCTCGCCGACAAGCCGCTCACAATCTTCGGCGACGGCACGCAGACGCGCGATTACGTCTTCGTGCGTGATGTTGCGCGCGCCAATCTGCTCGCGGGCAGTGCGGCTGTGTCACGCGGCGATCGACTGGACGTCCCCGCCTTCAACATTGGCACGGGGACGGAAACCAGCGTGAATGAACTCGCGGCACACGTCGGGCGCGCCATCGGCAAGACGCCATCCATCGACTACGCATCGGCCCGTCCGGGCGAACTCTTCCGTTCCTGCCTCGATATTTCCAAGGCCAGCCGCGGACTCGGCTGGGCACCGCAGGTCACCTTCGACGAGGGGATGAAGGCACTCGCCGGTTGGTTCGAAGGGACGGTCCGCTGATGGAACAGACCGCGGGGACGTCGGTTCCCGGGCTCGTCCAGCTGGTGCTCAACGCGAGCACCGAGACGAGCGTCGTCCTGGTGATCTGTGCCCTCTGTTCACTGATCTCGTGGTATGTCATCGGGGCGAAGTGGTGGGAGTTCCGCCGCTTGCGGAGCGCACGCAAGGCGTTCGACGCGGCAGTCGCTCGCAGCCGCTCCACCGATGAGCGCGCCGTTGCCGCAACGCGTCTCGGTGACTCACCCTATGCCGACATCGTGCAGACCTCGACCTCGTTCATCGCGGATCTGCACGGGGCGATGGAGCGAGCCAACGTCTCGCGCACCGGGCTTTCCCTGACTCAGCTCGAAGCCCTGACGATGACGCTGGACACCCGCGTCCGTGAGGAGGCCGATCAGGCCGGTCGGATGATTCCGTGGCTCGCGACCATCGGGTCTACCGCGCCGCTGCTCGGACTCTTCGGCACGGTGCTGGGCATCATGAAGTCCTTCAACGGCCTCAGTGTCGAAGGGAGCAGCAACCTGGCGGCAGTCGCCCCCGGCATTGCCGACGCACTCATCGCCACGGCAGCCGGTCTGGGCGCGGCGATCCCTGCCGTGGTCGCGTACAACATTTTCACGTCACGCACCGAACGATTCGAGGGCGAGCTCGAACGCCTGGCGCAGGAAACCATCGGAGCACTGGGGCGCGAGGGGAAGCTGTAACGTGGCGGGGCTCGGCGGACTCGGGCGGGGCCGTCGCGGCCGGCGACATCTCAATGCCGAGGTGAACATCATCAACCTCGTCGATGTCGTGCTGGTCCTGCTGATCATCTTCATGGTGACGGCGCCGATGATGCAGGGCGGCATCGAGGTGCGCCTCCCCAAGGCGGCCTCGAGACCGATCACCTCGACCAACGCCGTCAATGTCACGGTCGAGAAGAGCGGCCGCATCTCCATCGGTGCCCAGCAGTACACCTTCGATCAATTCAGCGCGGCATTCAGGATCCTCATCAGCCAGAAGCGACCCGAGATGGTCTACGTCAAGGGCGATGAAGGCGCGCGCTACGGCGAGATCGCCCGGGTGCTTGGCGTGGTGAATGCAGCCGGGATTCGATCGGTCGGCCTCGTCACCCAGCCTACCGCAGCGCCGTGACCGCCATCCGGGCCTCCACGCGGCCGGCGGGGCTCACCGGAACGCTTGCGGTCCACGGCATTGCGGTGGTTGCGCTGGTGCTCTTTGCGCGGCGTGCGCCAGCCCCGACGCCAATCGTCTATGCCGTAGACCTGATCGCTGCGCCCGCGCCGCAGGAGGCGCCTCGTCGTGCGGCGGCGGAGGCGACGCCGGTGGCCGAGGCGGAGACCGCGCCGATTCTGCCACCGAAGAAGCAGGTCAAGCCGGAGCCGGAAAAGCCGAAACCCGCGAACCAGGTGAAAGTGGAAGACAAGGCGCCGGTCACCAAGGCACCGGTCACCCCGATTCCCAATGCGACACCGAGCACTGGACGCGACGTAGTGACCCTGAGTCAGGCCGGAATGCAGTTCCCGTTTCCGGAGTATCTCAGGAACATCACCAACCAGATCTATCTCCGGTGGCGTCAACCACTGGTCGGGACCAATCTGCATGCCGAGGTGTCGTTCGTGATTCTTCGAGATGGCTCCGTCAAGGATCCGGCGATCGCCGTGAGTTCGGGGCGCGATGACTTCGACCTGAATGCCCTCGGTGCGGTCGAGCTCTCGGGCCGCGTGCGCGCCTTTGGACCGTTGCCTTCCGGTTTCGTCGGTGACGAACTGCCGATCTCCTTCTATTTCGCTCCAACGCGGCGGCCGTGATGCGGAAGTACAGTGCGGGATGTGCGCTTGTTGCAGCGGTCATGAGTCTGGGCGCAGCACGGCTGGACGCGCAGGACCTCGAGCGAATCCGACTCGGCATCAACTACACGGCAGGAGCACGGCCCGGCGTCCTGGTGATGGCTGGGGCCGGCCTCGATTCTGTGCGACGGGTGATCGAGCGCGACCTGGGTTTCTCGGACCGCTTCGAGATGGCGTATCTGCCGGATTCGCTCGCGCGGCTCACCGGCGCCCTGGTGCCCGCGACATTGAAGCCGCTTGGCGTTGCGTGGGCTGTTGAACTGCAGCGCGCCGGCGCCGGGGTCGAAATCAAGCTCCATGACATCGGGGCGGGGCAGGTGCGGCAGCAGGGCATTCGTCCGCTCGAGCCTGGCGCTGCGGGGGAAGGGCGTCTCGCCATTCATCGTGTCAGTGATGAGGTCGTCACCTGGATCACTGGTGGCGTCGGCATCGCGGCGACGCGCGTGCTCTTCAAGGCAGAGGATGCCGGGACCAAGAAGGACAATGGCGTGTGGCGGGTCGACTCCGATGGCCAGAACCTGGTCCGGGTCACGCGCCCTGGTGGATTGGTGATCTCTCCGACCTGGGCCCCGGATGGCACTCGCATCGCCTACACCGAGATCAAGGACTATGTCGGGGCGCTGATCATCCAGTCGCTCGCGACCGGGACCCGAGTGACGGTTCCGACGACGGTCTCAGGCAACAATGTCGCGGCCTCCTTTTCGCCCGATGGCAACAAGGTGGTCTTCGGGAGGTCGGCCGAAGAAGGCGCCGATCTCTACGAGGCCGATGTCCCGCGGATGTGCTGCGCACACAAGCTCACGACCAACGGCAAGTTTGCCGACAACGTGACGCCCTCGTACTCGCCTGACGGACGCCGGATCGCTTTCATGTCGACGAGGGCCGGTTCGCCGCAGATCTACGCCATGGACGCCGACGGAACCGATCAAGCCGTGCTGGTTCCCTTTGATGCCGGGGAGACAGGGGCGTCCTATGCCCCAGACTGGTCGCCCGACGGGACCTCCATCGCCTTTGGCCGTGATGCGGCTGGTGGCCGGCAGGTTTTCGTCTACCAGATCGGCACTGGCAGGCCCCCCAAGCAGTTGACCTCGAGCGGTCGCCAGAATGAGGACCCGAGTTGGGCGCCGGATTCGCGGCACCTGATATTCAAGTCAAATCGGACCGGGCGTGATCAGCTCTGGATCCTCGATGTGGAAACCGCAACTTCGCGCCAATTGCCGACCCCGGGGGGCGCCCGATATCCCGCCTGGTCGCCTATATTGCGCGGCACTAACCCTTGAAGTGGAGGACCGCATGACTCAACGTGCCCTCGTCGTTGCCCTCTTCGGGCTGGCGACCGTCGTCGGAGCCTGTGGCAAGAAGGCCGAACCCATCGTGACGCCGGCACCCGTGCCGAGCTCCGCTCCGTCGTCACCGACGAATACCGCGACCACGCCGCGCTCGAATGCCGACTCCATTGCCCGCGCCGAAGCCGCGCGCAAGGAAGCCGAGCGTGCTGTGCTCGTGAATCAGATCGCCGAGACGATCCACTTCGAGTACAACGAGTTCACCATCGGCGCGGATGACACCGGTCGCCTCGATCGCAAGGCGGCGATCCTCAAGGCCAACCCGGCGCTGCGCATCCGCGTCACCGGTCACGCCGATGAACGCGGCTCGGACGAATACAATCTTGCGCTCGGGATGAAGCGCTCCGTTGCCGCCAAGGATTACCTGGTCCGCCTCGGAATCGATCCTTCGCGGATCGAGGTCGCTTCGCTTGGTCGCGAGGTCCCGATTGATCCCTCGGCGAACGAAGCGGCCTACGCCAAGAATCGTCGCGACGAATTCGAGCCGATTGCCGGCGCCCAGGCGCTGGTGGCGCCGCGCTGATGCGGGCCCGCGTCGCGATGTCGCTGCTGCTCCTCGGAGCGGCGTGTGCCACGCCGGGACAGGTGCGGCGCGTCGAGACGCAGGTGTCCGTGCTTGAGCGGACCCAGGCGCGTGCCGATTCGGCGCGCGCTGCCGAGTTGACCCGGATCATTGCCATGCAGCAGCGAGGAATGGATTCCCTCGTCGCACTCTCGTCGGCGCTCGGGCGGAGCGGGCGGGACAACATGGCCGAGTTCACGGAGATCCGCCGTTCGTTGCTGGTGCTGCAGGAGCTCTCGGGACAGAGCCAGCGCCGGCTCAGCGATCTGCGCAACCAGCTCGAGGTGCGCGGAGCCGAGACGCCGGCACCGGTTCCCGCGAGTACCGACTCGACGCGCTCCTCGGCGGGGCAGGCGCCCATCAATCAGCCCTCGGCCGACGCGATCTATTCGGCTGCACGGGGACAGAGTCAGCAGGGCGCGATGATGTCGGCCCGGCTCGGCTTCCGGCGTCTGCTGGAGCTCTACCCGACCTCGCCGCTGGCGGCCGATGCCACCTATGGCCTCGCTGATACCTTCGACCCGGCCCAACCGGATTCGGCGCGGGTGTACTACAGCGAGGTGATCAGCAAGTACGCGACCTCCGCGCGTGCCCCGACCGCGTTGTTCAAACTCGGCAAGCTCTCCGAGCGGCGGGCCGATCGCGCCGCAGCGAAGGCATACTATCAGCAGGTGATCGATCGCTACCCGCAGAGCGATGAGGCGAAGCTTGCCCGCGACGCGTTGCGCGCCCTTCCGTAGCCACATCGATGGATAATCCTGCCGGCGAGATGCCGTTCCTCGATCACCTCGAGGAACTTCGCGGGCGCATCATCCGCGCACTGATCGCCGTGTTTATCGGCGTCGGCATCGGCCTGTGGGTGGTTACCACCTACAACGCCATCGGCTACCTCAAGGCGCCGATCGCACCGTATCTCCCTGGCGGCAAGCTCACTATCCTTGCGCCGACCGAACAGGTGATGGTGATCCTGAAGCTCGGCGTCGTGCTCGGCCTGGTGCTCGCCTCGCCGGTCATCATCTATCAGCTGTGGGCTTTCCTCTCGCCCGCCCTCTACGACCGCGAAAAGAAGGCAATGATCCCGGCGCTCGGCCTGGGGTTGCTGCTCTTCCTCTTCGGGAGCTGGCTGGGATGGATCTACGGCGTCCCGCTCTCGCTGAAGTTCCTGCTGACGGTCAGCAACGATTTCGTCAACCAGATCACCTTCGCCGAATATTTCTCGTTCGTGATCCAGGTGATCCTCGCGGTCGGCATCTCGTTCGAGTTGCCGCTGATCATGACGCTGCTCTCGTGGGTTGGCGTGATGGACGCGAAGCGATTCAGCGGTTTCCGTCGGTATGCGGTGCTCCTCAACTGCATCGCTGGGGCGATTCTCTCCCCTGGTACCGACGTCCTGTCGATGATCGTCTGCTCGGCCTTGCTGATCGCCCTGTATGAGCTCGGCGTGCTCGGTGCCTTCGTGGTGCAACGTCGCCGGCGGAAGGCCGCCCAGATCGCCGGAGCCATGGTGCTCTTCGCCATGCTTGCCGGCGGGCCGAAGGAACTGCACGCACAGAATCCGCCCTTTCGACCGCCTGGCGCCGACACTGGCCGTGCCAGGGTGACGCCCGGCGTCGGCGCGCGGGCGATCGACTCGTCAACGGCGAAGCGTCTGGGGATTCCCACCAAACCGAAGTACAAGTTTCTCGAGCCGGACTCGGTGATGCAGGCCCTCCTGAAGCGGGAGGGCTTTGCTGTTACCCGATTCCGGGGCGATTCGGCGACGCTGCTCCCGGGCGACGAGGGACTCTTCCTTGGCGGCCACGCGGCCACCGTTCGGGATACCAGCGTCCTCGAGGCCAACGAGATCATCTACAGCGACGCCCGATGCGAGCTCTCCGCCAAGGGGGAGCCGAGGATGTTCGAGGATCCGCAGGGGCGCGGCAAGATCCTCGTCGGTCGGACGATGAAATTCGACACCTGCCATGAGCGGGGCGTGATCGGCGAGGCGACGACCACCTTCGACGATGCCGGCGCGAACTGGTTCCTGCGCGGCAATCTCGCGGTCGATTCAACCGGCAAGCGGCTCTACGCGGCGCACAGTGAGTTCACCTCGTGCGACCTCGCCGAGCCGCACTACCACTTCCAGTCCGGTCAGGTGAAGTGGGTCTCGCAGTCGGTCCTGGTGGCGCGGCCGGCGGTGCTCTACATCCGCGACGTGCCGATTGTCTGGATGCCCTTTCTCTTCCAGGACACCAAGGTTGGTCGGCGCTCGGGGATCCTCATCCCGAATTTCGGCTTCAACGATATCGTGCGACCATCGCGGAGCTACAACCGCCAAGTCACCAACATCGGCTACTACTGGGCCCCGAACGACTACATCGATCTCACCGCACATATGGACTGGTACGCCAACCGGTACATGCGGTACGGCTCGCAGTTCCGCTACCGCTGGCGTGACCGGTTCGTGACCGGTGATTTCGCCATCGACAAGGAGCAGCAGAGCCAGGGCGGGGGGAGCACCAACATCCGCTGGAGCCACGACCAGCAGTTCAACAATGCGACTTCGCTGCGGATCGGCTTGAACTATGTCGGCAACAGTACAGTGCTGCAGAACAACACCGTCGACCCGCTACTCTCGACCCAGAATATCAACAGCTCGCTGAACCTCACCAAACGGTTTAGCTGGGGCCAGGCGACGCTCGGCGCAACCCGGCGGCAGACCTTGAGCGACGGGCAAGTGCAGATGACCTTGCCGTCGCTGAACATCACGCCGCGCCCGTTCGAGTTCGGCCAGCATGTGTCGTGGAGCCCGAACCTCTCGCTTTCGAACGACCTCGAACAGAAGACGCCGTTTGCCGATTTTCTCGCTGGCAACGGCCGGATCGACTCCGTGGCGGGTCTCGGGCACAAGCGCACCACCAACATCACTCTCGGGACACCGATTCGCATCGGCACCTTCAACTGGAGCAACACGCTGACGGCGTCGGACTTCCAGGCCTCGCAACGCCGAACCGTTACCCAGCGGCTCCCCGACCTCAGCACCGCCGATCCGCTCGACTCGATCAGTGTGAGTACTGTGCGAAACGGCGATTTCCTGAGCACCTTCGACTGGAATACCGGGATCAACCTGCCGCTTCTGTTGCAGGGGACGTTCAAGGTGACGCCGACGCTTGGAATCACCAATGTGACGAGTGGCGCGCTCATGGTGCGCAATACCGCCACCAACGGGCAGTGGGTCCAGCAGGGGAAGAAGTTGCAGTTGTCACTCGCCTCGACGCCGTACCTCTTCGGCTTTCTTGGCGGATTCGGGCCGGTGCAACGCTTTCGCGCCAGCATCAATCCGGTGATGAACCTGCAATATTCGCCGAAGGCCAGGCTTTCAGAAGAATACGCCCGCGCTGTTTCCGGCGGCGGCGGGATTTCCCTGCCACTGGAAACGCCGCCAACGCTGACGGCCTCGGTGAGTCTGAACCAGACCTACGAAGCGAAGATGCGTGCGGCACCAGGAGACACCAACACGGATGATACCAATCGTCGCAAGCTGGCCATCCTGAACTGGGGAACGTCTCCGATCGCCTACGACTTCGAGCAGGCAAAGCTGCCGGGCCGGACCGGCTGGACTACGGCTGCCGTAACCAACACGCTACAGAGTGCGCTAGTCCGTGGGCTGCAGGTGTCGCTGACGCACGATCTGTGGGAAGGGCAGGTGGGGACCGATACGGCGAAGTTCGCGCCCTTTCTCTCGAATGCGAACGCCAGCATGGCGCTCGATGGCGGCACCTTCAGGTCGATCGCCTCCTTTCTCGGGCTCGCCAAGAAGCGCGATCCGCGGGATGTTCGCGATACCACCCCGGTCGCCCCGAGCTACATGAGCCAAGCCTCGCGTCGCTTTCGGCCGGGTGCCTTTTCCAATACCGATGCCTATGCCACTGGCGCAGGGCGCGGCTTCACGGCCAACCTGAATTACTCCTTGCAGCGTCGACGCCCCACCGGTACTACAGTGGGCTCGGTGAGCACCGATCCCAACGACATCTTCTTCCCGCCAACCAACCTGGTGTCGGGGAACCACAGCAACCTCGGCCTCAGCACATCATTTTCGCCGACTCGCTATTGGAGCGTCTCCTGGTCGACGCAGTACAACATCACCGATTCCAAGTTCGAGTCGCAGGTGATCCGGTTGCAGCGTGACCTCCACGACTGGATGGCGTCGTTCGATTTCTCCAAGACGGCCACGGGCAACTTCGCCTTCTTCTTCACGGTGACCCTCAAGCCGCTACCTGACGTCAAGTTCGACTACAACCAGACGACGCTCCAGCCGCGCTGAGTGTCCCTGAATCCGGACGCTGCTGTCCTGTAGTCGGGTCACGACCATATCGTGTTTCCCCATTGAAACGCTGATCGCTCCGGCACACAGTCTGCCAATGCTCTTCGCAACTCACTCGCGTGGAGCTGGTCATGTCGTTTCGCTCGTTGTTGCTCAAGGTCCTGATTCTCCCCTGGCTTGCTGGCTGCCAGAACATCTTCACTCTTCCCGATGACGGTCCGCTGCCCCGGCCTGCGACCCTCACCACCACTTCGCTCGATGGTGGCGTCGCGCTGCACTGGAGTGACGAGCCGTTCCGCGCCTCACCGGGCCGATTCCGACTCTATCGCGTCTACTCGTCGCCCTACGACCTCGATCGGGATCTCTGCCTGACGCCCTGGTCGGTGGAAGGGACCACGGTGGCCAATGATTTCGTGGCCGGGGCCCTGACCAATGGCGCGCCGCGCTGCTTCTCGGTGACCGCCGAGAGCGTCGAAGGGTTCGAGTCGGATCGCTCGCCGACTCGCGAGGACACTCCACGGTTTGAATCGACCAGCGTCGCCGTGTACGCGCGGCAGTCGGATGACACCCGCGCCGGCTTCCGCTTCTGGCGCGACCTCGACGGCAACGGTGGCGCGGTCCGTTCCGAGCTGGGCTGGGTGATGAGTGGTGCGGCCGATGTTGACTTGGTCGTGCAGCGGGATGCCGGCGGCCGCTTCACCCTGGTGCCCCAGCGCGCCGGTACCGAGATCGCGGTCTATGGACAGGCGCCGGTTGGCTCACTTCACGACATCGACGTGGCCCCACTCACCGGCTTCGCCCGGACCGGCGTCGAGGCGATCGCGGGCTGGGGATACGTGGTCCAGATGACCGGCGCGGATGGCTTCAAGCGCTTTGGTGCGCTCCGGGTCGTCTCGGTGGGCGCCGGCTTCCTGCTCCTCGACTGGGCTTTCCAGAACGATCCCGGAAATCCGGAGCTGATCCGGGTGAATTGGGAGTAATCGGTCGATACTTGGGGGGACGTGTTCCGGGTCGTCCCGGCCTCGGTCAGCTTGCCCCTGACCGGGGCCCGGCCTACACTTAGAACCTCAAGTCCCATCGATACTTGAGCCACACCCAACCCCTGGTCGGCCATGACGCTTGACAAGCTCAAAGTCGCCGCGCGCCAGCACGAACAGCGCGAAGAATGGCGGGCGGCGATCGAGCTTTATCGCCAGGCCATTCGCGAGGCGGAAGGAGGGACCGAAGGGGCTGATCCCTCCCTCTACAACCGCATTGGCGATCTCGAGCACAAGGCCGGCGACGAGTCCGCCGCCTGCGACGCCTGGGATCAGGCCGCCGCCCGCTATGGCGAGCAGGGATTCTTCAACAACGCCATTGCGCTCTGTGGCAAGATTCTCCGCCTCGACCCCGATCGCATCCGCACCCACCTCGAGCTCGCGCGCTATCAGGCTCGCAAGCGCGTGCTCTATGACGTTCGTCACCAGCTCAGCACCTACCTCGAACGGATGGAGCGCGCGGGGCAGAGTGAGCCAGCAAAATCAGCCGTCGACGCTTTCGCCGCCGAATTCTCGAGCTGGCGCGACCTGCAGGGTCTGGTCGATGAATTGCTCGGCCGCGACCACGCTCCGGAAGAAGTTGTCACACCTGGCGGCAGCAGTGTGGAGCCGGCGCGCGGGCTGGTGTTCATCGACACCGATCTCCGTCTCGAGCGCGCCTCCGAAGTGATCCCGGGGCCGGTCGCCGATCATGCGATCGATCCAACCGTCGTCGACCACATTGAATTCGAGCGCCCCTCCGAGGTGAGCCAACTCGAGGGCCTTGAGCAGTCAACCCAGCAGACCGATCCGGACGCACCGACTCCGCCAAGCGTCATGCTCGACGGACTGGTGGATGTCGGACTCACGGCCGCGGCTGCGGGGACGCAGGCCCGCATCGATGGCCTCGAAGCGACTTCGTTTGAAGCGCCGCCGACGGCCGACACGATCTCGCTCGATGACATTCCGGAAACGACGGTTGAGGGCGGCGCTCCTCTGGTCTTCCTCGAGACCGATGGCGCCGACATCGCACCACCGACTCCCGCGATGCCATCGCTCCCCGAAGGCGTGACGCTTGACGATCCGCTGGGGCAGCGGGTCACCGGTCACGCGCTCCTCGAGCACGGCGATCGCGCTGGTGGCATCGCTCGACTCGAGACAGCGCTCGCGGGCTACCAGGAGCGCGGCGAGTGGTTGCATGCCTGGCAGGTCTCGTCGGAGCTGGTTCAGGCCGAGCCGGCCTCGATCAATCGCTATCAGGCGCGGGTCGAGGTGGCCTCGCAGATGAAGGATGGCCCGCGGCTCTGCGAGTCGTATGTGGAACTGGGCGATGCCTTCGTTCGCGAAGGAAGCACTGACAAGGCGGTCGCGGTCTATCGCCGGGTGCTCGAACTCGACGAGTATCACGAACGCGCGAGGGCAGCGCTCCGGGCGATGCACCCTGATGCGCCGAGCGAAAAGACCGCCGACGGGTTCATCGACTTCGCCGCGATGATGAACGAGGATGCCGGGCCGCGCTCCACCCGGATGCGCACCGAGACTACGGCGATCTCGCCCGACGAGGACGAAACTTTCCGCGAAGCGCTGGCCGAATTCAAGCGCGCGCTCGATCAGAACCTGCCGATCGAGGACCATCAGGCGCACTACGATCTTGGCATCGCCTTCAAGGAAATGGGATTGCTCGACGAAGCGATCGGGGAGTTCCAGAAGGCGCTGCGCTCCCCTGCAGCCCGCCTGCGCACCTCGGAAGCGCTGGGGGAGACCTTCTACGATCAAGGTCGTCCAGCGGTCGCCGAGGCAGTCCTGCGTGCGGTGGAGCGCGGTCCCGAAGACGACGCCGAAAAGATCGGTGTGCTGTACTGGCTCGGCCGTGCACAAGAGGCCCAGGGCAAGCATGCCGATGCCCGCGGTTGCTACGAACGGGTGCTGGCAGTCGATGTCGGCTTTCATGACGTGACCGATCGACTGACCAATCTCGCCGGCGGCAATTCGTGACCGCGCCCCAGCTCGGCGCCGTGACACTCGCGGATCTCCAGCGCCCGGTCGGCATGCGTCTCGACCAGGTCGAAGGCGAGATGCGGCGGATGATCGAGGATGACTTTCCACTCATCGGCGAAGTCAATCAGCATTTGCTGCGGATGCGCGGAAAGATGTTCCGGCCCACCCTCGTGCTCCTTGCCGATCAGGCGACTGGCGGACCCACACCGCGCGCTGCAACGCTCGCCGCAGTCCTCGAACTCATCCACCTTGCCACGCTGGTCCATGACGACTCGGTCGACCACTCCACGCTCCGCCGCGGGATGCCGACGATCAACGCCCTGTTTTCGCACCAGGTGTCGGTCATCATGGGCGACTTCCTCTATTCGCGAGCCGTTGTCGAACTGGTTCGCCTCGAGGATCTCGATGCGCTGCGGATTCTTTCGCGCGTGACGACCGAGATGACCGTTGGAGAGATGCGGCAATTGCTGGCGCACGATCCGCTCGATTTCAGCGAGGAGCAGTACGACCTGCTGATCCGCGCCAAGACGGCCTCGCTGATGTCTGGCGCCTGCGAGGTCGGGGCGATCGGCGCCCCCATTGCCCAACGACGGGCGTTGGCGCGCTTCGGCGAGAAGCTCGGGATGGCGTTCCAGATCACCGACGACCTGCTGGATTACACCGCCGATCAGGCGATCACCGGGAAGCCGTCCGGGCTCGACCTGCACGAGCACAAGGTGACCCTCCCGCTGATCCACGCCCTGCCGCATCTCTCACCCGGCGAACGTGCCGCTCTCGAGGGGCTGATGGGCGACCCGGATCCGGATCCGGATGCCATCGCCGCCGTGATCGCCGCAGTCACCGCGCACGGTGGTCTGGAGTACGCCCGTGAGCGCGCCCAGCGACTGATGTCGCAGGCCGAGGATGACCTCGCGGAACTGCCTGAGTCGCCGGCCCGGGAGACGCTCCGCTCGGCCCTGGGTTTCGTCCTCGACCGGAGACGCTGATATGCCCTCCTCGACCAACCGCAAAGGCTTCTATCTCGGGATGCTGGTGTTCGGGTTCATCCTCGGTGGGTTCCTGGCAGCCTTGATGGAACGATTCCTCCCCGAGAGCGCGGCCAGGTCCTTCTTCACCTTTGCCGTGACTCCGACCCTCGGGCCTGTTTCGGTCAATCTCCTCGTGGTATCCTTCACACTTGGGCCGCTGGGGATGCACGTCACCCTGTTGAGCCTGCTCGGCGTCGCAGTAGCGTATTACGCTGCCCGCTCGCTCTTCTGAACTGGAGTCAGCAATGCCAAATCTTGGCTTTAGCGAAATCATGATCCTGCTGGTGGTCGCGTTGCTCGTCTTCGGAGCAAAGCGGCTGCCTGAAATCGGCTCCTCGATGGGGAAGGGCATCCGCGAGTTCAAGCGGTCACTCACCGATACCCAGGACGCCGTCCTCAATCCGCCCGAGGCCGAGCGGAAGGGTCTTCTCGATGGCGACCGGACGAGCACGCCAGGTGCAGCGCCAACCAGTGGTGAGCCGAAGCGGCTGTCGCAGTAATCCGCCTGGCAGGATGAAAAGAGAACGGGCGCCCGAGTTGACTCGGGCGCCCGTTCTGCGTGCGGTAGTGCCGGTGATCGTTCGAGCTACCGCTTGGCCTTGCCCGTCTGCTGCGCGGCCGCGGTGGCCTCGGCCTGGGCATTGGTACGCTGCAGCCCCGCGCGCTCATCCTTGATCTTGGCGGCGGCACGCAGCGCGGCCATGTACTGGCGCACCCGCTCCTGTCGCGCCGCGCGGATCATGTCGGCACGGATCTGATCCTTGTCCTTGATGAACTGTGTCGAGTCGGCCGGCACCTTCTCGAGGACTTCGATCACGTACATCCCGTCGGGAGAGGTGATCACCGGGCTCGGCTTTCCCTGCGGCATCGCGAACGACGCGCCGATCAACTGGGGTACCGTGATCGGCGGATTCACGCGCGAGAAGAGCGGGAACTCGCGGTTCGGCAACCCGAGCGCCTTGGAGGCGTCAGGGAGCGAGAGCCCGGTGGTGAGGCGACGGGTCAACTCGACGCCGATCGCCTTGGCCTTCGCCTCTTTCTTCTGGTCGGACACCACCGAAATGACACCGGCCTTCACGCTCGCGAGTGGCGGCGTGCCGGCCTCGAGCAGCGAGTCCACACGGAACACGTAGAACGCCGCATCACCATCGATAACCGGCGAGGTCTCACCGACCTTGGCCTGGAAGGCCCAGACGCCGGCATCAGGAATGACGTAGGTGCCGAGCAGTACCCGCGTCCCTTCCTGCACCGGGCCGGACTGACCAATGGGCAGCTTCAATGAACGCGCCGCCGTGTCGAGGGCTGCCGGATCAAGATGCTCGGCGGCGAGGCGCTCGAGCGAATCGGCCTGCCGGTCCACCAGATCGCGATGCGCGCCGGCGAGGTCGATCGGGATGAGGACGTGCCGCGCCGTCACCTTGTCGCCAGTCCGCTTGGTGACTTCGATGACGTGGTATCCGAATTCGGTCAACAGCGGCTCGGAGACCGTGTTGAGCGGCATCGAGAAGACGGCCTTGTCGAACGGGGCGGTCATGGTGCCCTTGGCAAACTCGCCCAGGTCGCCACCCGCACGAGCGCTGATCGTGTCAGACGACTCCCGCTTGGCGACTTCGGCGAAAGGCGCACCGCCGACGATCTCGGCGCGCACAGCCTTCGCCCGGGCCAACGCGGCAGAGGAGTCACTGGCATCGATCCGGCGCGGGACCGCGACGAACGAGAGATATGCCGTGCGTGGACGCTTGAACTCGTCCTTGTGGGCGTTGTAGTAGGTCTCTGCCTCAGCCGGCGTCACCGTCACGGCGCTGTCGGGGACGGCGTTGCGCGGGATGATGGCGGTGAGCGAAATCTTCACCTGCTCATGCTGGTCCGAGTACCGCTCCCACAACGATGCGTCCGAGAGGAAGACGTCGGCGGTCACGTTGCGGAGCAGCTTGTTCTGCAGGATCTCGCCGCGGTAACGCGCCTCGAGCACCGGCACTGCCGACTGACCGACCGGCGAGGCGAGCCAGCGCTGGTACTTCGTCATGTCGAACTTGCCGCCAGTCTGGAAGTCCGGCATCGTCTGGACTTCAGGCGGCGGGACATTCCGGATCGCGTCGGCAATCTCGTCAGAGTTCACCGTGATGTTGCGCTTCTCGATCTGGTCGGTGATGACCGCGTTGGCCACGAACTGATCCCAGACATCATTGCGCACCTGCTCCGTCTCTTCGAGACCGAGCGACTTGCCGGTTTCCTGCTGGCGCTGAGTGATCGCCTGCTGAACGGCCTGCTGATAGATGCGGGCATCGACGGTCGTACCGTTGATGGAGCCCACGTTGGTCTTGGTCAGGATGCCACCGTTACCGGTGATCCCGCTCAAGTCCACGATGAGCCAGGCGAGGAAGGTGATCGTGATGAGGTAGACCACCGGCTTCGCGGCGTTACGGAAGGCTTGCATCATAGGCTGTTCAACCGGCTCCGGACTGGGTGAGACATAGCCCGGAAACCTAGGCCTCCCGTGCCCGAACCTCAAGGCGTTGACTGACTTCCAGCCTGCTCAGGTGTGGTTGACACCGGGGCTTGGCGGGGGCTAGTGTTGCGATCCCTCCTCTTCGGCCCGCGTCCCAGAGCCTATGTCTGAGTCCTTTTCGCTTGATGAGCTGTCCCGGTTGTGGCGGGAGTCGCCGGACCAGGCCCCGTTCGCGGTGCTCGCGGAAGGGCTGCGAAAGCGCGGCGACCAGGCAGCTGCGGCGACGGTGGCGCTCCAGGGACTGGCTTCTCACCCTGGCGACCTCCGGGGACTCCTGGTGCTGTCTCGGATCCGACTCGATCAGGGAGACGGCGAGGCGGCCGAGCGAGCCTTGCGCGAGGGGTTGGCGGTGGATCCCGGCAACCCGATCGTCCTGCGCGCCCTGGAATTCTTCGAGGATCAGGTCGCCGAGGAGCCCGCGGTCGCTTTGGAAGAGTCGGAGGAACTGCTGTTCACCGATGACGAGCCGGCCTCCACAGACGCGGAACCGTTGCTGACTGAATCGCTGGCGGTTCTCTACCACCGGCAGGGTCACCTCGAGCGCGCCTCGGAAGTGTACAGCGCGCTCCTCGACCGTGATCCGGAGAATGCCGATCTGCGGGCCCGACGCGACCGGATCGCCGCCGAGGCCGAAGGCCGCCGGCCGCGGCCGTACGACGCGGCGGTCAGCGGTGGTCGCTCGCTTCGTGAATGGCTCGGGGCGCTTGCCGCGGTGACGCCGCCCAGCGAAGGGTACGGGACGGCCTACGATGCCTTTTACAAGGCAAATCCCACCGCCGACCACCCGGATGACCTCGCCGACTTCGAGGCCTTCCAGTCGTGGCTCAAAGGGCTTCCTCGATGACCCGGGTCCTGGTGCTCAACGGACCAAATCTCAACCTGCTCGGCACGCGCGAGCCGGCGACGTACGGGGCCGGGACGCTCGCTGACCTCGAACGACTGGTTCGCGAGCGAGCCGTCACGCTGGGTGTCGCCCTGGAATGGGTGCAGAGCAACCACGAGGGAGAACTCGTGGAACTCGTTCAGCAAATGCCCACTCGCGCCGACGGCGCGGTGATCAACCTGGGCGGCTACACCCATACCTCAGTCGCCATTCGGGACGCCTTCCTTGCGGTCCCATCGCCCTTTGTCGAAGTGCATCTCTCGAACCTTCTCAAGCGTGAGAGCTACCGCCATCAGTCGATGACCGCGGATCTCGCACTCGGCTTGATCTCGGGCTTCGGCCCGCGCGGGTATCTGCTCGCGCTCGAGGCGCTCGTCGCCGCGCTCCGTGATGGCTGATTTTCGCCCGGCCCGGGCAGCCGCTCTCCGGGCGGCCTGCTCGGCCAGCGGTGTCGACGCCCTGTTGGTGACCCATCTCCCCAACATTCGCTGGCTCACTGGTTTCTCGGGATCGGCTGCGTTGGTGGTGGTGTCGCCAGCCGCCGTCACCCTGATCACCGATTTCCGTTACGCCACCCAGGCGCCCCACGAAGTTGGTGCGGCGGCCGAAGTGATCGTTGATCGCCGCAATGTCTGGGACCGTCTCGCCCGAGTCCTCGCCAAGGAAGCGCCCGATACTTTGGGAATCGAGGCGGCGGTCGTCACGGTGCGCGAGGCCGAACGGATCAGCGCAATCACCTCTGCCCGGGTCTTCCCGCTCACCGACACGGTCGAGCGGCTGCGTCAGGTCAAGGACGAATCCGAAGTCGCCGCCATCCGGGCGGCAGGGGCGCTGGCGCTGGAAGCACTGGCCGAGGTCCTGCCAACGGTGCGGGTGGGAGAACGGGAGATCGATGTCGCCGCCCGGCTCGAATCGGCGTTGCGCCGTCGGGGAAGCGAGTGGCACCCCTTCCCGACGATCGTGGCCTCGGGTCCCCGGTCCGCCCTGCCGCACGCCGGCACCTCGGAGCGGGTGATCGGGCGGGGGGAATTCCTGCTGATCGACTTCGGGGCCCAGCTGGAGGGGTACTGCGCCGACATTACCCGAACGGTCGTGGTGGGGGCCAAGGCTGACGAGCGTCAGCGCACCGTCTACGATCTGGTCGAGGACGCTCAGCGGCGCGCCAGAGAAGGGGTTCGGGCCGGAATGAGCGGCTCCGAGGCCGATGCGCTTGCCCGGGAGCTGATCGCGGCCCGGGGGTATGGCGAGGCCTTCGGCCACTCCCTTGGGCACGGGCTGGGGCTGGAAGTCCATGAAGCACCACGGCTTGCGCAGACGGCCGACGGGCTCCTGCCGGTCGGTGCGGTGGTGACAGTCGAGCCGGGGATCTATCTTCCGGGTTGGGGTGGGGTGCGACTCGAGGACGATGTCTGGCTCTCCGCCGGCGGTCCCGTCCTCCTCACCGACGGGCGCACAGAACTCATCGAACTCGAAGCTTGAGCAGGAGTGGGCGTGGCGAATACGGCAGACATCCGTAATGGGCTGGTTCTGGACCTTGACGGCAAATTGATGCAGATCACCTACTTCCAGCACGTGAAGCCGGGGAAGGGAAGCGCGTTCGTCCGCACCAAGATGCGGAACGTGCGAACCGGCGCTGTGCTCGAGCGGACCTTTCCTTCCGGGGAGCGGTTCGAGACCGTCGATCTGACACACCGGCCGATGACCTATTCGTATCGCGATGGCGAGAATTTCCATTTCATGGATCTGCAGAGCTTCGACGACATTCCGCTGACGGCGGCGTTGATCGGGGCCGACCAGATGAAGTACCTGAAGGAAGGGATGGAGTGCACCGGGCTGGTGCACGATGAGGAGGTCATCCTGATCGAGCTTCCGAACTTCGTCGAGCTCGAGATCGTCGAGACCGACCCGGGCATTCGTGGTGATACGGCGACTGGTGGTACCAAAGCGGCCAAGCTTGAGACTGGCGCTGTGGTCCAGGTCCCGCTCTTCATCGAACAGGGCACCCTTATTCGCGTCGATCGGCGCGAAGACAAATACCTGACTCGCGTATGAATCCAGATGAAATGCAGGAGCTCGCTCGCGCCATGGAACAGCTTCCCGGATCGAAGGGAATCGATTTCAAGGACGTTCGCCGCCTGGCGCAGCTGCTGCGCGAACAGCCCGAGATCGGCTCCATCGAGATGAAGGGACTTTTCGGCACCGGTGTCATCATCACCCGGACCGGCGCCGCCGGGACGCCGATGATGTCGGCCCCGGCCATGCCGCAGCAGTTGCTGGTGCCGGCTGCGGCCGCGCCGGTCGCCGCCGAGGCCGCGCCTGTTGCACCGGCCGTGGTGCTGAAAGAGGTGCGCTCGCCGATGGTGGGGACGTTCTATTCCCAGCCTGAGCCGGGTGCGGAGCCCTACGTCCGCGTGGGGACTCGCGTGTCGCCGGGCCAGACGGTCTGCATCATCGAAGCGATGAAGATCATGAACGAAATCGAAGCGGAAGTCAGTGGCGTGGTGCGAGAGGTCTGTGTCGACGACTCCTCGCCCATCGAATACGGACAGGTGCTGTTCCGCGTGGATCCGAATGGCTGAGGACCACGTCGAGTCTCCCGGCTCGGATGTGGTCTCGGGCGAAGGCACCGCCGCGGGCTTCCAGTTCCGTCAGGCGATCGTTCACATGGTGCAGCGCGGCGCCTCCGACCTGCTGCTCAAGGCCGGGCGGCCGCCCACGGTACGCGTCAACGGCCAGCTGCTGCTCTTGCCGATGCCGCCGATGCGGCCGGAGGAGCTCAAGGCACTTGCCGATACGCTGATGACGCCGCGGCAACTGCGCGACTTCGCCGAGACGAAGGAAGCCGACTTCGGGATCGGCGTTCCGGGAATCGGTCGCTTCCGCACCAACGTGTTCCACCAGCGCGGGACCGTGGCGTTCGCCTTCCGCGCCATTCCGTACGAAGTCCGCAACATTCGCGATCTGCTGCTGCCGCCCGTGCTCGAGGAAATCGCGCTCCGTCCGCGCGGACTGGTGCTGGTGACCGGCATCACGGGCTCGGGCAAATCCACGGCCCTGGCCGCGATGATTGATCACGTGAACCGGCTCCGGCGCGTGAACATCATCACGATCGAGGACCCGATCGAGTTCCTGCACCGCGACCAGCTCGCGAACGTGTCGCAGCGCGAAGTGGGGAACGACACGCTGTCATTTCCGGCCGCGCTCCGCCACGTGCTCCGTCAGGATCCGGACGTGATCCTGATCGGCGAAATTCGCGACATGGAGACGATGGACACCGCGCTGAAGGCGGCCGATACCGGTCACCTGGTGCTCACGACGATCCACACCACCGACGCGACCCAGACGATTTCGCGCGTGCTGTCGTTCTACCCGCCGCACCAGCACAATGAAATCCGCATGCTGCTCTCGACCGCCCTCGCGGCCGTGGTATCGCTGCGCCTCGTGCCGCGTGCCGACGGCAAGGGACGCGTGCCGGCGGCCGAGGTGCTCGTCAACACCGCAGCGGTGGCCGACAACATCCGCGACACCCAGAAGGCACTCAATATTCCTGACCTGATCGCGGCCGGCGGTGTGACCTACGGCATGCAGTCGTTCGACCAGTCGCTGATGCGCTGGTTCCAGGACGGCGTGATCACCTATGACGAGGCGGTCTTCCACGCGACGCACCCCAACGAGTTCGCCTTGCGCGTCTCGGGCGTGAGCGCGTCCTCCGATCGCACCTTCGAACTTCCCGGCTCGAGCACACCCTGATGTTTCGCAAAGTGATGATTGCCAATCGCGGTGAAATCGCGCTGCGTGTCATTCGCGCCTGTCACGAGCTCGGCGTCAAGACCGTGGCAGTGTACAGCGAAGCGGATCGAGAATCGCTGCACGTGCGCTTCGCCGACGACGACGTCTGCATCGGGCCGCCTCAGGGGCGGCTCTCCTACCTCCGGATCCCGAACCTGATTGCGGCGGCCGAAGTCACCGGTGCCGATGCGATCCACCCGGGCTACGGCTTCCTCGCCGAGAACGCCGAGTTTGCCGACACCTGCAAGGCGTCAAACATCGTCTTCATCGGCCCCACGGGCGACCAGATCCGGTCGATGGGCGACAAGGCCTCGGCCCGTCGTCTGGCTAAGGAAGCGGGCGTGCCGACCGTGCCGGGTTCCCCGGGCGTGATGAAGGATGCCGAGGAGGCGCTGGTGGTGGCCGAGGAGATCGGCTTCCCGGTGATCATCAAGGCGACCGCCGGTGGTGGCGGAAAAGGGATGCGCATCGCGAATGATGCCGAGCAGTTTGCGCAGCTCTTCTCGCTCGCCCAGAACGAGGCGCTTTCGGCGTTCGGCAACGGCGACGTCTACGTCGAGAAGTTCCTGGCTCGTCCGCGACACGTCGAGATCCAGGTGATGGGCGATCTGCACGGTCGCGTGATTCATCTCGGAGAGCGCGACTGTTCGGTACAGCGACGGCATCAGAAGCTCATTGAGGAGGCGCCCTCGCCGGCGCTCACGGCCGAACTGCGCGCCGAGATGGGGCACGCGGCGGTCTCGCTCGCTTCCGCGATCGGCTACAGCGGGGCAGGTACCATCGAATTCCTGCTGGATGAAGACGGGTCGTTCTACTTCATGGAAATGAACACCCGCATCCAGGTCGAGCACCCGGTGACCGAAATGGTGACCGGACAGGATCTCGTGAAGGAACAGATTCGCGTGGCGAGCGGTGCGCCGCTCTCCTTTGGCGAGACGCCGATGTCGGGGCACGCCATCGAGGTGCGAATCAATGCCGAAGATCCGTATCGCAACTTTCAGCCCTGCCCGGGACTCATCACGGCGTATCATCCGCCTGGCGGCCCCGGCATCCGGGTCGACACGCACGTGTACGCCGGCTACACGGTCCCGCCGTACTACGACTCGCTGCTCGCGAAGCTGATTGCCCACGGCCGTGATCGCGCCGAAGCGCTCGCCCGTCTGGCGCAGGCGCTCGACTCGTTCATTCTCGAAGGGGTGACCACGACGATTCCGTTTCTGGCGCGCGTGATTCGCCATCCGGATTTCGTGGCCGGCAATGTCGACACCAAGTTCCTCGAACGTGAATCGCATCTGCTCAAGCCCGAAGTGTTTGACGCAGCGCGCCCCGAGCGCGGCGAGGGATGACGCTTGATGTCGTCTTCACCCCGCTCGGACTTGCGCCGGGCGACGTAGCCGGCCGGACCGTCCTCGTGGTGGATGTGCTCCGGGCCACCACGACCATGTGCGCGGCACTCGACCACGGCGCACGCGCCGTGGTGGTCGCGGCCGACATCGAAGACGCGACGCGACTCGCGCATACGCTCGACCCCAGTGATGTCCTGCTCGCGGGCGAGCGCAACTGTGTTCGCATTCCCGGTTTCCAGCTCGGCAACTCTCCTGATGAAATGACCAGCGCCCAGGTGTCAGGCAAGACGCTCGTGATGACCACCACGAATGGCACGCGTGCGCTGCTGGCCACGTCCGGCGCGCGCGAAGTCATCGTCGCTGCGGCGGTGAACCTGTCGGCCGCCGGCGCCGCGGCCGCGACGGCACTCGAATCGGGCACGCCGGTCACGATCCTCTGCGCCGGGCGAGATCATGGCTTCGGCATGGACGACGCCTATCTCGCGGGGCGCCTGGTCGTGGCGGCTCTCGGTGGTCGCCGGACCAGGAAAGGTCTCAACGACGCGGCCCTCGTCGCCGTCGATATGGTCCGCCGGTACGGCGAGGGGATCGAACGTGTCTTCGCGCTCTCGCACGCCGGGCGTGATCTCAAGGCACTCGGACTTGGCGCTGACGTGGTGGCCGCCGCGACCGTCGACTCGCATCCAGTTGCGCCACGATACCACGATCGGCGCGTCGCCCTCACGGTGGCTGCCAAGGTGAGGCGATGACCAGCGAAAATCGTCGCAAGCTCGGTGCGGTGCTCGCACTCGTCGCGGGCGCCTTCCTCGCGCTGGCCCTCCTCCCGGTGAATGTCACTGGCCCGCTTGGGCAGACGCTTGGGCCGGCACTCTGGCGGGCACTTGGCGTCGGGGCGCTCGGCGCACCATTGCTCGGGCTCCTGCTCGGATTTGCCGGCTTCGATCGGTTGCCGCGCCTCGACATGAAGCGCGCCGCCATCCTCACGCTCGGAACCGCCTTCCTGATTCCCTATGTGCTTGGCATCCTGTTCCGAGTGGATGCGCCGATCGATATGGTCGGCGAGTGGAGCTGGGGCGGCAAACTCACGGGATACATCCCGGGGTTCGTGGCGCGGTCGGCCCTCGATTCGATCGGAGTCGCCGGTGGTTTGCTGGCTGGATTCGTTGCACTGACGGCGGTGACCCTCGGCACGCTGGCCTGGCATCCGCTGCAGCGGTTGGAGCGCGGCGTTGCGCCCGAGACCGTGCCGCCGGTGCCCGTGCGGCCGGTGACTCCAATCCGTCGTCCGGAAGTCGTCGTGGTCGAGCCGGAGCCTGATCTGCGCGAGACGGTGCAGGCCGACCTCTTCTCGCCGAAACCGAAACGCGACAAGGCGCCGCGTAGCAAGCAGCTCGAACTCGAGGATGGGCCCGCGCCGGCACGCGATGGTGATGAGGCATTGCCACCGCTCGACCTCCTCGATCTGCCCCGGCAGGGCAACGGCGATGCGGACGATGCGGAATTGCACCGCCTCGGCGAATTGCTGCTGGCCACGCTCAAGACCTTCAAGGTTGAAGGGACGCTCGCTGGCATCACATCGGGACCCACGGTATCCCAGTTCGAAGTGGTGCCCGCGTCAGGCGTGAAGGCGGGGCGAATCGTTGCGCTCGCCGATGACCTCGCGATCACGATGCGCGCCGCGTCGCTTCGCGTGGCCCCGATTCCGGGTCGCGGGGCAGTCGGCGTCGAGATTGCGAACCCGCATCCGCGTGTGGTCACCCTGCGCGAGCTGCTGCAGAGCGAGGCATGGCAGAACTCGACGGCGACCCTTCCGGTGGTGCTCGGTCGTGATGTACAGGGACAGCCGATCGTGGCCGACCTCGCCAAGATGCCGCATCTACTGGTCGCGGGTGCGACCGGCTCGGGCAAGTCGGTCGCCATCAACACGATCATCACGGCCCTGATCTACCGCTATTCGCCACGCGAACTGCGCTTGCTGATGGTCGACCCGAAGATGGTCGAACTGTCGATGTACAACGACCTGCCGCATCTGCGTCACAAGGTCGTGACCGACAACAATGATGCCGCCGCCGTCCTCAAGTGGGCCGTCTACGAAATGAATCGCCGGTATGAACTGCTGCATGCCAATGGCGCGCGGCAGCTCTCCGACTTCAATCGCAAGGTTCGTGAAGGGAAGGAACTCCGGAATCCCCCCAGTGCGCGGCCGACCCTGAGCACCATTGCGCGCGAGGACCCGGACACACCGCCCGGCGAGAGCTGGAGCGACGTATACGGCGACGGCGAACTGCCGATGATCGTCCTGCTCGTCGACGAATTGGCGGACCTGATGATGACGGTCCAGGCCGAGGTCGAGACGCCGCTCGCGATGCTGGCGCAGAAAGCGCGTGCCATCGGCATTCACCTGATTCTCGCGACCCAGCGTCCCAGCGTGAACGTTCTGACTGGCCTCATCAAGGCGAACTTCCCGAGTCGCATTGCCTTCCGGGTGGCCAGCAAGGTCGACTCGCGCACGATCCTCGACCAGAATGGCGCCGAGGCACTGCTCGGCAATGGTGACATGCTCTTCCTCCCGCCGGGCCGGAACGAACCGCAGCGGGTGCAGGGCGCCTACATCTCGACTGATGAGACCGAGCGCGTCATGGCGTGGTATGCGGCACAGCGAGAGGGTATTGTGCGCGCTGGTGCAGCGGCCGAACCGGACATCCTCGAGGTGGTGCGAGCGGCCGCCGGCGAAGGTGAAAATGCCAGCGGGGACGTTGCCGGTGATCGTGATGCGCTGTTCAGGCAAGCGGCCGAGACCTGCATTCAACATCAGGGCGGATCGACCTCCCTGCTGCAACGTCGTCTCGGCATCGGCTACGGCCGCGCCGCGCGGATCATCGATCAGCTCCACGACGCAGGGATCCTTGGTCCACCCAACGGGTCGAAACCGCGCGATATCATGATCGGACTTCACCAACTCGATGAGTATGCCGAATGATTGAGCCAATCAACTCGCCGCGCGGGCCGTCGCTGCCGCCCCTGATGCGCGGCCTGATTGCGGGTGCCTGCCTGGTCGTGATCCTCGCCGGGATCAAGGCGGTCACTCCCACGCTGACGCCCTTCCTGGTGGCGCTGCTGCTGGCGCAGGTATTGTCGCCCCTGATGCTCTTCCTCATGCGCCATCGGGTGCCGCGCTGGCTCGCGGTGACGCTGACGCTGATCATCGTGTTCATCGGCGGGGCCGTGGTGGTCGGAATGGTCGGCGCCTCGGTCGCGGAACTGTCGCATCGGCTCCCCGAATACGGTGCGAGGCTCGCCCTGCTGCGCGACGATCTCTTTGCCCGGTTGCAGCACGCGGGGATCGACACCAGTGGCTTCTCGACCATCGATGCACTTGATCCTGCGGCGTTGCTCCGCCCGGCGGCCTCGATAGCCGGCACCATCCTGTCCGAGCTGGGACACTCCTTCTTCGTGATGGTCATCACGGCGCTACTGCTGATCGAGCTTGCCGTGCTGTTCAAGGCGCTCGAGGAGGCGGATCACGGCGAGCGCACCCTGCTGGTTCGCTTTGGCGAGATGAGTGCCGACCTCCAGAAGTACATCGGCATCACCGCGATGGTGGGGCTCGTCGGGTCGGTGATGTACACCATTCTCCTGGTCGTGGCCGGTGTGCCGTACATCCCGACCTGGGTCGTGCTCTACTTCCTGCTCGGATTCATTCCCGTGATCGGTGGGGTGATCGCCATCATTCCGGTGGTACTGATCACGCTGCTCGAACATGGCGTCGAACGGGCGATTACCCTCCTGGTGGTCTTTGCGGTGCTGAACTTCGTGCTCGGCGACATCCTCAAGCCGCGCTTCATGCAGCGCGGATTCGAGATCTCGATCGTTGCCGTCTTCTTCTCCCTCGTCTTCTGGAACTGGCTCCTCGGCCCGATTGGAATGGTGCTCGCCGTCCCGGTGACGATCACGCTCAGGAAGCTGCTCCAGGAGTTTGCTCCCGACGTCCGCAAGGCCATGGTCGACTAGGATCGTCGTCGCCGCACCCGCTACCGCCCCGCGCTCGCCCCGTTCACGCCGTGATCGGGGCGTTCTCATTCCGAGGCATCGCGCTGCTGCGCCCCTCGTTGCGTCATCGCGGTCGTGGGGTGGAGCTGCTCCCCCGCGATTCTCCCGCATGCCTTCACCGCGCATCCCTCCCGCCGACTGGACCGACCCCCGCCATCGACTCGGCTGGGAAGCCGAAGTTGTGGCCGGTAAATGGCTCGAAGCGCGCGGGTGGACGGTGCTCGAGCATCGCTGGCGGCTCGGCCGCAACGACCTCGACCTGATCGCCCGCCGTGCGGGGATCGTCGCGTTCATCGAGGTCAAGGTGCGACGCACCGACAACTGCGGGGCGGGGGAAGAAGCGGTCGGCATGAGGAAGCGCCGGGCGATCGAGCGAGCAGCCTGGGCCTGGATCCTCCGCCACGGCGGTCCCAGTGAGCGCTATCGCTTCGACGTCATGGCGCTCTCAGGCCCCGGGCCCGGGGCGCTGACGCTTCGCCATATCGAGGACGCGTGGCGGCCCGGGTGGCGATAGGCGCAAATATGGCGCAAAACACTACACGCTGAGACTATTGCTTCGGTGATATTTCGGTATTAGCTTGAGTGAAGTAGGTATGTGAAGCGTTTTGCTCCACAACCAGTTCCTGACTCCTTCATCCCACCCCGAGGACCCTATGGCTGTCGAAGAGACCCGTCTCGATCAGGACAAGCGGAAGGCACTGAATCTGGCCATTGCCCAGATCGAGAAGCAGCTCGGCAAGGGCTCGATCATGCGGATGGGCTCCGACAAGCCTCGGGTTCGGGTGGCGGCCATCTCCACCGGCGCCATCAATCTCGATGCGGCGACCGGTATCGGTGGCATTCCGCGCGGCCGAATCACCGAGATCTACGGCCCGGAATCCTCCGGCAAGACGACCCTCTGTTTGCACCTGGTCGCCAACGTCCAGAAGGCGGGCGGAGTGGCGGCTTACGTCGACGCGGAGCACGCGCTCGATACCGAATACGCTCGCAAGCTCGGTGTCGATGTCGAGAATCTCCTCGTCTCGCAGCCGGACACCGGCGAGCAGGCGCTCGAAATCGTCGAGATCCTGGTGCGCTCTGGTGCGGTGGACATCGTGGTGATCGACTCGGTGGCGGCGCTGGTTCCCAAGGCCGAAATCGAAGGCGAAATGGGCGATTCGCACATGGGACTGCAGGCGCGACTGATGAGCCAGGCGCTGCGCAAGCTCGCCGGCGCCATCAACCGGACCAATTGCGCCGTGGTCTTCATCAACCAGCTGCGCGAGAAGATCGGCGTCATGTTCGGCAACCCCGAGACCACCACGGGCGGCAAGGCACTCAAGTTCTATGCGTCACTGCGCCTCGACATCCGCCGGATCGGCCCCGTCAAGGAGCGCGAAGCGATCATCGGATCCCACGTGCGGGTCAAGGTGGTCAAGAACAAGGTGGCGCCGCCGTTCAAGCAGGCCGAGTTCGATGTGATGTTCGATGAAGGGATCTCGCATACCGGGCTCGTGGTCGACATTGCCAGCGAGGCCGGCATCATCCAGAAGTCGGGGGCCTGGTACTCCTACGGCGATCAGCGGATCGGCCAGGGGCGCGAGAACGCCAAGCTCTTCCTCAAGGACAATCATGCCCTGCTCGCGGAAGTCGAGGCGAAGGTCAAGGAATCGCTCGGCATCCTCGCAGCGGCCGGCGCCGGCACTCCGGATGAGGAAGACGCCGAGTGATCGTCGACGGACTGGTCCCCGATCCGCGTCGCCCGGGCAGCACCCGCGTCCTGATCGGGGGCCGTCCGGCCTGGACTGTCCCGGCCGATGTGGTTCGCGAACTCGGCCTTACGGAAGGGGTCGCCCTGTCGGGCGACTCGGTGGCTCGGCTCGATGCCGCAGCTGAGGAGGAGGGAGCGGTTCGCTCGGGCATGCGGTCGCTCGAGCGCCGTGCCCACGGCACCACGGAACTGAGCCGGAAACTCGAACGGAAAGGGCATCCGGCGAGCGCGGTGGCCGCGGCCATCAGGCGGTTGACGGCACTGCGGCTCCTCGACGATCTCGGTTTTGCTCGGGAATACGTCGCGGCGCGAAGCCGCCGGGGACGCGGCCCGGATCGCCTCCGCCACGATCTGGCCCTGCTCGGAATCGACCGCGAGATGATCGGGCTGGCGGTCCATGAACACGAGGATGGCGTGGAGGATCCGCTGGCCCAGCCACTGGCGCTCGCCCGGAAGCGTGCTGCCCAGTTGCGGGGGCTCGCTCCCGAAGCGCGGCGGCGCCGACTGGCGGCCTACCTCGCACGCCGCGGCTTCCGGGGTTCCGAGGTTCGTGGCGTACTGGAAAGTGTGCTCCGCGAGGGATAGTCCGTTCCTCCCGGTCACGGCCGCTCTCCCGTTAGATTTTCAGCATGAACGCCTCCCAGATTCGCCGATCGTTTCTCGACTTCTTCGTTGCCCGTGGCCACACCGAGGTGCCGTCGTCGTCGCTTGAACCCAAGGATGACCCGACCCTCCTGTTCACGAATGCGGGAATGGTCCAGTTCAAGCGGACGTTCCTCGGCCAGGACCCCCGTCCCTATGTTCGCGCGACAACCTGCCAGAAGTGTGTCCGCGCTGGCGGCAAGCACAATGACCTCGAGCAGGTTGGCCAGACGCGTCGGCATCACACTTTTTTCGAGATGCTGGGGAACTTTTCCTTCGGCGACTATTTCAAGCGCGATGCCATTGCGTTTGCCTGGGAGTTCGTGACGTCACCGAAGTACCTCGGACTTCCTCCCGACCGGCTGCGAGTCACCGTCCACCACACCGATGACGAAGCGCGCGGCCTCTGGCAGGAGATCGCCGGTCTGCCAGCGAGTTCCGTCTATGGCCTCGGCGACAAGGACAACTTCTGGCAGATGGGCGACACCGGCCCCTGTGGCCCCTGTTCGGAAATATTTGTCGACGTCGACTGGAAGCCTGGCGATCCGGCGCGTGTCTACACCCAGGCGGAATTCGAGGAGCTCGGCGAGGCCGGTCGTTTTCTCGAGATCTGGAACCTGGTGTTCATGCAGTTCGATCGCAGCGCCGATGGTACCCTGACGCCGCTCCCCAAGCCGAGCGTCGATACCGGCGCCGGACTCGAGCGGATCACGGCGGTGATGCAGGGCCAGGATGACAATTTTCATACCGACGCCTTCCGGCCGCTCATCGCCGATGTCGAACGACTCGTGGGCGCACCCTACCCGGGCGGCCCTGAAGGGACGGGGATCTCGTATCGTGTGCTCGCCGATCATGCGCGCTCGGTCACGTTCCTCATGCTCGATGGTGTCTATCCCGGCAATGACGGCCGCGGCTTCGTGCTGCGCCGGATCCTCCGCCGCGCAGTGCGTCACGCCTGGCTGCTCGGGCGGCGGGAACCGACCCTCGCGCTGATGGTCCCCACGGTCGTGGCACTGATGGGCGACGCCTATCCCGGTCTGCTCACGGAGCAGGCGCGCATCACCGAGGTCATCCTCAAGGAAGAGAAGGGATTCTTCGACACCATTGATGCAGGCCAGGAGCGACTCGACCTGATCTTCGCGAGTGGCGTCAAGGTGATCCCGGGTGACGAGGCCTTCCGTCTGTTCGATACCTTCGGCTTTCCGATCGACCTCACCGAATTGATTGCGGCCGAGCGCGGGGTCACCGTCGACATCGCCGGCTTCGATGTCGCGATGAAGGAGCAGCGAGACCGGAGTCGCGCGGCACGAGGCGGTGGCGCTGCGGCGAAGGGTGGTAACACGATTCCCGCAGTGTCGCTCAGCGACGGTCGCAGGTCGCAGTTCGTTGGCTACGACGCGCACGCAGCCGAGACGGAGGCGCTCACATCGGCAGCCGATGCAGCAGCGGGTGTGCTGGTACTGCGCGAGAGCCCCTTCTACGCCACATCGGGTGGACAGACTGCGGATACCGGCATCGTGCGCGGCGAGGGGTGGTCCTTCCACGTCGATGATGTGCAGAAGGACGCCGAGATGGGGCAGCGCCTGATTGGACGCCTCGAAGGGCAATTCGTTCCCGGGCGAGTCGATGCGCAGGTCGATGCCAGTCGGCGCCATGACATCGAGCGGAATCACTCGGCCACGCACCTCGCGCATATGGAGTTGCGTCGCGCGCTGGGCAGTCATGTGCGTCAGCAAGGTTCGCTGGTGGAACCGGGGCGGCTCCGTTTCGACTTTTCGCATCACGCGCCGATCGAGCCGGCCCAGCTCTCCGATATCGAGGCCGCGGTGAACGCGCTGATTCTCGAGAATTCGACCACCTCGATTCGCGAGATGGCGCTCCCCGATGCGCTCGCTCTCGGGGCTATGGCGTTCTTCGCCGACAAATACGGCGACCTGGTGCGCGTGGTCCGGATCGGTGACTCGATCGAATTGTGCGGCGGGACTCACGTACGGAGCGCCGGCGAAATCGGACTCTTCCGCTTCGCCTCGCAGGGTGGCGTAGCCGCCGGTGTCCGACGGGTCGAGGCCACCACGGGGCGACAGGCCTACACGCATGTGCGTGAGCTTGAGGCGCGTCTTGCGCGGATTGCGACCCAGCTGCGCGCGCAACCCGACCAGCTCGAGCGCAAACTCGAGACGCTCATGGCCGAGCGTGACAAGCTCGAACTCAAGCTCGCCGAAGCGCTCAAGGGGGGCGGTGGCGGAAGTGCCCGGCTGATCCCTGCGGGCGCGATCACGCTGCATGTGAGCAACACGGTCGCGGAGGATCGCGGGCAGCTCGGCGAGATCGCCGACGCCTTTCGGAACGAGACCCGCTCGGGGGCCGTGCTCGCGCTCGTCAACCCGGCCGTCCCTTCGGCGGTGTCGTTTGCGGTGACCGATGATCTCATCGCCGGCGGCAAGGACGCCAATGCGCTCATGAAGCTGGTCACAGCAAAGTTCGGCGGGCGGGGCGGGGGACGGCCCACCTTCGCGAGCGGATCGCTGGCGGTCGAAAGCGCCGAGCATACCGTGATCGAACAGCTGCCCGGAATGTTGCAGGAGTGGGTCGCGGGATGACGCGCGTCGGTGATGAGGAGTGGGTGATCAGCCATACCACCGGGGCGCCGACCCGGTTGCGTGAGCAGGTCGTGGCGCACTTCCGGGCGGCGAGCGCTGCCGGGCTCACGCTGCGACTCGCCGAAGCAGGTGATGCAGCATTGGCTGCAGCCACGGCCGCGGGGCGCGGTCGCGATACCGCACTCGACCTGCTTGCCGCCGATGCCCTGATCACGCTGGCATTGCTGGCGACCGCCGAACGCTCCCCAGAGACGCTCGCCGCTGATGCCGCGATGCTCCGATTCCGTGCGGTGGCAGCATGATCGATCTTCACGGCCATCTGCTCCCGGGCGTGGATGACGGCTCCCGCAGCGTGCAGCAATCACTCCGCGTGCTGCGGTCGTTCGCATCGAAGGGGGTGACCAATGTCGCCTGCACGCCTCACCTCCTTGCGTCTCGTGCGGGTGATGGCTTCTCCGCGGCGCATGACGAAGCCTGGGCGGCACTGACGGCGGAAGTCCCCGAGGGAATCACGCTCCATCGGGGTGCCGAGATCATGCTGGATCGGCCGATCCCGGCGGCGGTGGCCGAACGGAAGGTGACGATCAACGGCACTCGGTACCTGCTCGTGGAGTTCTCCCGGATGGTGCCGGCGGAAATCGTCGCGCGGGCACTCAGCGACGTGCTTGCAACCGGGCTCGTCCCGATCCTCGCCCATCCTGAGCGCTATTCCTCGTGCTCGGTCGACACCGTGCGCGCCTGGCGCGACCTCGGTGCGGTGATGCAGATCGATGCGACCACACTCACGATGCCTCGATCACGCGGCGAACGCGCGCGTGATCTGGTGCGCGAAGGCCTCGCCGACATTCTTGCCGGCGACAACCACGGTGACGAGCGATGCGTGGCGACGGCGCTGGACTGGTTGAGCGAACTGGATGGCGCCGATCAGGCGCTCCTGCTGCTCGACACCAATCCGCGTGCGATTCTCGACGATCAGGCCATCTACGAGGTGGACCCCTTGAAGATCCGGACATCGCTCTGGAGCAAGGTCCGCCGGATGTTTGACGAAGAATGACCGACCACGAGCAGATCGCGACCGGCCTCCGTGCGCTTGCCACGGCCGCCAGCGCCGCGGCCGACCAGAGCGAGGCGCTCACGCCCGTCGTGGCGGCGATGCGGCACTGTCTGGCCTCAGGTGGCACCCTCTTCTTTGCGGGCAACGGTGGCTCGGCGGCAGACGCCCAGCATATCGCCGCCGAGTATGTGGTGCGCTACCACGCGGGGCAGCGGCGAGCCCTGCGGGCGATTGCGCTCACGACCGATTCCTCGGTCCTCACGGCCGCTGGAAACGACTTCGGTTTCGACCAGCTCTTCGCGCGGCAGCTTGCTGCGCTCGCGCGCCCCGGGGACCTGCTCGTGGTGCACAGTACGTCGGGCAACAGCACCAATTGCATCGCGGCGGTGTCGGCGGCGCGTGACCTGGGTGTCACGACGATTGGTTTCCTCGGTCAGGGTGGCGGAGCGCTGCGCGCCCTCGTCGACCATGCGGTCGTCGTCGCCGATGATCGGGTCAATCACATCCAGGAAATTCATCTCGCCATCCAGCATCAGATCGCCGCCATCCTGACGGCTGAGTTCGGCGCGTGATTTCGCTGGCAGGAAAGCGGGTGCTGGTGACAGGCGGGTCGCGCGGTGTGGGGCGGGCGACCGCGCTGCTCTGCGCCAGCGCCGGAGCCGACGTCGGCATCACGTATCACACTCGCCGAGCCGACGCCGACGCGGTCGCTCGCGCCATCCGCACCATGGGCCGGCGAGCGTATGTGGGTGGCGGGGATCTGGGGGATCCACTCCGCGTGAGTCAGCTCTTTGCCGAAGTGCAGGCCGCGTTCGGTGGTCTCGATGGCTTTGTGGCCAATCATGGCGTGTGGCCCGCAGCCGAAACGCCGCTGTCGTCGATGGCGCCGGAACGGTGGCGCGCTACGCTGCGCACCAATCTCGATGCCGTCTTCCTCACGACGCGCGCAGCGCTCGGCCTGCTCGCACCTGGCGGGCGAATCGTGATGGTCGGCAGCACCGCCGGTCAGCGTGGCGAGGCGATGCACGCAGACTACGCGGCCTCGAAGGGCGCGATGATGGCGCTGGTGAAATCGCTGGCCATCGAGTGCGCTCCCGGGATCGCGGTGAATTGTGTGGCGCCCGGCTGGATCGACACCGAGATGAGCGCATCCGCCTATGCCGCCGAAGGCCGCGCGAGCATCGCGGCCTCGATACCGCTCGAGCGCATCGCCACCGTCGATGATGTCGCTGGCCCGATCCTCTTCCTGCTCTCGGATCTCGCGCGCCACATCACTGGCGAAATTCTCAACGTCAACGGCGGCAGCGTACTCTGCGGCTGAGGGGAGGGCGAGCCGGATCATGATGACGCGCTTCCCTGAGAGCATCCCGGTGCCGCCGCAGGTCGTCGCCATTCTCCGTGTCCTCGAGGATGCGGGGCACGAGACCTGGTGCGTCGGCGGCGCGATTCGTGACGCGCTTCTCGGCGACCAGCATCATCCTGCACAGGATGTCGATCTCGCAACGGCGGCTCCGCCCGCAGTGGTGCGCCAGCTCTTCCGTCGCACCATTCCCGTCGGGATCGAACACGGGACGGTCGGGGTGCTCGATGACGACGGTGTACTCCACGAAGTCACCACCTTCCGGCGTGATGTCCGGACGGATGGGAGGCACGCCGAGGTGGAGTTCGGTGTCGAACTCGATGACGATCTCGCCAGGCGCGATTTCACCATCAACGCGATGGCGTACCATCCGGTGCACCAGACCTGGCGCGATCCGTTCGGCGGCCTCGACGACTTGCTCGCCCACCGGATTCGTGCGGTCGGCGATCCGGATCAGCGCTTCCACGAGGACCGACTCCGGATTCTCCGCGCCCTCCGGTTCGCGGCGCGGTTCGATTTCACCATCGATCCGGAAACGTGGCGTGCGGCGACGGATCAGGCGCACGACACCAGCCACCTCTCGGCCGAGCGGGTCCGTGACGAGTGGATCAAGGGTTTGACGACGGCGCGATCTGCGGCCCACCTCGCAACACTGTGGGTGCGGAGCGGCGTCGCTGCGACCTGGATTCCGGAGCTGCACGCTGTCGCGCCCAACGACGTCCGTGTCGATGATCGAGACCCGATCCTGGTGACGGCGTTCCTTGCCGCGCCGTCGGCGCCTGTGTGGCGTCGGCTCAAGGGCTCGACGGCCGAGATTCGTCGCGCCGAGGGGATCGACCGCGGTCCGCGATCGCCGGGTACGCCTGAGCCGAACGTCGTGCGCCGGTGGCTCGCCGACACCGGACCCGCGGCGGATGATCTGGTGCGCCTCGCCTCGTGGCGCGATGACGCGGCGGCGCCCTGGCTCGAAACGATTGCCGGGATCAGGGAGCGTGGTGAGCCGACCCACCGCGGGGCACTCGCGATCGACGGCGCTCAACTGCTTGAAGCAGGATTCCCGAGCGGGCCACTCGTGGGCCGCGTCATTGCGGTGCTCCTCGACGCGGTACTTGAGGATCCTTCGCTCAACACGCACGAGCAGTTGCTGGCGCTCGCCCGGACGGTGACATGAGCGACTCGCTCTTCTCCCCGCTGGAGCCGCTGGCGGCCCGGATGCGTCCGAGGCGGCTCGAGGACTTCGTTGGCCAGGAGCAACTGTTGGCGCCGGGGAAGCCGCTGGGCGATGCGATTCGTCGCGGCGATGTCGGGAGCACGATTCTCTGGGGGCCGCCGGGCACGGGGAAAACGACACTCGCACGGTTGATGGCGCGGCACACGGACCGACAGTTCGTACCGCTGAGCGCAGTGACCGAAGGGGTGCCCCGGCTGCGCGAACTGATCAAGGAGGCGGAGGATCGGCGCCGGCTCGGGCGCGGCACCATTCTCTTCTGTGACGAAATCCATCGCTTCAATCGCGGGCAGCAGGATGCGCTACTCCCGGCGGTGGAGCAGGGTGTTGTGACGCTGATCGGTGCGACGACGGAGAATCCCTCGTTCGAACTCAATGGAGCGCTCTTGTCGCGCTGCCGGGTCTGGGTCCTCGAGCCACTCGCACCCGCGGACTTGCGGCGGGTGATCGACCGCGCACTCGAGGATCGTGACAACGGCCTCGCGGCCCTCGAGATCACGATGCCGCCCGATGCACGCGATGCGCTCGCCGAGGTGGCCGACGGTGACGCGCGCCGGGTGCTGACCGTCCTCGAGGCGGCCGCACAACAAGTTGGTGATCACGGCGTCATTTCCAGGGAGATCGCGCTTGAGGCGCTCGCCCGACGCGTCGCCGTCTTCGACAAGAATCGTGAGCAGCACTACGACCTCGTGTCGGCGTTGCACAAGTCGGTGCGCGGCAGCGACCCGCAGGCGGCGCTCTACTGGCTCGCCCGCATGATGGCCGGAGGCGAAGATGGCCTCTATGTCGCTCGCCGTTTGATTCGCATGGCTTCAGAAGACATCGGCCTTGCCGAGCCAGCGGCGCTGGCTGTGACGATCGCGGCACGGGATGCGTGGCAGATGCTGGGGAGTCCGGAAGGTGATCTGGCTCTGGCAGAGGCGACTGTCTACCTGGCGACGGCCCCCAAGTCGAACCGGGTCTACGTCGCGTGGGGGGAGGCGCAGGAAGCGGCTGCCGCGACACCGGCCGCCCCGGTGCCGCTGCACATCCGCAATGCACCGACCAAGTTGATGAAGGAACTCGGCTACGGAGCCGGGTACCGCTACGCCTTCGACTCACCCGCCGGTTACCTGCCGCAGAGCTATCTCCCGGGCGAGGTTGGCGAGCGGGACTTCTACGAGCCAGGCGCGTTCGGCTACGAAAAAAAGATCGCGGAGCGACTCCGCTGGTGGCAGGAGCGCGCCAAAGCGGAAGGCTGAACGGTCGCAGGATCAAGCTTCGACGCAACTGACCGATAGTTGGGCGATTTCTTCTGTTTCCCCGCACCCCCGGACCCCAATGTGCGGCATTGCAGGATTCTGGCAGTCTGACGGCCTGATGGACGGAGCGCAGAGCGTCATCCAGCGGATGACCGATGCGATCCGGCATCGCGGGCCGGATGGCGAGGGACACTGGCTCGACGCCGAGTCCGGCGTGGTGCTCGGGCACCGTCGGCTGTCGATCCTCGATCTGTCGCCGGCCGGGGCGCAGCCGATGGTTTCGCCGAGCGGACGCTACGTGGTCACGTTCAACGGCGAGTTCTACAACTGGCGCGAACTGCGCGCCGAAGAAGATCGTCACGGCGTGTCTTGGCGGGGTCACTCCGATACCGAAGTCTTTCTGGCGATGTGTGACCGGCTCGGTGTCGTCACCGCGGTGGAGCGCTCCGCCGGGATGTTCGCAATGGCCGTTTGGGATCGCCAGGAGCGGACCCTCACGCTGGTGCGGGACCGGGTTGGCGAGAAGCCGCTCTACTACGGCTGGTGCAATGGTGTATTGCTCTTCGGGTCGGAGTTGAAGGCCCTCAAGCAGCATCCGGCATGGCACGGGGCGATCGACCGCGGCGCGCTTACGCTCTACTTCCGGCACAGCTATATCCCCGGCCCGTACAGCATCTTCGAGAACGTCCGCAAGCTGCCACCCGGCACGCTGGTGACATTCCGGCCTGGCGCCGAGCGCTGGCCCGCACCCATGCCGTACTGGTCGGCGCGAGCGGTGGCAGAGCAGGGCACCAGCACGCTGATGCAGGGAGGCCCCGATGCAGTGGCCGACGAGGTGGAGCAGGTGCTGCTGCGCGTCATCGGACAGGAGATGGTCGCAGACGTTCCGCTCGGCGCCTTTCTCTCAGGGGGAATTGACTCATCGCTCATCGTCGCACTGATGCAGGCGCAGAGCAGTCGTCCGGTGAAGACATTCACGGTCGGCTTCCACGAGGCTGCATTCAACGAGGCGGACCACGCCAAGGCGGTGGCGGCCCACCTGGGAACCGAGCACACCGAGCACTACCTGAGTGCCCACGATGCCCTCGATGTGATTCCCTCGATCGCCACGATGTTCGACGAGCCGTTCGCAGATTCCTCGCAACTGCCCACCTTCCTGGTGGCGCAGATGGCGCGGCAGCACGTGACGGTCTCGCTCTCCGGCGATGGCGGCGATGAGGCATTCGGCGGCTACAATCGCTATCTCTTCGCGTCGCGCTCGTGGCCCAGACTGCGCCGACTCCCCGCACCGATGCGTGGCCTGCTCTCGAAGGTCCTCGACCTGCTCCCGCCCGAGCGCTGGGATGGTGTCATCGAGCGGTTCGGGCTCGGCCGCCTTGGTCTGAATGGTGATCGGGTGCACACGGTGGCCGATATCCTGCGGCGTCCGCTCACCCAGTCGAACTACTATCGCTACCTCGTGTCGCAGTGGAAGGAGCCGACCACTTTGGTGCGCGGAGGCAGCGAGCCGGCGACGATCCTCGGCGAAGCATCGCTCGATCACGCGAGTGATTTCGTCGGCGCGATGATGGTGGCCGATCAGCTGACGTATCTCCCCGATGATATCCTGTGCAAGGTCGATCGCACCGCGATGGCGGTGTCGCTCGAGTCCCGCGCCCCGTTCCTTCACCACGAAGTATTGGCGGTGGCTGCGCGCATTCCGGCAGCGCAACGGATTGTGGACGGGGCAGGGAAGGCGGTGCTTCGACGGTTGCTCGCCCGGCGAATGCCGCGCGCGCTCTTCGAGCGGCCCAAGCGTGGCTTTGCGATTCCGTTGGCCGAATGGTTGCGCGGGCCATTGCGCGGCGAGATGGAGCCCCTGACGCGACTCGAAGGAACCGCACTGGGGGAGTATCTCGAACCTGCGGTCGTGCGTCGCGTGGTGCAGGAGCATCTCTCCGGTGGCCGGAACCGGCAGTACGCCCTCTGGCCGGTGATGATCTTCGATCGCTGGCTCGCGGCTCAGGAGGGTCGCGCCTGATGTCAGGTGAGCGACAGGCAGCGCGGCAACTCGCAGGCAGGGCTTCCCTCGTGCTCATTGGCTCGGGAGGAGCAGCCGTCCTCTCCTTGGTCGGTCAGGTCCTGATCGCGCGACGCCTCGGCGCCGGGATCTACGGGGAGTACACGTACACCCTGTCGTGGATCGCGATGCTCGGTCTCTTCACGGCCGTCGGCATCCCGGCCGCATCGATGCGGTTCGTGGCGCACTATCGTACCGTCGGCGACGCAGAGCGCCTCGGGGTGTACCGCGGCTGGTCGCTGTCCGTAGTCTCGCTGTGCAGCGCCGGCGTCTCGCTGCTAGTGCTGTTCGGTGTAATGCTCTGGCCGCGTCCGATCGCGGGCACCCTGCGGAGTGCCCTCCTCGCTGGGACGCTCCTGCTCACGGTCAATACCGTGCTCCAGGTGGTCGGGTCGCATCTGCAGGGACTCGGGCGCGCGGCAACCAGCAACGCGATCCTCGGTGTGGTGCGTGGAGCCGCGTTCGTGCTGGTCGTGTGGTTCGCAGTTCCCGCCACCATTGCTTCGGCTGGTGCGGTCCTGTTGGCTAACGCCGCGACTGCCGGGGTGGCGCTGGTTGTAGTCGTGCTGGTATCGCAACGACTCTTTGGTGGCGCGCCCCAATTCCGCGGGTTCCGGATTGCTGGCGAGGACGGCTGGTTGAAGACTTCGCAACACCTGCTGCTTGTTGGTGCAGCGCAGGTTGTCCTTGCGAGCACGGATACCATTCTCCTCGGCATGATCCGCGACACGTCGGAGTCGGGGCCGTATGTGGCGTCGAGCCAACTGGCAGGGGCCATCGGCGTCGGCGTCGCGGCGCTCAGCAGCATCGTCGCCCCAGGCATTGCCGCGCACTGGGCCCAGGGCGATCGGGAGGGCACTGCCGCGCTGGTGCGTCGGGGGCGGAATCTGCTGCTGATTTTCGCCATCATCACGGCCATCGTGCTGGCCTTTGCCGCGCCGACGCTGCTTGGCATCTTCGGGAAGGAATTCCGGGGCTCGGTGGCGGTGCTGCGGATCCTGCTGATCGGTCAGGTCATTCTCAGTGCGAATTTCGCCGCCGGCTTCCTGCTTACGATGACCGGCCACGAACGCGCGGCCTCACGCCTGATTGCCGGGATGGCGCTACTCAACCTCATCCTGAATGCACTCCTGATCCCGAAGTTCGGGGCCATAGGCGCAGCCACTGCGACGATGATCGCAGTCAGCACACGTGCCACCTTGCTTGCACGCGCGTCCAGGGAAGTGCTAGCCGGCCGCGGAGCTGCGCTGTGACGACCGAACGCCCGCTCAGGATTCTCGCGGTGGTGCCGTCGCTCGGCGTCGGCGGTGCCGAGCGCGTCCTGACGACGTTATCGCAGCTGTGGGTCGAAAGCGGCCACACCGTCCTGATCGCAACGCTCGGGGATGAGCCGAACGCGGCCTTCGTACCGACTGCTGCAGTCGAAGTGGTGGCGCTGCGCGTCGCTGGAGATTCTCCAAATCCCTGGCAGGGCATTCGAAACAACCTCAACCGCGTGCGAGCTGTCGGCGCCCTGATGGCGCGGTGGCGTCCGGATGTGGCGGTGGGGTTTACGACGCACGCCTCGGTGTTGGCCGCGATTGCTGCCGCTCGCGAGGGAATCCCCTCCATCGTGACCGAGCGGAACTTTCCGCCGAGCAACCCGATCGGAGCTGGCTGGTCGATCATGCGACATCAGGCCTATCGACGGGCGAGAGTGATTGCGATGCAGACGGAGCGGGCAGCCGTCTGGGCGCGGGGAGAGTGGGGGCAGGGGAGAGTCAGGGTGGTCCCCAATCCCTTGGCGAACGGGTTGATGGTGGCCCCCACGTTCGAAGGCCGCGCGCCGACGATCACCTTCCTCGGTCGTCTCGCGCCAGTGAAATGCCCTCTTGATGCCATTGCCGCCTTCGCCGAGTCGACCGCAGCCCCCTGGCGGCTGCAGATCATTGGCGATGGTCCGCTTCACTCTGCCGGAGTCGCCTTCGCGGAGTCACTCGGCATCAACGACCGGGTCGACTGGCTCGGCGTGCGCGGCGATGTTGGGGCCTTGTTGCGGGCATCTTCCATTGCACTCTTCACCTCGAGGACCGAGGGTTTCCCGAATGGCCTGCTGGAAGCGATGGCTGCGGGTTGCGCCGTGGTGAGTACGGATTGTCCGGCGGGACCTGCTGAGCTCTTGCTGGACGGCGAGTGTGGTCTGCTCGCGCCCGTCGGAGAAACGGGGATCATCGCCGCGGCCATACGCACACTGGTTGAGGATCCGCAGCGTCGGAACCAACTTGGCAATGCCGCCCGCACCCGCGCACTCGAGTTTGCGCCGGCGGTCGTCGGTCGCCAATGGGAAGCGGTATTACAGCGGGCAGTCTCGTGACTGGATATCCCGTGAGCGCGGTGCCGCGCGGCGCTCCGTACCGGAATGCTCTGGCAGTGCTTGCCGTCGCGCTCTTCTGGTCGGGACTGCTGGTGTTTCTGACTGTTCGGGGGGTGAACCCCGTCCCCCCGCTTCTCTTTTCCCTCGGCCTGACCGTGGCGGCGACTCCGTTCCTGCTGTCGCCGGTGACACTCGCCATCCTCTTCCGACACGAACTCGCGCTCTGGGCGCTTGCCTACTTGTTGCTCGGTGCCGTGAGCCTGCTGTTCGGCTTTCAGGGCCCGTCGGGAATCGCCGCCATGAGGGAGCGCGTCACGATGTCGCTCTTCCTGTTCACGATGGTCGGCATCCTGAGTCATCCAGCGGTGCATCGTCGCTGCGGGGTGCTGCTCGCCTACGGTGGACTGGTGACGGTCGTGCTTGGCGTGGTGGACCTGCTACGTCCACTGACGTTCAGTTCCGTCATCGGCCGCGCCGCAGGCCTCTACATCAACCCGAACATCGCGGCAGTCGCACTGATCACATCGGTGCTGGCGGCGGCAGCCACCGTCCAGCGTGGACGTGAGGCGCTCATTACGGTACTCGTGCTCGGCAGCGCGATGACACTGTCGCGCGGCGGGCTGCTCGTGATGGGCGTGGTCGGCGTGATGCTATTGTGGAGCGGCCGCATCCGCGCGCGCTGGCTGATTGCGGCAATCGTCACCGTGGTGGTGATTCTGGCGGTGACCGGACTCTGGGAGGACGTCTCGCGCAACATCTCGCAGTCGTCGCTGATGGCCGAGCGACTCCGCGTGCTCACCGAGGGTTCCGGCGGCGTCAGCAACGCCTTCGACGATGTCAGTACCAACGAGCGAGCCGCGGCGGCGACACTCGCGTGGCAGCTCTTCCTTGCCCATCCCTTCCTGGGCGCGGGCATCGGCGCCACGACCGATTGGGCGCTGAGCTTTTCGACCCACAACATCTATCTGCGCCACCTCGCCGAGCACGGCATCCTCGGCGTGTGGATCTATCCGGT
>JBDSMX010000247.1:0-4840 GCA_039915645.1 Gemmatimonadales bacterium | reverse complement strand
GCCTTCCGTCGGCGTGAAGCCGAACGGCGTCAGGTCGAGATGGCCGGACACGTCAGGAGTACTCGAGTCGCCAGCCGAGGCGCTTCGCGATCTTGGCCAACCGGAAAGTGATGTCGGCCTGACGCGCCGTGAGGCCGCCATCGTCGGGCGTCAGCGGCCAGCAATGATATGTGACCGGCGAACTGGCCTTGGGCTGCGACCGGAGATTTTTCGGATGCCAGACACCATCGGCGTCGACATCCTCGAGCAGTCGCTGCAGGGCGACCACCGAGTTCGGCGCCGCGAGCAGCTGGTTCTGTCCCAGCCCCGCAAGCAGTTCGATGTAGTGCAGCGCGAGCGGGACATCCTTGAGCAGTCCCTTCGAATCGAGTTCGATCGGATCCCCGAGCAGGACGTGCGTCGGCTTCATGGTACGATTGCCGATCGGGATCATGTAGGACTTGTCTGGTACCGGCGCCGCGAGGTACTGCCCCAATCGCTCGAGGAAGCCGCCGCGTTCGCGCTGGAGCCCGGGCATCGACGACAGCATTGCCAGCGACCACCAACTCGGCGGCGAGGCATCGGGATGCAACTGGAAGCCGCCACTGCGCTTGATGAACGGATCCTCGACCAGTGGAGAGCGGAGGAAGGCCGATATGGCATTGACCACCTTGTGCGCCGCACCACGCAGACGCGGATCCTCTTCGCGTCCCGCCTCGGCGAGCGCCGCCGCGGCGCCGTCGCGAATCAGGTTGCGATACCACGCCTCGGTGCGCGGATCCTCATCGACGGCATCCTCGAACTCACCCAGCAGCAGCGGGTCATCGTCACGCGAGAATACCCGGAACAGCACCCGCTCGGCGAGCCGGAACGGCCGCGTCGTGTTGGGCACCCCGAGTTGCACGAGGCGACGATACTGCGCCACCGTGCCCACTTCTTCGATTTCGCGATTGGGATTTGGTTCGAGGGCGAGGAAGTTCTCGCCCCAGAGACCGGTTTCCTGTTGTCGCGTGGTGACCGCCGAGACCTGAGGCGATTGAACCAGTGCCCCGAGCGACTCGCTGAGCGAGGCCGGGTCGGCGCCACCGGCAGGGGTCAACTCAGACAAGGTGCGATATCGCAATGACGGGCCACCGTGTTCGAGCAGCCAGGTCAGGGGAATCCGATGTGTAGTAGGGAGGTCCAGGGTGCGACTCCTCGCGTGACGCGGGATCGAGCAGGCCTGCTAACCGACCGAGAAATATAGCACTTAGCAGGTGTTGGAGCCAGTCGCGGAGAGGAGATCGTTGTGCGGGATACTACGAGGGGTCGGGAAGCGAGCAGAATAGTTTTAGTGGTAGCTAATGAGACTCCTCGCGACCATCTTGCCGAGCGACCCACCAAACCGGCGGCTAACCATATGATTATGCGTTACTTACACATAGTGGTAGCGACAACTACTCACTGATTGAGAGGCGGGCACTCCAGCACGATCAACGTCCCCGCCTTGAAGAGACCTCGTTCGCTGGTGAGGAGTAGTTGGCGGTCGTTCAGGAAGGTGATTCCCTCACCCTGCGGCTCGCGACCGAGGATGTCGCATCCGGTTGGCTTCCCCATCGGGACGAAGCTGCCGTCGCCAGCGATGGTGAACGGGTAGAGGTCGCGGTAGGTCCGGACAACTACTCGCTTCCCGTCCGGGGAGAGCGCCATCCCGGTCACTTCGCGCCCCATCCCGCCCGCCGCAACGATCGGCAGCGAGTCGCGCCGCTGCGGCGTCACCGTGCGGGTGCTGCCCCAGGCGCTGGCCGGGACCGAGAAGACCAGAATTCCGCGCGATCGCCCCTTGGTCACCAACAGGATTTCACCACTGCTGGTGACCGCCATCGCTTCCACGTCGTGCGGCTGGTCGGGGTAGACGAGCCGAATTGATTCGACCCCCGTCAATGGTCGTGCCCCCACCCGCGGGTCCGGAATAATCGCCGGCTCGGTCACTCGGTAGATGGTTGCGTTCTTTCGCCGCTCGTTGTTATCGCCGGTGTCGGCGATGTAGACGCAGCGTCCAGCGCCACAGGGCCCGACAGCGACTTCTTCCCAGTCGACATTCGTCGCACCGGTGAGGGCGAAATCGGCCTTGAGCGCCCCCGTGCTGTCGACGGCGTACAGATCGGGAGGATTGCCGGAGTCATCGATCGTCCAGAACAGGCCGGGGTTGGCGACGCTGAGCGCCGCACCGCTGGCTTCCCCAAGACGGGAATCGCCGAGCTTGCCGATGAGGGCGACATTCACGGGAGCGACCATCGTCCAGCTGCCAGAATCAGGCGCCGGAGGGGTCGCGCTGGAGTAGATCGCCACCGCACAGCCCAGGCTCAACGCGATCGCCATGACGATCCCGCTACGCCGGAGGTTCACTGGGTCGGGGTGCGCTTGTGAAGCTCCACCACGTAGGCGGCGACAAGCTCCACCTCGGCGTCGGTCAGGCGGGCCCCGCCCCGGGATGGCATCGCCGTTCCGCTCTGCGACTTTTCCGATTCAATCCCGGCGCGAACGAGAGTCACGATCTCCGCTTGCGTTCCGCCCTTCACATGCAGCCAGACCTTGCCGGCGGCGAGCCGGGTCGTGGGGCCGAGCATCCCCTCACCCTGGGGACCGTGGCACGAAAAGCAGAGCCCCTTTCCCTCGAAGATGCGCTTGCCCTGCGCCAGCCTGAGCGCCGCCGAGTCGGCCGGGGTCGGCTGACTCTGGGCTTGAGCACCCAGGCGGGGGGCCGCCAGAAGTCCCAGGGTGAGGAGCGCCAGAGGCGCACGCGATGAATTCGACATACCCAAGAATAATCTCCCGCCGTTGGTCACACTCTACTTGGACGCTATGATTCCGAATCCCCACCACTACTCAATCGCATTCGCTGGAGTTGTCCGCACCACGTGAAAGTTGCTATATCCACCGGCGGCGGCGACGCCCCGGGCCTCAACGCTGTCATCCGCTCGGCCGTCCTGACCGCTTACGACCGGGGCTGGGAATGCGTCGGCATCCGCCGCGGCTTCCACGGTCTCTACGACGGGACCGGCATGGTCCCGCTCGGCCCCGAGCAGGTTCGTGGCATTACCCACCTCGGCGGCACGATCCTCGGCACCACCAACCGTGGCAACCCACTACGCTGGCCTCAGCTCCAACCTGACGGCCGGGTCGTCGAGGTCGATCGGTGCGACGAACTGATGGCCGCCTTCGCGCGTGAGGGAATCGATGCGCTGATTTCCATTGGCGGCGACGGTTCCCTGGGGATCGCCGCCGAACTGTGGCGCCGCGGTCTCAAGGTCGTCGGCGTCCCGAAGACGATCGACAACGATGTTCCAGGCACGGATTGCACTTTCGGGTTCGATACCGCGGTCACGACCGCCACGGACGCGCTGGACAAGCTCCATACCACCGCGGAGGCCCACGACCGGGTGATGGTGGTGGAACTGATGGGGCGACACGCGGGTTGGATCACCCTGCACAGCGGGCTCTCGGCTACGGCCGACGTGATCCTGATCCCCGAAATCCCCTTCGACATCGAGATCGTCTGCGAGAAGATCCGTGCCCGTGAGCGCGCCGGGCGTCACTTCTCCGTGGTCGTGGTCTCCGAGGGGGCGACGCCGGTCGGCGGGACGGTCACACTCCGCGAGAAGGGCGCTGCCGGGACCAGCGATCGCCTCGGTGGCATTGCTGAACTCGTCGCGCACGGCATCGCGCTTCGCACCGGCAAGGAAACCCGATCACTCGTGCTCGGCCACCTTCAGCGGGGCGGATCGCCCACCACCTTCGACCGGTTGTTGGCGCTCCGCTTCGGGTCAGCCGCGATTCGTGCGATTGCCGACGGTGATTTCGGCACCATGGTCGCCTTCCAGCCTCCCAACGTCGTCCGCATCCCGATGGATCAGGTGGTCGGCCGCACCAAGACCGTTCCGCTCGATTCCGGCATCATTCTCACCGCGCGCCACCTCGGTATCTCCTTCGGAGATTGAGCCAATGACCCGTACCCACATGTTGCCGGCCGCTCGTGCGTTGGCGTTTCTCCGGATCGCCACCGGCGCCGGCCTCCTGTTTGCGGCCTGGGGCAAGCTGACGATGTACAAGGTCGGCGGTGCGCTGCCAATGCCCGTGGTTGCACTGCATTGGCAGATCGAACTTCCCGAGCGGCTCACCACGTGGCTCGCCTCCCACCCGACCGGAATCTGGGCGGCCATCGTGCGTGACCTCCTCCTGCCGCACGGCGCATTGGTGGCGGGACTGATTGCGTGGTCGCAGGTGATCGCAGGTGTGATGCTGCTGGTGGGGTTGCGCACCCGTCTCGCGGCGACGCTCGCCATTCTGGTTTCGGTGGCCCTCGCGCTGGCTGCGGGCTGGCGCGATGCCGGTGATGTGCGGCCCTACCTGATGCAGATCATGCTTTGTATCGCGCTCCTCATCGGCGGCGCCGGGGACACCCTCGGGCTCGACGGCTGGCGCCGTGAGCGCCGACGCGACCGCGACCTCTAGCGCGAGAGAAAGTTTTCCATCATCGCCATCCCGTGCTCGGTGAGTACCGACTCGGGATGGAACTGTACCCCCTCGAGCGGTTGCGTTCGATGCCGCAACCCCATCACCACACCGTCATCCGCAGCAACTGCGCTCACTGTCAATTCGTCGGGGATGGTATCGCGCACGACCGCGAGCGAGTGATAGCGAGTCGCCGACAGCGGCGATGGCAGCCCGTGGAAGACGCCCGCTGCGTCGTGTGTCACCGGTGAGGTCATGCCATGGCGCGGCTGCGGAGCCCGTGCCACTGTCGCGCCACACGCCGCCGCAATGATCTGATGGCCGAGGCAGACGCCCAGAATCGGAATCACCGATCCCAGGGTCCGCA
>JBDSMX010000216.1:0-9674 GCA_039915645.1 Gemmatimonadales bacterium | reverse complement strand
AAGGCGACGTGCCACGGTGGTGGCGTAGAAGTCACCATTGGACACGAAGCAGGCGTCGTCCACCAGTTGCGCGGCGACATCGGCGCTGGGAATGTCCTTGAGCGTGAATGCGATCGTCGCGGTCCGCGGCGTGCCGGGCGGCGGGCCGAAGCGCACCAGGCCAGGCACGGCGCCGAGTCCATCCCAGAGGCGCTGGAACAATTCCGCCTCGCGCGCATGCAACGCGTGATAGGTTTGTTCCAGTCTCGCCCGCAGCGTGCCTGCCTCGCCCGCGAGCGACGCCAGCCACTGCACAGCGGCCGCTGCACCGACGATCCCCTCGTGATTCTGGGTGCCGGTCTCGAAACGCTCCGGCGCGGAATCGGGAGCGGGCTCGAGCTTCGGCACGTCGAGTGATTGCAACAGCTCCCGACGGCCCCAGAGAATGCCGGCATGCGGTCCGAAGAACTTGTACGACGAACAGACGAAGATGTCGCAGCCCAGCGCCTGTACATCGGGGAGGACGTGCGGGGAGTAGTGCACCCCGTCGACGTAGGCGAGTGCGCCGGCGGCGTGAGCAATCCGCGCAACTTCGGCCACATCGGTGATGGTGCCCAGCGCATTGGAGGCCGCACCGATCGCAACCAGTTTCGTGCGGGCGTTGATCAGCCCCGGCAGGAGATCGAGTCGGAGACGGAAGGTCTCGAGGTCAAGCGGGAGCATCCGGAGGACGATCCCCTTCTCGCGTGCCAGTGCCTGCCACGGGGCGAGGTTGGCGTGATGGTCAAGCTCGGTCACCACCACCTCGTCGCCTGCCTGCCAGCCACGTCCAAGCGCCCGCGCCATATGAAACGAAAGCGTCGTCATGTTGTTGCCGAAGACGACCTCGTTCGCGGCGCCGTTGAAGAACGCGGCGTAGCTCTCGCGCGCGGCCACGAGCAGCGCGTCGGTCTCGATGCTCGACGGATAGAGCCAGTGCGTGTTGGCGTTGTGGTTGGTCAGGTAATCGGTGATCGCCGTGATGACGGCCCGGGGAACCTGAGTGCCACCGGGGCCGTCGAAATAGGCCACCGGCGTTCCCATGTGGCGCCGCTCGAGGGCCGGGAAGTCGGCGCGAATCGCGTCGACGGAGCGAACTTCACTCATCCGTTGAGTCTCCCCATCAGAATTGGCTGGATCCCCTTCGGGTCGGCCTTCCCCTGGCTCTTCTTCATCACTTGTCCGACGAAGAAGCCGACCAGCTTCGCTTCGCCGCCGCGGAAGCGGGCGACCTCGTCGGGGAACGCGGCGATGACTTCGTCGACCCAGCCGGCAAGTGCACCCTCGTCACGAACCTGGATCAGTCCGAGGCGCTTGGCGATCTCCCCTGCCCCTTCCTCACTTGTGGCCAACTCGGGGAAGATCTTCTTGGCAGCTGAAAGCGAGAGCGTGCCATCGGCAACGAGGGCCGCGAGCGCCGCGAGTCGCGCGGGCGCCACCGCGAAGGTCCCGCGCTCGTTGAAACCGGTCATCACCTCGCCGAGGACCCAGTTGGCCGCGGTCTTCGGCTCGACACCAGCCGCGATCACGGCTTCGAAGTAATCGGCAATGACGGGTTCCTGAGTCAGCACGCGGGCATCGTAGTTCGGCAGGGCCAATGCCGATTCGTATCGCTCACGACGCGCGGCGGGAAGCTCGGGCAAACTCGAACGCTGGGCTTCGATCCAGCTGCCGTCGAGCACGAGCGGTGGCAGGTCCGGATCGGGGAAATAGCGATAGTCGTGCGAGTCTTCCTTGGAGCGGAGCGGCTTGACTTCGCCGGTGGCGGCGTTGAAGGTCAGCGTCACCTGCGTGACCTTTCCGCCCGACTCGATCAGCGCAATCTGGCGCAGCCGTTCGGACTCGAGCGCACGCTCGACGTTGGCAAAAGAATTCATGTTCTTCACTTCGGTCTTGGTGCCGAGGGGATCGCCGGGCCGTCGCACCGAGAGATTGGCGTCGACGCGGAGTGACCCCTGCTCCATCGAGCATTCGCTCACGCCGGCATAGATGAGGAGCTGCCGCAGCGTCGTGAGGTAGGCACGCGCCTCACCGGGAGAGCGCATGTCGTGCCCGCTCACGATTTCGGCGAGCGGCGTGCCCGCGCGGTTGAGATCGATGGCCGTCATCCCCGGGATCCGGTCGTGCAACGACTTGCCAGCGTCCTCTTCGAGGTGAAGGCGCGTAATGCTCACCGACATCGCCCCCCGCTCCGGGGATTCGATGGCCACCGCGCCCTCCGTGGCGAGCGGCTTGTCGAACTGCGAGATCTGGTAACCCTTGGGGAGATCAGGGTAGAAGTAATTCTTGCGGGCGAAGATGCTGGTCGGGTGAATGGCACAACCGATGGTGAGTGCGCCGCGCACACCAAGCCGGATCGCCTCGGCGTTGGGGACCGGCAGTGCGCCAGGCAACCCGAGACAGACGGGGCAGACGTTGGTGTTCGGCGCCTCGCCGTAGGTCGTCGAACAGCCGCAGAACATCTTGCTCCGCGTCTTGAGTTGCACGTGCACCTCGAGCCCGATGACAGTTTCCCAGGTCATCAGCGCACCTCCTCCATCGGGTCGATCGATTGCTCGAGGACGCTGGCGGCCGACAGCATCATCGCTTCGCCGAAGTCGGGGGCAATCAGCTGCCCGCCCAGAGGGAGCCCGCCGTCGCGACCGATGGGAAGCGACATCGCCGGAAGGCCCGCGAGACTGGCCGGGGCCACGAAAATATCGGCGAGATACATCTGCACCGGATCGGCCGTCTTCTCGCCGGCCTTGAACGCAGGCGTTGGCGTCGTCGGCGTGAAAAGCAGGTCCACCCCGCTCTCGAAGACGCGGGTGAAGTCGTCCGAAATCAGGCGCCGCACGCCCTGCGCCTTGTTGTAGTACTGGCCCGCATAGCCCGCGCTGAGCACGAAGGTTCCGATGAGGATGCGTCGACGCACTTCGGGGCCGAATCCCTCGCCACGCGTGGCACGATAGAGCGCTCGCAGGTCTCCCTCAGGTCCGATCTTGCGGGGGCCGTAGCGGACGCCGTCAAAGCGCGCGAGGTTCGCCGCCGCCTCGGCCGGGTTCACGATGTAATAAGTCGGCACCGCATAGCGGGTGTGGGGGAGCGACACTTCTCGCACCTCGGCACCGAGTTCGCGGATCAGCGCAATGGTGGCATCACAGCCGGCACGTATTCCAGGATGGAGATCGTCGGGGAAATATTCCTTCGGCAGCCCGATCACCAATCCGCGAAGATCGGTGCGCCCTTCCGCCAACACCAGCGGCGCGACTTGCCGGGTGGTGGCATCGCGCGGATCGTGTCCGGAGATGGCGCAGAGCGTCCGGCCGGCATCGGCCACGGTCTTGCCGAAGACCGAGACGCAATCGAGCGAAGAACCGAACGCCACGAGACCGAACCGACTCACGCGACCATAGCTGGGCTTGAGTCCGACGACGCCGCAAAAGGCCGCCGGCTGACGGACCGAGCCGCCAGTCTCGGAGCCAAGCGCCGCGACCGTCACGCCCGCCGCGACCAGCGCCGCCGAGCCGCCGCTTGAGCCGCCGGGCACCCGCTCGAGGTCGATCGGATTCTTGACGCGGCCGAACGCCGAATTCTCGGTCGAGGAGCCCATCGCGAATTCATCGAGGTTCGCTTTCCCTGCGATCAGCGCTCCGGCCGCACGCAACCGCGACACCACGGTTGCTTCGTAGGGCGAAACGTACCCTTCGAGAATTTTCGAGGCGCAGGTGGTCGGCTGGTCGCGGGTGACGATGTTGTCCTTGAGCGCGACGGCAGTGCCGCTGAGCGGGCCGGACGGCAGCGCATCGAGGAGTGCGGCATCCCGGTCAAGCACATCCTGCGACCAATGCAGCGTCGCATTGAGTCCACGCGCGTCGGCTTCGGCAAAGCGCTTCCCCGTTTCACGTGCGAGATCGGCGGCGCTCATCCTTCGGCCAGCCCGCCAAGCTTCGGCACAACGAAGAATCCCTCGCGGAACTCGGGCGCCATCTCGGCGGCCGTGCGCGACATCGGGATCGGGTCGATGCGGTCCTCGCGGAGCAGCAGCTGATCGGGACCAACGGTGGTGACACCGGTTCCTTCCGGCAGCTCCACTTCGTCCAGCTGCGCCACAAAGGCCACGATGCCCTCGAGCTGGGTTGCCAGGGTCGCCACATCGGCCTCGGCGACGGCCAGCTCCGCGAGCTTGGCGACGTGCCGGACCTCATCCGCTCCGATAATCATGCGCTCTCCCAGTCGCGCTCGAGGCCGGCAAAGGCCACGAGCAACTGCTTGGTTCCGATCTCCGGATCGTCGAATGCAACGGAGACCTTGGTGTCCTTGCCATTGCCGCTGAGGCCGAGGATGGCGCCGGAGCCGAAGCGGCGGTGGCGTACCCGCTCCCCCTTCACGAAGCGCGGCGCATCCTGACTCTCGCTGGGCGATTCCTTTTCGACACTCACCTGCGAGAAGTCATCCCAGCCTGTCCGTGGCGTGGCGATGGGCGGCGGCGGCGCGGCAGCCCGACTCTTGTTGCTGCCCCAGTTGCTGGAACCGCCGCGCGTCCCGCCGTACTGTCCACTGCCGCTCCAGCCACCGCCCATGGAACTGCCGACGGCGAACGATGTCCGGCGCTCATCGACCAGCTCGGGTGGCAGTTCGCGCAGGAATCGGGATGGCATCCCCGGCCGGAGCTCACCACCCCGTCGACGGGATCGGGCCCACGAGAGGATCAGGGTGTCGCGCGCTCGTGTGATGCCGACGTAGCAGAGTCGGCGCTCCTCTTCGAGCCCCTCGGGTGACTCCATTGCCCGCGACATCGGGAAGAGGCCGTCTTCCATGCCCGACATTACCACCAGCGGCCACTCAAGCCCTTTCGCGGTATGCAGCGTCATCAGGGTGACGCCATCTTCCCGCCCCGCGCTGGTATCAACCGCAGAGAGGAGGGTCGCCTCGGCGAGGAAGCGCTGCAGCGGTGTGCCGGGCTCCTCGATGTCGAGAATCACTTCGGACCACTCCGCTGCGGCCGCCACCATCTCGCGCACGTTGTCCCAGCGCTCGGTCCCTTCGAAGCCCTCGGCGAGCAACAGATTTTCGTAATCAATGGCGCGAATCACCTCTTCCATCACCACGACGGGCACGGCCTCACCGAAGCGCGTGCGCAGCGTCTCGATCAGATCGGCGAAGGTCTTGAACGCGGCCCGGAGGTTCGGGCGCAACGTGGTGATCGCCTCGGCGCGTTGCGCCGCTTCCAGCAACGGGCGCCGCCACTCGCGCGCCTGTTCGGCCAGCAAGGCAATGGAAGCATCCCCCAGGCCACGGCGCGGCACGCCGATGGCACGCAGGAAGGCCTCGTCGTCTGCAGGATTCGCGACGAGTCTGATGTACGCGAGGAGGTCCTTCACCTCGCGACGATCATAGAACGAGATCGAACCCACAAGCCGGTACGGCACGCCGGCCCGACGCATCGCATCCTCGAGCGCCCTGGACTGGGCATTGGTGCGGTAGAGGATTGCCGCTTCGGTCCAGGCCAGCCCGTCGCGGCTGCGTGCCTGCAGCTCGCGGGCGATCCACTCCGCTTCATCGCGCTCATCGGCGGCGGCGAGCACGATCAGCGATGCACCACCGGGACGACGCGTGCGGAGGGTCTTCCCGAGCCGGCCGGGATTGCGCGCGATCACGGCATTGGCCGCGTCGAGGATGGGCTTCGTCGAGCGATAATTCTCCTCGAGCTTCACCAGTCGCGCTTCACCGAAATCGGTCTGGAGATCCTTCATGTTGCGAATGTCGGCACCGCGCCAGCCATAGACTGACTGGTCGTCGTCACCCACACCGAAGACATTCTTGTGGCCACTGGCCAGCAACTTGATCAGTTCGTACTGGGCGCGGTTGGTATCCTGGAATTCGTCGACGAGCAGGAAGTCGAATCGACGGCGCCAACGCTCCAGCACCTCCGGGTGTTTCCGGAACAGTGCCAGGGGATGCAGCATCAGGTCATCGAAGTCCATCGCGTTGGCGATGAGCAGAGCCTGCTGCATCGCGGCGTAGACATCGGCGGCCACGCGGACGGCCGGGTCGTGCGGCGCCGAACGCTCGAGTTCATCGGCAGTCTGCATCCGGTTCTTGGCCGACGAGATCAGATTCTGCACCAGCTTGGGCGGATAGAGCTTGACCGGATGATTGCGCTCATCCATCAATCGACGCACGAGCGAGAGCTGATCGTCCTGGTCGTAGATGGTGAACGCGCGGGTGAAGCCGAGGTGCTCCGCCTCGCGCCGCAGCAAGCGAGCCGAAAGCGAGTGGAAGGTCCCGATCCAGAGTCCGGAAGGATCGCGCTCCAGGAGCCTGCCGATCCGCTCCTTCATCTCGCCGGCGGCCTTGTTGGTGAAGGTGACCGCGAAGATCCGCTCCGGCGGCACGCCGTGCGCATCGATGAGGTGCGCAATCCGGGCCGTCAGCACGCGAGTCTTGCCGGAGCCCGCCCCCGCCAGCACGAGAATCGGGCCGTGCACATGCTCCGCGGCGTCGCGCTGTGCCGGGTTCAGTCCCTGAAGCAGATCACGAGGTATGGTCACGCGACGGACGAAGCGAGCGGAAAGCGCATCTGGAAAGTGGTCCCGTGTTCAGTTGGCTCGAGCGCCAGCACACCCTGGTGGGCGTCCTCGATGACACGCCGGGCGAGGGCGAGGCCGATGCCCCAGCCGCCCCGCTTGGTCGTGATGCCGGGTTCGAAGATGGTCCGGCGAAGTTCGCGTGGCACACCGGGACCGTCATCGACCACCCGGAGCACCGCCTCAGACCCTTCTGCCGTGGCCGCAATCGTAATCGTACCGCCCCGACCTTGCAGTGCGTCGATGGCATTCTTGACCATCGCTTCGAGCGCCCACTCGAGCAGGACGGCATCGCCGAGGATGACGGGGCCGGCACTCGGGGCACGAACGGTGATGGCAACAGTATTGGAGTGCTTGGGCACGCGCGGCCGATAATAACCCGCGACGCGTTCTCCCAACGCCCCGAGGCCCACCGGATCGCGCCGCGCCGGATTGCCGATCCGTTCGAAGCGCTGGGCAACGCGCTGGAGTCGGTCGGCATCGGCGTCGAGGTACTCCGCCACCTTCGCGGGTGGCACACCGGCGGACCGCAGCTGTTCGATCCACCCCTGCAGTGATGTCAGCGGCGTCCCCATCTGGTGCGCTGCCTCGCGTGCCATCGCCACCCAGAGCCGGTCGCGCTGCGCCGTGATGGCGTTGCGATAGGCCGTCACACCGACCGCCACCATCACGATCAGGGTGAGCCCTTGCAAGAGGCCCAATCCGAAGAGAAGTCTGGTGTTGGGCAGCGGACCGAAGTGAAGGACACCGAGTCCCTGCTTGAGGGTGATCGGGGGATTGACTCGGTCAAGCTCGCGTGCGAAGTCGCGCAGCCTCGCATCGGCGCCGGTGGTGTCGAATGTCGGGTTCGCAACAGCGGTGACCCGACCGGACGAATCGGTGATGACAATGGGAATGCCGAGTTCACGAACTTCCTTGCCGAGCTCAAGCAGCGCGGTGGTCGCGCCATCGGCAGCAGGGTCGGTCAACCCCTGTGTGACCACGGAGTAGAGCCGCGACGCGGAGAGCGCCTCGGCCCGGAAATGACGTGCGATGATGAGGCTCGATCCGGTGGTGAGTCCGGCGAGCAGGGCTACGAGCAGGACCGCCGCCCCGGGTGCGAGGCGTCGGAGCCGCTCCTTACGACCGCGGGACGAGGCGGTCGGTCCCGACATAGGGGACCAGCGCGGCGGGAAGGCGAACGCTGCCGTCGGCTTCCTGGCCGTTCTCCAGCAACGCGATGATGGTGCGCGGGAAGGCGACTCCGGACGCATTGAGCGTATGCGCGAACTCGGGCTTCGCTCCGGGAGCCGGGCGGTAGCGGATGTTGGCGCGACGTGCCTGGAAGTCACTGAACGTGCTGGCGCTCGACACTTCGAGCCAGGTCCCGACGCCGGCGGCCCATGCCTCGAGGTCGAGCGTGCAGGCGCTGCCAAAGCCGGTATCGCCCGAAGCCAGCGCGAGGACGCGATAGGGAATCTCGAGGCGCTGCAGGACCGTTTCCGAGTGCGAGGTGAGCAGGCGATGCTCCGCTTCGCTGCTGTCGGCGCGGACAATGCGCACCAGTTCGACCTTGTCGAATTGATGCACGCGGATCAGCCCGCGCGTGTCCTTGCCGTGCGCACCGGCCTCGCGCCGGAAGCAGGGCGTGTAGGCCACATAACAGATCGGCAGCGTTGCGTTCTCGAGGATCTCGTCGCGATGAATATTGGTGAGCGGGACCTCGGCCGTCGGGATCAGAAAGAGATCGTCGGCGTGGGTGCGATAGAGGTCGTCCTCGAACTTCGGCAGTTGGCTCGTGCCGATGAGCGACGCGCGATTCACCAGATACGGTGGCTGGATTTCGGTGTAGCCGTGCTCGGTGGTATGCAGATCGAGCATGAAGTTGGCGAGTGCCCGCACCAGGCGCGCGCCCATGCCGGTGAAGAGCGGGAAGCCCGAGCCGGTGAGCTTGGCGCCACGCGGCAGGTCGAAGAGTCCCAGCGTCTGTCCCAACTCCCAATGCGGCCGTGGCGTGAAGTCGAACTCGCGCGGCGTGCCCCAGCTGCGCACCACGACATTCGCACTGACCCCGCCGGTGGGAACGCTGTCGAGCGGCAGGTTCGGCACATTCAGCAGATGGCTCTCGAGCAACGCCTCGATATCGCGGAGGTCCGCCTCGAGCGCGCGAACGCGCTCGCCCGAGCTCTTGAGGGCTGCAAGCAATTCGTCGGCTGGCTCTTTCGCCTGCTTCTTCCGGGCCACTGCCTCGGTGGCCTGATTGCGTTCGGCCTGCAGTGCCTCGACGGTGCCCAGCAGCTCACGCCGACGGAGATCAAGTTCGAGGGCGCGATCGAATTGCTCGAGTGCCTCGGGATCGCCACGGCGCGCAAGCGCTGCCCGTGCGGTTGCGGGGTCCTGACGGAGGCGGCGGATGTCGATCATTCGGTCAGTTGGTCGGGATGCCGACTTCGAGGTTGCGGTAGCCGCAGTTCACGTTTGCCAGCACCTGGAACTGCACGGTGCGCTTGGTGTCATCGAAGGAGAGAATTTCGAGCTTGGCATACTCCGGCACGCCGAGGAAGCAGGCGATGCGTGACCGCGCAACGATGACGTCACCCACGGCGACGACGATCGTGTCCTTGGTGAGGTAGCCATTGGTCGGCGGCGTTGCCAATGCCACGAAGGTCGAGGTGCTGCGGAGCAAGCCGGGGTTCGCGCCGTTGACGGCACCGAGGCCGAGTGCATCGAGCGGCAGCAACACGCGCCGCCCGGTCGCGTCGACGTTGTACGCGAAGTCGAATGAGGCGGTCTGATCGGTGCGAACTGCGCGCGCATCGGGGATCGAAAATGCCGATGGCGTCGAAATCGGCGTACCCACCAGCGCCCCGAGGGTGATGGTGTCGACGATGTTGTCGATCTGGGCCGGCTGGAGGTCGGTATTGGCGCAGGCCGCGGCGGCAAGGCCGACGGCGACGACCAGGTAGCTGATGGGCTTCATGGGAGAAGGTTAGACCGCTTGGAGAGGTGCGGCAACCCACCGTCATTGCTTGACTTCCGCGTTGTGAGGGACCTAGCTTCGCGCTTCACTCACCTGCCCCGGAGCGCCCCACGATGCACCCCCTCCGC
>JBDSMX010000213.1:0-18247 GCA_039915645.1 Gemmatimonadales bacterium | reverse complement strand
TTTCGTGGCAGATCACGCCGCGCGTCCTCACCGACGCAATGTCAGCCGGCGGTGAGGAGGCGAAGCGCGTCTTCGACGCGATGATGACGATGAAGAAGATCGACGTCGCCACCATCGAGAAGGCGCGAAAAGGCTGAGCTACTTGTGTATCACCTGACCACGCGTTTCACCGTCAGGGTACTTGGTCGTATGGACATTGACGTAGGCGTTGCCATTGCCGAGCAGCGCCTTGAGCGAGTCGCCCGTGACACCGGCATTCGCGCTCATCTTGAGATCGAAGGTTCCCTCGGCAATTGCCCCGTTGCGGCCCACGCCTGACTTGATCTTGAAGGTGAAGACCGGCGGACCCGCGACCCCGGCCGCACCGACATGAATGTGCGCGGCGGTGGCCGGCCCACTGAGGTCTTTGACGCGGACGACATAGTGCAGCTTGTCGCCGTTGATGTCGAAGGTCGCCGTCCCGGTCGCGCCGGTAGTGTTCGCAGGGGTCTCCTGCGAGCTGGTCATGTTGGCGACGTAATCAGGAGAGACGCCGCGATTGGCCCAGGCGCCGCCGAGGGCGGCAATGGTTCCGATGATGAAGTATTTGGGTGACATGAAGCACACTCGCTGCAGATGATGATGCCTCGCAGCCGAAAGCGTCGAGGCGGTGGCGGTCGGTTGGTGGAAACACAGTACTGCACCACCTCTCTGTGACGCCGGAGTGTGCGGCAGGGGCACAGCAGAAACCCACACTGAAACGCCGCCCGGAGCTCCGGGCGGCGTTTCAGTTTTCATCCAGCACCAAGTCCTGCTATCGACTCACCTGAGCAGGGCGATCAGGATGATGATCGGAATGGGAACGCCAAGAAACAACAACAGGAGCGACTTCACAAAAACCTCCAGGGACTGAGTGACGGAAGGGGTTCAGGCGCGCTGCACCTGGTCACGAGTGCGGCCGCCCAAGGTCGCAGCGAAGCTGGCGCTGAAGGCGCCGACGAGCAGGCCGACAAAGACCCACAACAGCGAATGGCCGACGGCGTCCTTGGCATCCTCGGCCGCCTTCGCAGCCATCCCGGCTACATCAACCGCACGCTGTTCGGCGGCGGCCTGCGCGATGCCGGTCTGCTGGCTGATGATGCGTCCAGCGGCGGTCATGTCATCGCGCGCAAAGCCTGCCATCAACAGGGTGCGGGTGAGAATCCGTTCGAGCTCACCGCGCACTTCGGGCGATGCCGGCGTCGTGATCGGCGTGGTCGGCCGCAGCATGACGTCCACGAAGTAGGCGTTGGTCGACACCTCCTGCCGGCTGTCCGGCGTGGAGGCGGCCGCCCCGCCAGCCATCACCGACGATGCCGCCGCGAGGAACGCGATCGTGCCACAGAGCGCGAGGCCCCAGGCCAGAAAGCCGTGCAGCGTATCCCGGAAATAGGTCTCGTCGGTATGAATGCCGAGCCAGCGATTGCGGATTCGGCCGGCGAGATAGCCGCCGAGGCCGCCGCTGATCATCTGCATGATCACCAGCCAGGCGACGGTCGCCATGCCGATGACCTTGGTGGTATCCCGCGGAGCGGACCAGGGGGTCATCGAGGAGAGCCCGAGGCCGGTACCGAGGGCGAGGAGAATGAAGGACATCGAGGCAATCACGATGGCGCCACCGAAGACGGCACTCCAGGAGATGCCCGAGGCGAATGTATGGTCTTCACCGACGGGGGCGACGAATGCCCCGGTCGCGGAGAGCGATGGGAATGGATCGGAAGGGTGCATGAGAGTGTTCCGAGTCAGGGGAACCTGCTACAACGGTGTACCCCCTGTGACGCTCTCTCTGCAATTCTTTACACAATGCGGAATAGGCCTGCGAGGTGCCCCGGTGCTAGGGATCCAGCGCTTCCGCTTCCTCGGCAACTTCGCTGGCGGCGAGGGCGCGGTGGCGGAGCTGGTCGTGGGAATCCGAGCCGGAGAACTCTGCCGCCAATGCCAAGTCGAGTGCCACCAGATAGAGCACCGGCAACTCCGCCAGCGGGACTCGACCGTCGCGATCACGCCGGAATCCTTCGAGCGCTTCGAGCAATCCGGGCAGCCCGCCGAGCGATCGCAACAGGCCGTACGCCTCCTTCGTGGTGGCATCGAGCCGAAGCATCGCCTTGAGCATCCCTTCCTTCGAAACGGATGCATACAGGAAGCGGTAGACCTTGGCGACATCGGGCCCCGAGAGTGGTCGGCCATCCGGCAGGTCGTGCAGGGTGACGTCGCTCCCACCCGGCGTCCACGAGATGGTGACCTCCGGTGCGGCGCGCTCCGAAATCCTTACCCGGCGGCCGCTCTCGAGCTTGACGCGCAGCACTCCAACGTGGCGCCGGATCAGAGGATCGATGATGAAGTAGAATGGCAACATGATCAGGAGGCCGACGCCACAGTACCTGAGGGTTTCCCAACCAGAGTCGAGGTAGAGGAACAGGGCAGAAGCAAGCATGAGGAGCGTAGAGAGCGGCAGGGTCAGTCGGCTCGTCCGCTCGCCGAAGAGCTTTTTCGAGAGCGCAGTGAAAAATTTGACTTGCGAATACACCAGGACCATGAGCGCGATGGCTCCAGGATGGCCAGCGACCGGCCAATACGCGACCCCCATTACCGCGACGAGGAACAACCACAACAGCGGCATCCATCGCAGCCGGCGAGCTCGAAGCTCCGCCTCTTCCTTCAGCCGATGGGCCGCGAGCTCTGCCGGGGAAGTCCGTCCAGGCGGACCAATTCGCAGCAGCTCCAACTGCGGGCTGACTCGGGCCGGGGCCAGCGAAAACTCTGGCGTCGTTGCTGGGATCAAGGTTGCGAAGCGGGCTTCGATTTCCGGCAGGGCCGCCAGCGAGGCATCGGGGCCGAGGAGGTTCCATTCATCGCAGGAAGTGCAGATGCGCCAGGCCCGGCGGCGAGCCGGGTCGAAGGCAATCTTGCTGGCGTCGGGGATGGTCGCGAGGTCGCGGTTGGCCGCAAAGGGCTTCCCGCAGGTGACGCAGGTCGAAGGGGACGGGGGCATCCCCTGAATGTACTCTCAGCCCGTTGCCGGGCGCTGTTCAGTCCTGCCTGCCATCTCCGTTCTCGTCTCGGAACGCGTGGAACGACGCCCGGATATTCTGCTCCACTCGCTGACGGTCCTGCTGCGTGAGCGTGCCCGGATTCAGGAGCGCGAGACCGCCCTGCGCCTTGAACCAGCTGCGCACGTCGAGCTGCAGCGTGAGCGATGTCGTCGTACCACCAACCACCACGACATCCTGCAGGAAGGGGACTTCAATCTCGGCCGTGAGTGACGTCGTGAACACGAACGGCACGCCATTGAACGTCCCGGTCACCTTGATGCTGGTGCCCGCGAAGCCTGGGTTCGCGGCGAGGAATGCCGCATCCTTCGAGCTCGAGGTCGGCTTGTGGATCTGCATCTGCAATTCGTGATAGCTGCCGGCCGGGAGATCGACCGAGAAGGTTCCGTCGACGCCTTCACCAAGCGGTGGCGAGAGCAGCATCGGACCGAGGCGAACGTTGGGGCACTCCTCGGTATCGCCCTCGTCGGCGTCGCTTCCCGATCCCTGGGCGTCTTCGACCACCGGCGTGGGGCAGGTACCATCGGCACGCTGAAGCTTGATCTTGCGCGCGACCAGCTGCACGCCGTCGACGATCACGACGTCGCTACCGAGCGTGACGGTGATGCCGGGCGTCAGAAGCGAGGAACCCGATGTGGTCATCGGCGTGGTCGACAACCGGACCGCGACGCGGCCGTTGCCGCCGAGGTCGGACGACCCGGTGCTCGAGCAACCGGCGGCGGCAGCCGCGAGCAAGAGCACGGGTGTGATGCTGGATAACGATCGCATGGTGTGGCTCCTGAGAGGGCACTGACTGATTCCTTGGTAGTAACGACCGGAGGGAGGCTCAATCGCACACCGGACCAGAGGCAGCCGTTACCATGCCCTACCTGACGAGATGGGTAGTTGTACCCAGCCGTTCCGACACGGAACCGATTGACCAGAAATACGACACAACCAGTTCCCTTCTCTCTTCTCTCTTCTCTCTTCTCTCTTCTCTCTTCTCGCGAAACCAACCCTGCCTCGGGCCGTATCGTCTAAGACTCTTAATAAAGTCCCTTTACCCGGACCCGCCCCATGGCCCTCCCCGTCGTCAAAGGCACCCTCGACGTCCTCGTCCTCAAGGCCCTCTCCTGGCAGCCGATGCACGGCTTCGAGGTGACCGCCTGGCTCGAGGCCCGCAGCGGCAAGCGGCTCGCCCTCGAGGACGCCGCCCTCTATCAGGCGCTCTACCGAATGGAGAAGAAGGGACTGGTGGCGGCGGAGTGGGGCGTCACCGAGCACAACCGCAGGGCGCGCTATTACAAGGTCACCCGCGCAGGCGCTGCTCACCTGCATCAGCAGATGACCGATTGGCTCGAGTATGCCGACACCGTGACCGCGATCCTTACCGATCCGCATCCGGCGCGCTGACGATGCCATTCCTCCGTCCCGGTATCCGCAAACTCCTCCGCCTCGGCGATGGCCGCGAGGTCGACGACGAGATCGCCCTCCACCTCGAGCTGCGAATCGAATCGCTGATGCGCGAGGGCCTCACCCGCGACGAGGCCACCGCCGAGGCCACTCGGCTCTTCGCGCAGAGCGATGCATCGCTTCGCGCTCTCCATGCCACCGCTCACGCACGAGATGACCGGATGCGCCTGCACAATCGCTGGGAAAGCGTACAGCAGGACCTCCGCTACGCCGCGCGCCGCCTGCTCCGTGAGCCCGCCGTCACCCTGTTCATGGTGCTGACGCTCGCCCTCGGCATCGGCGCCAACGTCACCGCCTTCTCACTCATTGACAGGATCCTGCTCCGCGGGCCCGAGTATGTGGTCGATCGCGATGCGTTGTCGCGGCTCTACCTCCACGTCGAGGGGCCCCCGTTCGGATCGCAGACCATGGGATGGATCTCGCATCCGGTCTATGACGCACTGCGACGGGACATGCGCGGCGTCTTGGGGCTAGGCGTCTACCGCGTCGACGACCAGATGATCGGCGCCGGAGCTGCCGCCAAGCCGCAACGGATCGGCACAGCCGATGGGTCGTTCTTCCCTCTCCTCGGCGCCAAGTCGCTGATCGGACGCTTCTTTGTTCCATCGGATGAAAGCGAGAACGCGACGATCGCCGTGTTGAGTGAGGCGACCTGGCGGAATGACTTCGGCGCTGATCCTGCTGTGCTGGGCAAGAGCTACACGGTGGATGACAAGGTCTACACCATCGTCGGTGTGGCACCGGCCGGGTTCACTGGCGCAGCGCTCGATCGTGTCGATGCCTGGAAGCTGATCGGCAGCGACGGCAAGAAGTCGCAGAACTGGAACGTGATTGTCCGCCGGAAGCCGGGCGTGAGTGTGGCCACCGTGTCGATCGCGGCGGAGGCGGCGCGGCGGCTTTCCCCCGAGGTCGCCCCAAAGTGGGCCCCCAAAGGAACCTTGCTCGCGACACCGATGGGGTACGACGACGCCGGCAATCCTTCACTCGAGAGTGTACTCGCCCGCTGGCTCGGTGTCATCTCGCTGATCATCCTGGTGATCACCTGCGCCAACCTCGTGAATTTGCAGCTGGCGCGGCTCGCGCGTCGCAATCAGGAGCTCGGTATCCGTGTCGCACTAGGGGCAGGTCGTGCACGGGTGCTGCGCCTGCTGGTATTCGAGGGCGTGCTGGTGGCGATTGCCGGCGGTGTTGGCTCGCTCTTCGTCGCGCGGATCACGGAGCCGCTGATTCGCAGCGTACTCTTCGTGAATGCCGGCTTCGAGGCGAGCGTGGTCGATGGTCGAGTGTTGCTGGCGGTCGGCACCATCACCCTGCTCACTGCACTGGTCGTCGGTGTCATTCCGGCGCTCCGGATGGGAAGCGACTCGCTCACCGCCTCGCTCAAGAACGGCGCGCGAGTGGCGGGTGGTCGGTCGCAAATGCGTCACGCGCTTACGGTGGTACAGGCCGCGCTCAGCGTGGTATTGCTGGTGGGCGCAGGACTCTTTCTTCGTTCCATGGCGCACGTCCGCGCACTCGACCTCGGCATGGACGCCGAGCGGGTGGTGGTGGCGGAAGCCCGTTTCCCGAAGGCGACAGGGACGTTCGAGGAACGGTCTGCGCTCGAGCGTTCGCGCTATCGCCAATTGCTCGATGCGGTACGGCAGGAGCCAGGTGTCGAGCGCGCGGCACTCACGGTGGGATTGCCGTTCTACAGCTCGTTTGGTGTCGGTCTCTGGGTGCCGGGAATGGATTCGATTCCGCAGCTTCCCGGTGGTGGTCCGTACATCACCGCGGTGAATGGCGACTACTTCGCGACCATGGGAACGAAGCTGCAGCGTGGACGGGTCTTCACCGATCAGGATCGAGAAGGAAGTGAGCCAGTGGTGATTGTCGGCGCGGCGATGGCGAAGTTGCTCTGGCCGAGCGCTGATGCGCTGACCAAGTGCATTACGCTATACGCGCGGACGGCGCCGTGTGTGCGTGTCGTCGGCATCGTGGCGGACATTCATCGCAACGGCCTCCGCGAGGAGGCGTCACTGCAATACTACGTGCCGATCGGCCAGGAGAAGAGCTTCAGCGGGATGTCGATTGTGATCCAGCCGAGCGAGCAGACGGCGCTGTCGTGGAGCGCGCTTAAAGCGCGGATGATGCGTGCCGACCCGGGGATCGTGGCCCTCGATGTGAAGGTGTTGGGCAACGCGCTCGCTGGTGAGCTGCGGCCGTTGCGATTGGGGATGATCACTTTCGGATTGAGTGCGGTGCTTGCGCTGGTGGTTGCGGCACTTGGCCTCTACAGCGTGATGGCCTATATGGTCGCCTGGCGGACGCACGAGATCGGGGTGCGGATGGCGCTTGGTGCGACGGAGGGCTCGGTCGCGCGATTGGTGGTCGGTAACTCTGCTGCGCTCGCGGGAATCGGCATTGTGATCGGGTTGGTGGCGTGCCTACTGGGGCGGCGGTTGATCGAGGCGCAGCTGTTCGAGGTCTCGGGGGCGGACCCGGTGGTGTTTGCGGGGGTGGCTGGGTCAGTGCTGCTGGTGGCGTTGCTGGCGGGTTGGTTGCCGGCGCGACGGGCGGCGCGGATCCGGCCGACGGAGGCGCTGAGGGCGGAGTAGGAGGAGGGAGAAGGGAGAAGGGAGAAGGGAGGAGGGAGGAGGGAGGAGGGAGGAGGGAGGCGGGGGACGGAGAGGGGAGCTCCTGGTGGTGCCGCGCTCGCGCGGCACGGGACTTCGCGACGACTGAAGCTATTTCGCCCCCGCCGCCGGGCTGACGGGACGCCGGATTCCCGGCCGTAACCCTTGGGGGCTTCGCCTGGTGGCGCCGAGGCCGGGGTTCGGGCATATTAGGCGCCGCAGGATTGGGGTCCGTAGCTCAGCTGGATAGAGCGCTTGCCTCCGGAGCAAGAGGTCGCGCGTTCGAATCGCGCCGGGCCCATGATGTAAAGCCGCGCCCCGCTTGGGTTTGCCCACGCGGGGCGTTTCCGTGGGCAAGATGGTGTGCCGATTCGTGTGCCAGTTGCGATGAATCTCACGCTGATCGCCTTCCAGCAAGCGCCTTTTTCAGGTGCACCAGGTCAACCGGCTGGTAGGTCTCCACGAACGTGCGGACGTCGCGCCATCCGCCCAACTCCAGCCCATCCTTCAGCGGCAAATGCCGCACTTCGATCGAGAAGGTGCGACGGATGCTATGCCACCCCCGCCCATTGATTCGCTCGAGTCCGGCAAGTTGCTCAAGCCGTGTCCACCAGTCGCGCGTGAGATTGCGCGACACGGCCTTGGTTCGATTCTTCAGGGCGGGAATTGCCCCTCAGCCCTGAGACACCGCGGGCGGGTTCATCACGGTCTATCGGAGCGTGGCTTTCTGCGGTAGGGTTGACCTCCACCCTGCGGTCCCACCTACCCCCGAGGTGAATCATGGGAACCTTCCTCGCCATAGTCGCGATCGCGGGCCTAGCCTTTCTAAGCTGGGCGTCCGCGAAGCAGAAAACGGTCGCGAACTCAGCGTTTCTCGCGCGAGTCACTTCCGCTCAGGAATGGATCAACTCGACCGAGGAAATCCCGCCAGTGAACCCTGGTGGAGTGGTGATGCAAAAGGGAGAGGTGTGCTATTACGTGGGGGAAGCGCGCTGGTCCGAGCTGCGCACCCGTACTGACCGCGTGACCTACTCGGGTCCGGTCGCCTCGATCAAAATCGCGAAGGGTCTAAGGTATCGGATCGGGTCCGCGACGGTCCAAGCCCACAAGGTCACCGAGCTGCGCCAGATCGATCAGGGCATGCTGTATATCACGAGCAAGCGACTCTTCTTCGAAGGCGCCGAGAAGAATACGACGATCGCCTACAAAGCGATCAGCCAGCTCAAGGTATTCAACGGCGGGTTTGAGGTCGAGAAGCAGGCCGGCAAGTCACCCGTGCTGCACCTGTCGCACGACGCCGAACGAGCTGCAGCGATAGCCATGCGCGCCCAAATGGAGTCTGCCAATGGCTGATTCCTGGAATCCCACCGCGGGAGTCGCCTCGCCTTTCGCGGGGGACACCGATCCCCGACGCCATCCAACGCACCGGCATCGAGTGGGCCGCATGAACCGGAGCCCGCGATGACAGAAATGGCGTGTCCGCTGTGCGATGAGTCGGTGAGGTTCGAACCAAATGGCGCAATTACCCAATTCCTCTGTCAAGCGTGTGGGACCTATTGGCTGTGGCACGACGCTCAGGACGAACTGGGAAAGGGCCCCTCGAAGAATCAGCGGTGGGTAATTTCTGCGGCCGTACGCGAGGCAGCGGACCGCGGCGACGTGCCGACGATCACGCTTGGGATGGTGCAAAAGGTCCGAGACGAACGAAGCCACCGAGGGCTATTGTGGGATGCGATTGATCGCCTGCTGCTGCTCATCGAGCAGCGCATGGATTCATTCGACGACGCCGTGTATTTCGGTCCGCCGATCGGGCTCGACTAAAACTTTTGAGTCCCGATGAGCTACAAGCCATCATTGAACAGGCGATCAAGCTTGGCCTCGTCGATAGACCGCCGTACAAGCACGGTGCCTATGCGCTAACTCCTGCCGGCTGGCGCCGCGTGGGGGAGCTCCGGAAGACCGGCGCGCTGGGCAATCAGGCGTTCGTCGCGATGTGGTTCGACCCGCAAATGGACGCAGCGTGGGAGATAGGGATCGAGAAAGCACTGACGGACACCGGCTGGCTACCGATGAAAATCAATAGGAAAGAACACAACAACCGGATCGATGACGAGATCATCGCGGAAATTCGTCGGAGCGGCCTCATCGTAGCCGATTTTACAGGGTTTCGTTCCGGGGTCTTTTTCGAGGCCGGGTTCGGCCTGGGCCTTGGGATGCCAGTCATCTGGACGGTACAAGAGGACGAGGAACTTTCGAAGCATTTCGATACTCGGCAATACAACCACATCACATGGAAGGACCCTCAGGACCTCTATACGAAGCTCGTGAACCGTATCCGCGCGACCGCACCGGTCAACCGACCGCAATGACTGCCCTCCGCGATCTCGCCTCTGGCGACTCCCTGAGCATCGGTCCGGTACCGGCTTCCGACGGATGGAGAGTGATGCAGTTGAGGGGTGCACCGTGACGACGCGGGACAGGCAGAGTGGCGATGAGCCAGGGCTTCCTGCCGATTCTCGAACCGACCTAATTCGGGCCGAGCTCGCGAGTATGCGGGATGACGACCCATTCAAGCAGCTGCTGACTTCAGTGGCCACCTCTACTGCCGGATTCGCATCGAGCGGCGGTGTCGGAACAGTTTCCATCGGAGTCGGAGTTGCGACGGCGCTGGCGTCGTGGATTGGCGCAACAGGTAACTCGAAGCGATTCGAGCGCATTCAAGAGGTTCTTTGGATGATTACACGGGAGCTCGACTCGCTTCGATCCGGCCAAACGCAACTGCTGATCGACGAGGAGTGGGCCGAACTAGTGACTCGCCTTCTCCCGCTCATCGCCAAAACGCGAGCCGAAGAGAAGCGTCGTCTCATCGGGCGTGTGGCGGTGACTGCTGGCATCGAAGCGTTCCATTCCCGTCGCGACGAAGCCGATAGCATGGCGGCACTTACTGAACAACTAGAAGTCCATGAGATCCGCGCCCTGCAATTCCTCCGGAGCAGAGCAGGATCCTCTGGCTGGCACCAATGGTGGGGCCACTTCAGTGATGACATCCCAATCATCCGCGAAGAGTTCCCTGGAGATTTTGACGGGCGGGCTATCCTGCGCCTCCAAGCCCTCGGCTGCATCAGCTTGACGGCGCCTGCAGGGAGTGCGCCGCATTCGCAACACTCGACGGCTCGGATGCTTGATCTTGGAATCCGGCTGTGTGAATGGATCCGGATGGGCGGCGGTGGTGAATAGCGCCCTCCGCGAACTCTCCGCCGACGCCTGCCTGCGCATCGGCATCGAATGGTCGACCGTGCTCGGCAGGGACACGGGCAGCTGCAGCTCGAAGCTCGGAATTTGGACGGGCACCACCGAGTCGACGGAGTTCACGCCGACGAAGTGGCGCTGGGCCTCGGAACAGCTACCCGCGGCGAATTACGGGAGTGCCCGCTGGAGACGGCGCCGACAGAGGGGTCTTGAGGGCAGCACGGCCGCCGGCGCGGGTGACCGTTGCGGGCGGCGTGCCGCCCGACATGCCAGGCAACCTGATGACAGTGGGGGAATTGACGCTTCTGGGAAATAGTAGTACCGTAGCAGAGTCCGCTCCCTCGGACACGCCACAGTGTGAAGTGCCCCCAGCTACTTCTTCACTTTCATGAGGCCCAATCCCGCCATGCGATAACCACATCGTGCGCGCCAGTCGCCCACCTTCCCAAGAGTCTGAGTTGTTGTTGAACCTCGACCGAACGGTCGACGTCCAACCTTTGTGCAACGACGAACCATTTCCCCCGAGGGCTAATATGACAGTTAGTCGAGTTGGTCGGTGTTTCAGCAGGTGGGCAGTGGTCGTATTTCTCGCTTCAACCTTGGCAGCGTGTGCGGCCGACACCCCGACGGCGTCCCAGCCTCAGGGATGGGAGCTCGTTGGCGCGGGTCGGGGTCGTTTAGCAGTGAGTCCGTCCGCGTACATGAATGGCGTTGGCTGTTCCGTGCGTGCGGGTCGCCCTGACAGTGGGGTGGTCGGTATCCAGACCGTGGAAGGGATGGCAAACTTTGACTGTCCGGGCGTCCCAGGGGATTCGATTGAAGCTGCTTCGAAGCGATTCCGGGCTGCCGTCGTCGCAGCCCTCGGTGACGCGGCCATGATGTCTGGATGGCTCATTCGCCACTATCTCGGCAGTGTGGAGTTCTGCGACGTCACCGTCACTCGGACCTACTACGGCACCACGCTGCACTCAACGACCCTCGAGTGGCACCTGAACACTTGTCAAACGGTGGATTACTACTGGGATGAGATAATCGACCTTGGCGACGGGGACCCGCCCCCAGGTAACGGTAGCGGAGGAGTCGCCCAGATCGATTCCATCATTAGAAAGGAAATGGAGGATTCTGCCGCCGTTGTTGAGCCCTCCTGCTTCGTGGTCATTCAGAACGTCGCTCGGCCAGGGGAGTGCCTGAAGAAATTCAAGAAGAATAGACTGGACATGCTGCGTGCCACCGCCGGATATGCGCGCCCGCTAAGTGAAATTGCGGACACTGTTGCGCGCCGCCAATGTGCTGAAATTCGAGGCTGGTTCGACGAAATGATGGCGACAGACACATTGCTCTACGCAGGGCAGTATGACAGCCCCACCGGGTTCTTCGATTCGGACGGTAACCCCAGGCTGGACCACTTCTCGATAACATGGTATCCGAACGAAGACCCCGCAATTTACGGAAAAGCTCATATTGACCCATACTGGATCAAGTACCTCGATCGTATGAAGGGGACGACCGAAGCGCCAAAGTCATATCGCGCGACGCTTCGCTTCCTGATGCATGAGTCCATTCACGTCATGATGCATTTGCGCCACCCGGAAGTGACGAACGAGTTCCATGCGGCATACACCTCGCCGTATTTCGAAACGATTGAATCGCGGGACCCTAATAAGTCGTGTATCCTTCCTGGGACAGATCCACTGTGAGGAGTTCTTTGAGGGTCACAATGCTGCTGTCTCTCTGCTTGCTCCTGGGGTGCGCAGGGAATACGGGGAGAGGCACCGGTCCTGCCCTCGTCAACGCGGAACGTGTCCAGGTCCTCGCAGAGGCACTAGCGTACCGACTCCGGCTGACGTCTGAGCGGCCATATGTGGTGGCCTGCAAGCCAGAAGTCGTGCAACTCCTCACGGGAGAAGTGCGAGTTGCGCTCCAGTCCAAGGGGCGTCTCGTGGACTCGATCGTGGTACTTTCGGCGTGCGGCGGCAGCCCTGAGGGGGCTAGGGAGCCCCTCCGTCATACCGATCGTGCCGTGTTGTGGATTGACGCCGTCGGAGTGGAGAAAGCCGCGGCCCGCGTTGACATAAACGCTCGAATGCCGACTGGTCACGTCCAGCACGAAGCGACCAGCTTTGCCCGCTCCTCGGGCTCAGGGCGATTGTACCTCGTGGGTTTCTCAACGAGTGGATTCACAGCGGAGGAGCGATGATTGGTGAGATCTGTTGAACGAAGGCAGAACAGACCCTTCGCAGTTGCCCACGCGCCGCAGGTGTCCCTGCGGCGCGTAGTGCCAGGGAACCACGCGGGGCGGCACGCCGACGCAATGGCGATGGTCGGTCGAGGGACTGGTGGCCGCGGCGTATGGGAAGTTCCTAGTCTGGACGGCGCCGGCGGCGCGCCGGTGTGAGAGAGGGTTCTCGTTCGGTGTAACGACCAGACCTCTTGCCCCCAGTGTGCCAGTCGTGCGCCAGTTAGGGGTGATTTCCTGCCGTCCAGGGCGCCGTCCCCTAGTCAGGAAGCCGGGCGCTAGGTTGATTTGCGTGGGTTTGCGGGCAGGAAGTCGACTGCGGAGGGCCCCGGGACACAACTCCGGAGCAAGAGGTCGCGCGTGGAGCTGCGCCCACGCTGCGGGCTCGCTCACCTTCGGTTCGAATCGCGCCGGGCCCATTTCCATCTAAGTGACGGCCTCGCATCGTGTTACTACGACGCGAGGCCGTCTTCCGTCTTGGCCTCAATTGGTGACCTTCCCCACGCCGCAGTCCGCGTTCGCGGGTACTTGAGGACTATACGGCAATGCCGTATACTTCCCTATGGTCACCGAGTTCATCGAAACCCCGGTATTTACGGCCCTCGCCAACAAGCTCTTCTCGCCTGCGGATCGTGAAACCGTCACCGAGATTCTGGCGGAAAACCTCGAGGCCGGAGTCCTGATCCCAGGGTCAGGTGGCCTTCGGAAGCTCCGCATCGCCGGCTCGGGTCGGGGCAAGCGCGGTGGGCTTCGGGTGATTTACGCAATTCGCCAGCGCGGAGAGACGACATACCTGATCTACCTCTTCGCAAAGAACGACACGAGTGACCTCTCTCGCGACCAATATCGACAACTCTCGAAACTACTCGACTGAATCGGACAGGAAGGAGACGACGATGGCAGCCAAGCCAGATCATTTCACCGCAATGGCCGAGAGCCTGCGACAGATGCGCGCGATCGAGCGCGGCGAACTCGCGCCGGGCAAGCGCTTTGTTGCCGCAGACGTACTCGGGCCAGAGCGTGCAGCATTGATCGAAGCGCGGAAACGCACGGGGCTTTCCCAAGCCCAGTTCGCAGCGGTGCTGAATGTGAGTGCTCGAACGCTGCAGGACTGGGAACAGGGTCGGCGCCAGCCAACCGGTGCTGCACGAACCCTCATTCACGTCGCCGCGGAATATCCCGAGGCAGTCCTGGCAGTGACCAGCCACAAGCGCCCCGCGACAAAGGTGGCGGAGTCGTGGAGTGGCGTCGCCGCAACAAAGTTCAAGAAGGCGAGATAGGCGCCTTCCCCCACAGCTCGAGCGGAGAACCCTCCCCTCCCTTGACATCTGCACTGTGTATACTCAGTATAGTGGTATGCACAGTGGCTTGATCCTCGCCAAAGCCGATTCCCGGCCCATCTACCTCCAGATCATCGAGCAGGTGCGCCAGCGCATCGCCCTCGGCGACTGGGCACCCGGCCAGCCACTCCCGTCGATCCGTGAACTCTCCGCCGAGCTGCGGATTTCGGTCATCACGGTGAAGCGCGCCTACCTCGAGCTCGAGCGCGAAGGCGTGATCAGTACCCGCCACGGCAAAGGCTCGGTGGTGGCCGACTCCCCCATCCTCCCCGATCAGATGCTCGAGAACGAACTCGCCCGGCATCTCGACGCGCTGGCCAGGCACGCCGTGCGTATGGGGCTGACAAGCGGCGAGCTGTGCGATCGAGTCGCTGCAGCAGTCCGCCGTGCAAAGGAGCAGGAATGAACCCGATCGCTGTGCAGTTCCGCGGCGTACACAAACGCTACCCGCACTTCGCACTCGACGATGTGTCGTTCGACGTGCCCACCGGGACCATCACGGGCTTCATCGGCGCCAATGGGGCCGGCAAATCGACGACGATGCGCATCCTGATGGGCCTCACCGGTCACGACGGCGGCACCGTCGACGTGCTCGGCCACCGCATCCCGGAGCACGCCATCGCGGCCAAGCGGCAGGTCGGCTACGTGTCCGAGGATATGCGGCTCTTCCCCGACGCGACGCTTGACTGGCATATGCAGTTCATCGCCAAGGCGTTCGGACACTGGGACGCAGACTACGCCAGGAATCTGGTGCGGCGCTTCGACCTGCAACCAGAACAGAAGATCAAGGGCCTGTCGCACGGACAGCGGATCAAGGCATCCCTGCTCCTGGCGCTGGCACGCCGGCCAGGACTGCTGGTGCTCGATGAGCCGACCACCGGGCTCGACCCGGTCGCGCGACAGGAAGTCATCGGTGCACTCACCGAGGCGATGCAGGACGAAGCACGTACCGTGCTCTTCTCGAGCCAGAACACGCTGGATGTCGAGCAGATCGCGGACCGGATCATCTTCATCGATCGCGGCCGGATCGTTGATGCGGACGACAAGGAAGCGTACCTCGACCGGTGGCGGCGGATCAGGCTGGAAACGCCGACCGAAGGGTGGGTTTCGCACATTGATGGGGCCGTCGCGACGACGGTGAGTGGGCGCACGGCGACCATCACGACCGACCGCTTCTCGGAAGCGATGCTTGCCGCTTGCCGAGCGGCCGGGGCAACGGTGCACGCGGTCGACCGCCTGACGCTTGAGGAGATTTTCGTGGCCGGTGTGATGGCGCGAAGGGAGGAGATGGCAGCATGAATACCATCCTGGTCCGTCAGCTGGTGGCCAAGGACCTGAGCTTCCAGCGGATGCCTGTCCTCGCGGCCACGGCCGCCGGTCTGCTCGGCATCGCCCTCCAGCTCTCCTCCAGCGAGGGCGCGTTCTACGTCGGGGTCGTGCTGCTGATCACGGGAGTGATAAGCTGCGGTATCTACCTCGCGTTCCTCACCGTGGTCAAGGAGCGCACCCAGGGCACGCTGCCATTCGTGATGTCACTGCCCATCGGCGTGCGGGAATACACGGCAGCCAAGCTGGCGGCCAATCTCATCCTGTTCCTCGCGTCGTGGTCGCTGCTCGGCGTCAGCTCTGCTGCCGTCATTCTCACTCGTGACAGCGTACCCGATGGATTGCTGCCGTACGCCGTGCTCCTGCTGCTCCATATGCTGACCGGTTACGCACTCACCCTCGGCGTCGCGCTCGTCGCGGGGACGGAGGGGTGGACCATCGCCGCGATGGCCGTCAGCAACCTCTCCTTTCAGGGCTTCCTGTACTGGACTGCCCACATCGACGATATCGCAGCGACAATGAGCGGTTCGGTGCCGGTGTGGACCGGGAGTGTCCGCTGGCTCATCGCGGCGGAGTTGCTGACAGTGGCTGTGATCCTCACGGTCACCTGGATCTGGCAATCCCGCAAAACCGACTTCACCTGACCTGATCACCACACCACGAGGCGCACAGGCACCTCCCTTTTCCGGGGGTGTCCGGGGACCCGCGCCTCGATCTTCATGAGGGCCGCAGCATGGGGCAGCAAGATGATGAACGATTGCATGGCCTTGATGCCGTGCGTGGACTGGCGCTGGTGGCCGGGGTGGTGTTGCACGCCGCCATGGCGTTCCTGCCAGGACCGCAACTCTGGCTGGTGGCCGATCGCGCCCGGAGCACCACATTGTCGGTGTTGTTTTTTGTGATTCACATCGCGCGGATGACGCTCTTCTTCGTCCTCGCTGGCTTCTTTGCGCGCCTGCTGTTCCAGCGCACCGGCTGGGTCGCCTTTGTACGCAATCGACTCACGCGTATCGCGATTCCGATGCTGGTCGCGTGGCCGCTGGTCTTCGGTTCGATCCTGGCAGTGCTGAACCTTTCCACGCCGGGCGGTGCAGCGGCGGCGACAGGATTCACAGTCGAGACTTTCCCGCTCACGCATCTCTGGTTCTTGTACGTCCTGCTCCTGTTGTATGCGGGAGCCCTCCTCCTTCGTGCCGCGGTCGTCACCATTGATCCCAGTGGCCGACTTCGCCACCTGATCGATACCGCCATGCGCGCCATCATACGGCCCGGGGCTCCGTTGCTGCTGGCACTTCCGGTGACGTGGGCCCTCTATCTGCATCCGTACTGGGCCCGATGGTTCGGCGTCCCGACGCCCGATGCCGGGTTCGTTCCGAATCGCGCTGCACTGATTACCTATGGCCTGGCATTCGGCCTCGGGTGGTTGATCCAGCGCCAGGCAGTCGTGCTGCTGCCCCGGATCAAGCGAAGCTGGGGTCTGCACCTGGTACTGGCCGTCGCGGCAACGGTGTTCTGTCTCGGCTCAACCAGTCTCGAGCCACTCTTGGCACCGGTGCCGTTCGGCGCCGCCAAGATGCAATTCGCATTTGCCTATGCCGTTGGACTCTGGAGCTGGGCGTTTGGGCTGATCGGTATGGGGCTGCGCTTCATGGCGGGTTACTCACCGCTCCGCCGGTATCTCGCCGACGCATCCTACTGGATATATCTGGCCCACCTGCCGGTGGTGTTGGCGCTGCAACTCCTCATGCGCAACTGGCCTCTCCCCTGGCCCGTCAAGTTCGCTCTGCTGCTCGGGGTTGCCATGGCGCTGCTGCTCCTGTCCTATCACTGGCTGGTGCGGCCGACTGCCATCGGTGCGCTGCTCAATGGCCGTCGCTACCCGCGCGGCGCGACACAACCCTCCTCATCAGGAACCACGACCGTGAAAGTTCTGTCATTGCTGCTCTTGCTCCCGTCGATCCTCGTTGGGCAGTCGGTCGTTGCACCTGCGGCCCTCCCACTCGATACCGTGATCGCGCGCCACATTGCTGCAGTCGGTCCGATCGACCGGATGCAGACCCGCCGTGTCTCGATGCGAGTGACCGGGATGGCGCCATTCGAGATTCCGGTCACAGTGGAGGCGATGCGTCCGAATCTGCTGCTCAAGAAGGTCACGATCCAGGGTGCCGTTCAGATAACGGGCTACGATGGCCGATCTGCGTGGCGCGTTGATCCTTTCGTATCATCGAGCAAGAAAGCGGTCGATGTACCGGCGGCTGAGCTCGAGGACTTGATGGAAGAAACGGATTTCGATGGACCATTGATGCATGCAGCGGCCAAGCGCAACCGGCTCCGCTACGTGGGCCCTGCGGTGGTCACTGTCCTGGGGAAGCCCACGCCGGTGCATGCCATCGAACTCACGCAGGCCAACGGTCGGCAGGCGATCGTGCATCTGGACGCCACCAGCTACCTGGAAGTGTTGCGGACGCAGACCAGAATGGTGATGGGAACCGCCACCCCGATGAAGATCACTTCCACTGATTACCGCACGGTCCTAGGAGTACGGGTGCCGTACCTGACGGAGATCGCGATTGCAGGTATGGCAGAGCCGATCCGGCTGAAGATTGATGCAGTGCTGTACGGGGTATCGCTGACTCCGAAGGAGTTTGCGCGGCCGTGAATGGGGGGGCGACCGCCCACGATCCCACACTCATCCCTCGGGCCCGATCAAGTCTTTCGGGCTGCGATCCTTCTTCGGTGCCTTGCCGAGCAACCAACTGACGTTGAGCTGGAGTGCCCGGATGGCCCGCCTCCGGACCGACACCTGGGTGAACCGCGGATCGGTGGTCGTTGAGGTCTCGCGAGACGTGTTGAGCGGGTCGATCACGCGGAGCGTGACGCTCATCCGGTCGTTCATCAGTTTCTGGCGTGCGGCAAGACTGAAGCGGACTCGGCTGCCGTTCCGGCCCTGCTCGACTGTCA
>JBDSMX010000210.1:0-3363 GCA_039915645.1 Gemmatimonadales bacterium | reverse complement strand
ACCGGCTGCGCGAATTCCACCGGCTCGAGCTCAGTGAGTGCTTCGACCGTGCTCGGCTTGCCGTCGCGCAGTACCCACGATGGCGTGGTGTAGTAGTCGAGCGCACCTTCGAGCGAATAGACGATCTGGTAATTGAGCGGCGGTTCGGGGTGTTGCGGCAGGCCGCCGACATAGATCCGGACGCGGTCGGCCTTGTCGAGGCGACGGATCCCTTCGGCCGCGAGGATGTTGACCATGCCCGGCGCGAGGCCGCAATCCGGCATGACCGAGAGCCCCTTGGCGTGTGCCTCGGCCTCGAGCTTCTTCTGCTCCATCACGATTTCGGTGTTGCCGCCGAGGTCGGCAAAATGGCAGCCGGACTGGACCGCGAGTGCCGCCATCGGCCCATTGAAGTAGTATGGGATGGCGCTCATCACCGCGTCGTGCCCCTGCATCGCGCTCAGAACGGCCGGATGATCGGTTACGTCGAGCGTCAGCGGGTGGAGGCGCGGGTCTTCGAGCCGGGAGAGAAAGCGCGCCATCCGTTCCGGTTGAAGATCGGCAATGGTGACCTGGGTCACCTCGGGGTCACGCAGGAGATCGAAGGCACAGGCGCAGCCCTGCAGGCCAGCGCCGAGAACGAGCATCTTCATGGAGTTCCTCTATCTCGGGTCGGAAGTACCGCAGGCCCGAAGATAATCCGCCCTTGGGGGCGACCCCACCCGTCCGCGAGGATTGATGGCCGACGTTGCCCTGACCACCCGAGATCGCCTGCTAGAGGCCGCCCGGGAGTTGTTCACCACCGCCGGGTATCACGCCACCACGACGCCGATCCTGGCCAAGCGTGCTGGAGTGGCCGAAGGGACGATCTATCGCCACTTCCCCAGCAAGCAAGCGCTACTCAACGCGGCGTATCAGGACACCCAGCGCTGGGGTGCGGCGGTGGTTCGCGATGCCGCACTCGGCAAGGGTCCGGCGCTCGGCGAGCGACTCGCGAAGATCGGTCGCATGTGGCTGGAGCAGGCCGAGCGAGATCCTGCCCGGGTGCGCCTGTTGCTGACCTGGCGTCATCCGCAGGAGCTCGACGAGGCCTCGCGAGCGGCGGCCAGCGAACTTCGGCAAGGTCTCGAGCACTTGATTGCGCACGGCAAGCAGGAGGGAAGCGTGCGCGCGGGGGTCGTCGAACTCTGGACCGCAGTCTGGCTGACGCTGGTGTCGTTTGCCGCGGAGAAGGTTGCCAGTCGCGAGTGGACCGCAGGCCACCCACATGCGTTGGCGACGCTCGATGCGGCGTGGGAAGCGATCGCCTGGCGGCCGATCGTAGTGGGGGCGCCGGCGAGCGTGGCACCACCGGGCGGGGAGTAACGCGATGCACGAGGGCGCACCGACCTTCCTGACCACCTTTGCCGTCGTCCTCTGTACGGCGGCGTTCACCACCATTGTGTGCCAGTGGCTCAAGCAGCCGGTGATTCTCGGTTACCTGCTGGCGGGGCTGATCATCGGCCCGCACGTCGCGGTCCCGCTCTCGGCCGATCACGCGACCATCGAGACACTCGCCGAGCTTGGCGTCATCCTGCTGCTCTTCGGCATCGGACTCGAATTCTCGATTCGCCGATTGTTGCGGGTCGGCGGGCCGGTCGCGATCACGGCGATCATCGACGTGACGCTGATGGCGTGGCTCGGCATCGGAGCAGCGCGGTTGCTCGGCTGGAGCGGCCGCGAGGCGCTCTTCACCGGAGCGATCACCGCGATCTCGAGCACCACCATCATCGCCAAAACGTTCGAGGAGCGCGGTGTCGGTCGCCGGCTGCGCGACCTGGTCTTCGGTGTGCTGATCGTCGAAGATCTCTTCGCGGTGATCTTTCTCGCAGGTCTCGCGACGCTGGGGGCGAATGAGGCCGGCGCGTCGACGCCGCTCCTTGGCACGCTGGCCCGGCTGGTCACGCTCCTGCTCGCATGGGTCACGGTGGGACTGGTGCTGATTCCGCGAGGGATGCGGAAGCTGGTGAAGAAGATGCGCCCGGAAACCACGCTGGTTGCCAGCGTCGGGCTCGCCTTCGCGTTTGCGATTCTGGCACAACGACTCGGCTACTCGGTGGCGCTTGGTGCCTTCATCGCCGGGTCGATGATCAGTGAATCCGGCAAGGGCGAGGCCGTGGCCAAGATGGTGCAGCCGGTGCGCGACATCTTCGCGGCGGTATTCTTCGTCGCGGTCGGGATGTTGCTCGATCCCAAGCTGGTGATGGAGCACTGGGTCGCGGTGGTGGTGCTCACGCTGGTCGTGATTATCGGCAAGGTGGTGTCGGTGTCGCTCGGATCGTTCCTCGCCGGCCAGGGTACCAGCACATCGGTGCAGGCGGGCCTCAGCATGGCGCAAATCGGCGAGTTCTCCTTCATCATTGCCTCGCTCGGGCTCGCGACCGGTGCCGTCCGCCCCTTCCTCTATCCGGTGGCGGTCGCAGTCTCCGCCATCACCACGCTCTCTACGCCTTCGCTGGTGAGTGCGTCGAGTCGGGTGGTGTTGTTTGTCGATCGCAACCTTCCCAAGCCGCTGCAGACCTTCGCGACGCTCTACGGCACCTGGATCGATGATATCCGGAAGTCGTCGCGGCACCATTCCGCCGGCCAGCAGGTCGGACAACTCGTGCGCTGGCTCCTGCTCGATGCTGCGCTGGTGTCGGTGATCATCATTGCCGTTTCCGTGATGGCACCCCAGTTGGTGGCGTGGACCGGCGCCCGTTTCGACTTGAGCGCTCGTGCCGGCGGCATTGTGGTGGGTGCTGGGGCGCTGTTGCTCGCTGCGCCCTTCGTGCTGGGCATCGTGCGGACCGGTCGGCGGCTGGCCGGCGTACTCGCGATGTCGGCCCTGCCTCGCGCCGAGGGGCTGGATCGTGCGGCGGCGCCGCGTGGCGCTCTGGTGGTCGCGATCGAGATTGCGGTGCTGCTGCTCACCGGGTTGCCTATCCTGCTGGTGACGGAACCGTTTCTCCCACCATTTCGCGGGGCTGCAGTCCTCGGTCTGGTGCTTGCGTTTCTCGCGGTCGGGGCATGGCGCAGCGCGCGCAATCTCGACGGCCATGTGCGCGCCGGAAGCGAGCTGTTGATTGATGCGGTGCGGTCGACGTTGCCGCCGGAACACCACACCATTGAAATGCAGGTCCCGACGCTCGAAGGGAGCGCCGATCGATTCGCGACGGCCACCCATATGCTGCCGGGGATCGGAATGCCGACACCGTTCCGGGTGGAGGCGGATCATTTCGGTGTGGGTCGGAGTCTTGCGGAGCTTGGCCTGCGTGCGCGCACCGGCGCCACCGTGCTCGCGATCACGCGTGGCGGCCTGGGAATCCCGGCGCCGAGCAAGACCGAGCGCCTCGAAGTCGATGA
>JBDSMX010000027.1:0-6670 GCA_039915645.1 Gemmatimonadales bacterium | reverse complement strand
AGCTGCGAGCGCAACTTGTAGATGGTCGGCGCGGCGGGCACCGCCGATGTCTGAGCAGCGATGCTTGTGGTGCAGGTGATCGCGAGAAGGAGCGAGAGTCTGGTGCGGAGCATGGCGGGTCTCGGGATTGGCGTAAACAGGTAGGGGCCGGGCATGCCCGGCCCCTACGGGGCGTACACCGATGATCGCGGTAGGCGCGGTTATTTCTGCTGCTTGGTGCCCATCGCACGGAGCATCCGGACCGAATCTGCGGTCTTGACGCCGTAATGCGCGGTGGTGTTGCCGGTCAGCTGACCATTGACGAGGTGGAAGACGGAATTGGTGTGCACCTTCACGCCCTTCCGTAGCATGCTCTCGTATTCTGCGCTCTCGGTCATCACGCTGTCACCCATCACCATGACCTTGAGTGCCACCGGCTTCCGCTTCGGGAAGTTGAGCATCCACCCGCCGGTGTCGGCCGTGGCGGTCAGGGTGTAGGTCACCAGCACACTGTCATTGTCGGCGGCCATCGTCTTCATATCCCAAGTGCCAGCGGCGGCGGCCATATCAAATGGCGCCGGGGCGGGTGGAGCGACCGGGGCGGCGGGCGGCTCCGCTGCCGGCTCGGGTTCCTTCTTCGCACAGCCGATCAGTGTCGCGGCTGCCAATACCAGGGCCAGACGTCGCATCCTTGTTCTCCGGGTTGGGGTGGAAGGCTCGAATTTACGCTCCAGTTTGAAATCTCGTAAGAGAGAGGAGAGCGGAGGGAAAGGCATTGAGGGGCGCCCCTCCTCTCTCCTCTCTCCTCTCTCATTACTTTCCGCTCTCCTCCTCGTCGGAGCCCCGCCTTGTCCCTCCCGCGTCGCGATTTCCTCGGTGTCCTCGGTGCCATGGCGCTGGTACCACGTCTGCCGTGGCCCTGCACCCTGGTCCGGCCGCGACCGACACCGTCACAACTACTCTGGCAACGCGACGAACTCGCCCTCTTCACCCACTTCGGCGTGAACACCTTTTCCGATCGGGAATGGGGGGACGGCAAGGAGCTCCCGGCCAGCTTCAATCCGTCGGCGCTCGACGCGCGCCAGTGGACCGCTTCAGCCAAGGCCGCCGGCTTCAAGACCCTGGTGCTCACGGCGAAACATCACGACGGCTTCTGCCTCTGGCCCACCGCGACCACGAAGCACTCGGTCGCCGCCTCGCCTTTCCGGAATGGTGGGGGCGATGTGGTACGCGAGGTCGCCGATGCCTGTCAGGCCGATGGCCTTCGTTTGGGACTCTATCTCTCGCCATGGGACCGCAACTCGCCGGTATACGGCACCGACAAATATTCCGATTTCTACTGCGAACAGCTCACCGAACTTCTCACCCGATATGGCCCGGTGCACGAGGTCTGGTTTGATGGGGCCAACGGCGAAGGCCCGACGGGTCGTCGGCAGGTGTACGACTGGCCACGCTACTGGGGCCTGGTGCGAAAGCTCCAACCCGACGCGGTGATGTTCTCCGATGCCGGTCCCGATGTACGCTGGATCGGCAACGAGAGCGGTTCCGCAGGCGAGACCAATTGGTCGACGGTTGATCCCGCCGTCGTGCCGGTGCCCGGAAGTGATGGGCCTGAAGTGATCCGGATGTTGCAGGAGGGCGATCCGGACGGCTCGGTGTGGCGGCCGGGTGAGACCGACACCTCCATCCGCCCAGGGTGGTTCTACCATCCATCCGACGACGCCAAGGTGCGCACGGTCGACGAACTCGTGTCACTCTACCTCAGTTCGGTAGGGCGGAATTCCAAGTTGCTTCTCAATGTCCCTCCCACGCGTGAGGGGCTGTTGCACACGACGGACGTCGCGCGACTCGCAGGAATGCGAGGTGCGCTCGACAGCCTTTTCGGACATCCACTTACGCCAGCGGGCCCTGCCCGTTGGCGCACCGGCGCGACCCTGCCCACGGTGCAACACGAATTTGTACGTCCGACATCGGTCGGCCTCGCAGTGCTCGCCGAGGATATTGCTGGGGGGCAGGTGGTGGCACACTGGCGGCTCGAGGGTCAACTCGCTGCAGGTTGGCTGCCGCTGGCGACAGGTACCACCATCGGCCACAAGCGAATCGTCCGCTTTCCAGCGACGAGGGTGCGCAGGGTGCGCCTGATTGTGTCGGAATCGGTGTCACCCGGGCCCGCACCGATGCTCCAGCTCTTTGCGGGATGAAACGCCACTGTGCGCCAAGGGCGGAGTCGTGACGTCAACGTGGCAGAGACGTTTGCCGGAAGGAACGACCCGCCCGTCGCCAGGGAGTTGTCATGTCTGAAGAATCGAAGCCCAACAAAGATCGTCGCGATACAGCCGCCACGACCCGCCGTGAAGAAACGCCGGCGCTCGAGGGTCGTGAACCGCTTCCCGAGGAACTCACCGGGCGGGCGAGTGGCACCACTGAAGATCTTGCCACCCTCTTCGAGAATGAATCAGCGAGCCATCTGAAGGACGGCTTTCGTGGCGGGAGCGACGACGACCGTGAGACCGATGCGCTCAAGGCCGACAGCGAGGAGATTCAGCAATCTGGTGATAACTCGCTGGAATGAGTCTGACCCTGCTGGAATGATTTGCTGCTCGGGCTGGTAAACGCCGGGTAAGTCGAGAAACCCCCTTCTCTATATCCCCGTACATCGACACCTGTAGAGGTGAGGCCGCGAGCGACCGCTCGGCGCCTCGTCTCGCCTGCCCGGGAGTCGATCATCTGATGCTGTTCCGACCACGCTTTGCGGCGCTGCTCCTGCTCGTCACCCTCCCTGTTGCGACTGCTCTCGCGCAAGCTCCAATCGCGAATCGCGCCCACGCCGAGGTGCCGCGGGCACATGCGGCGCGGCTCACGGGCGAGGTCCGGCTCGATGGCCGGCTCGATGAGGCAGCGTGGCAGAGCGCGACGCCGTTTGAACTCGGTGCGCAACGTTCCCCGGATGAGGGGAAGTCCCCCACCGAGCGAACCGAGTTCCGAGTGCTCCTCGGGCCCAATGCCCTGTACATCGGCGCCAGGATGTTTGACCGTGAGCCGGGGAAAATCATCCGGCGACTTGGTCGCCGCGACGACAACATTCGTGGCGACGGATTGAGCATCAGCCTCGATGCCCGCCACGACCACCTGACCGCGTTCGAGTTCGATGTCTTCCCTGCGGGCAACAAGGGCGACGCCGCGATCGGCGCCGATGGACAGCCCGACGACTCGTGGGACCCGGTGTGGGAAGTGGCCACGTCGACTGATCGCGAGGGATGGACAGCCGAGATCCGGATTCCGCTCTCGCAACTGCGCTTCGACCGGAACGCGGACGAGTGGGGGATCCAGATCAACCGGCTGATCCAGCGCAAGAACGAAGTCGATGTCTTTTCGTACGTCCCTCGCAACGAAAACGACGGAGTGAACCGATACGGCCACCTCGCCGGAATGAGCGGACTCAGTACCCCTCGTCGGATCGAACTCACGCCATACGCCTCAGCCAATGCGCAGTTCGACCAGACGCCGCCCGGGAACCGCTTCCGTGATGGCTCCGACTTCTCGCGGAACGCCGGCGCCGACCTGCGGCTCGGGCTCACCAGCGATCTCACCCTCGACGCCACCATCAATCCCGACTTTGGTCAGGTCGAGGTGGATCCGGCTGTCGTCAATTTGTCGGCCTTCGAGACCACCTTTCCCGAGAAGCGCCCCTTCTTCGTCGAGGGCGCCGATCTCTTTTCGTTTGGCCAGTTGCACGTCTTCAACAACAATGGCACGCCGGTCACTTTCTTCTCGCGACGGATCGGCCGGCAACCGCAGGGATTCATCGCGAATCCGGATGCGACCGATGAAGACGTCCCGTCACAGACAACCATTGCCGCGGCACTCAAGCTCACCGGCAAGTTGAAGGGGGGCTGGTCGGTCGCGTTGCTCAACGCCGTGACGCCGGAGGAGCGAGGACGCTTCGTCACCACTGCGGGCGGTCCGGTGCAGCGCGCTGCGGTCGAACCGCTCACCAACTATTTCGCGGCGCGGGTCCGCCGGGAATTTCATCAGGGGAACACCGCAATCGGCGGCCTGGTTACGGGTGTGAACCGCTCGCTTTCCGATTCGGTGCTTGCGGGACTGTTGCGAGGCAGCGCCTACCTTGCCGGCGTCGACTTCACGCATTTCTGGGCCAACCGCAATTGGGCGCTCGATGCGTCGTATGCCACCTCCCTGCTGCACGGGAGTGCGGCAGCGATCGCCCGGACGCAGCGCTCGAGCGCCCGCTACTTCCAGCGACCCGACGCTACCGATCTGGATTACGATCCGTCGCGCACCTCACTCTCCGGATACGCCGCGCAACTCGGCCTCACCAAGGTGGCCGGTGGGCACTGGGCCGGAAGCGTCGCATTGCAGGAGAAGAGTCCCGGATACGAGACCAACGATATCGGGCTCACCAACACCGTGGGTCGGCGCGGCGTTGCCACCGATATCCACTATTTCGAATCCAAGCCCGGCAAGGTGTTTCGCCAGTGGACCCTGGGATTCCTGAGCGGGAATGAATGGAACTACGACGGCAATCACACCACGAACTTCGTGGGGTCAATCCAGAACTTCACCTTCAAGAATTTCTGGACGTTGAACACCAATGTCTTCCACAACCTGTCGTCCTTCGATGACCAGCTCACCCGTGGAGGGCCGCTCGCGAAACTGCCTGCGCGCACCAATGCGAATCTCTCGCTTCAGTCAAGCTCGCGTCACCCGTTTCTGTTCCGTGTCGAGGCGAGCGGCAACTGGAACCCGGCGGGCGGCTTCGGACGGACCCTTGGGCTCAACCTGACCTACCAGACCGGCCCGAACATGCAGGTGAGCTTCCAGCCTTCGTTCTCCCGCTTCCACAACGTGAGCCAGTATGTCCAGCGCGTCGACGATACGCAGGGCCTCACGCTGTACGGGCGCCGTGACGTCTTCGCCACGCTCGATCAGCGCGAACTCGCCCTCGACACCAGACTCAACTGGACGCTCACCCCGAAGCTTTCGGCGCAACTCTACGTGCAGCCACTCATCTCCACCGGGGATTTCAGCGACTACAAGGAATTCGCCGCGCCGGGCACGTTCAACTTCGACGTGTACGGCAAGGATCGCGGCACCATCACGCATGACAATGCCGCCGGGCGCTATACCATCGATCCGGATGGTGCGGGTGCCGCTGCGCCGTTCACGATTGGAGACCAGAACTTCAATTTCCGGTCATTGCGCGCCAACGTCGTGCTCCGCTGGGAGTACCGACCCGGTTCGACGATCTTCCTCGTGTGGCAACAGTCGCGCGAAGGGGTCGTCGACATCGGCGACTTCTCGTTCCGGCGCGATTTCAATGCGATCTTCACGCGGCCCGCGACGAACGTCTTCGCGGTGAAGGCGACGTATTGGTTGGGACTCTAGAGGATGGATGATGGATGATGGATGATGGATGATGGATGATGGATGATGGATGATGGATGAAATGCCGTCGCCCTGAGCGCAGTGAAGGGCCTCCAGTCTCTGCAACGCGAGTGGTCAACTCATCGCGTGCGGAACGTCTGGAGGCCCTTCGCGTTGCTCAGGGTGACAGATCTATCATCCATCATCCATCATCCGTGATCCTGTTCCTACGTCGTCCGATCATCCAGCGGCGCCAGCCGCGGCGTGGCCCACACGGCCACCAGCGCGATCGCGAGACCGGCGACCGCATCCATGGCGTAGTGCACCTGAAAGTAGACCACGCCCACGAGGATCCCCGCCGCGATCGGCAGCAACAGCCAGCCCAGGGCGCGCCAGTGCTTCAACGCGAGGAGGACGGCGGCGGTGGAGGCGGCAACGTGGCTTGAGGGGAAGGCGGAACCCCAGGAGTCCCCATCATCAATCAGCTGGCGGACCATCCGGGTGGGGAAATCGCTCCCTGCACCTGGCGTGGGCCAGCCCCAGAGATACGAAGGGCCCGCAACCGGGAAGACGAGGAAGATCAGGTAGCAGGTCAGGAAGACCAGCGAGATGCCGAAGATGGTCTGCCGCGCGCGGGCCCGGTGTCCCTTCCACCAGAGCGCGGCCGGCGCGAGGATCACCGTCGGGAAGAAGAGCAGGTACGACAGCCCGAGGGTCCACGAGAGCGCCGGGCGCGAGATGTTCCGACTCCAGTCGTACGGACGTTGACCGAAGGTCGCCTGATCCCACGCCTGCACGGTGCCATCAAACGAGAAACCGTTGAGCGCACGCGGGCCGTTGAGCAGCCCGACCGAGGCGTAGACGGCGGTCAGAATGAAGAGCGGGTACCAATCCGCGAGTACGCATCCCTTCTGCTGGGCACGACGACGTGCCTCGGATGCGAGACCGACCAGGACCAGGAGAAGCAGGTGGGTCAGCAGGAGCCAGCCGATTTCCCTGTGCGGCATCGGGGCGCCGAAGCGTCCCACAGACTGCCCGATCAGGATGCTCGCGGAGCAGACCGTATAGAGCGCGGTCAGCTTGTCGAGCGGCGTGAAGGCCGCAGAGATCCGTCGCGGCCACGTAATTGTGGTCGATGTCCAGACTGCCGGTGTTGCCAAACCGAGGTCTCCCGTCCGATGCCTGGGCGGTGAAGGGGGGCCTCGGCCTTCCGAGGACACACCAATCTGGCGACGGGGGGTGGTGCCCGCCAGCCTGACCCCTCCAACGGCCCCCTCCGGAAGGGCGTATTTGCAACGTGGACCGG
>JBDSMX010000140.1:0-8524 GCA_039915645.1 Gemmatimonadales bacterium | reverse complement strand
AAGACGCGATCCTCGACCGACTTGAGCCGCAGCTGCACCGCCGTCACGCCACCCGCCACTGCGGCCAGGCAGAGCGGCAGCGGGTCACGTCCGGCGAGGACAACATCGTCGGTTACCAGCAGGAGTCGCAGGACGTCGGCTAGATTCTCGCGCATGATGCCAGAAATCACACCCCCTCACGCCTGCCGCGCCAGCGTCGCGTGACCGACGTCGCCACGGTCTCGGCCCGCGGTGCAACCCGCTGGGCGAAGGGACACCCCTGGATCTACCGCAGCGATGTCATTGCGAGTCCCGCGGAAGCAGGAGTGGTTTCGGTGCAGGATGAGCGCGGCCGCTTTCTGGGGCAGGCACTCTGCTCGCCCAGGTCGGAAATCCGGCTTCGGCTGCTCGAACGCTCCGCAACTCAGATCGACGCGGCCTGGTGGCATCAGCGGCTCGCCGGCTGCCGGTCGCGGCGACTCGATATCGACGCCAATGCCTGGCGCGCGGTGCATGCCGAAGGCGACGGCATCCCTGCCCTCGTGGTCGACCGCTACGATCGCTGGCTGGTGGTGCAGATCCTCTCGGCGGCGCTCGAACAGCAGCGGGACGCGATCATCGCCGCGCTGGTGGATGTCTTTGCGCCCGAAGGGATCCTCCTCCGCAACGACGTCGCCATCCGCAAACTCGAGGGACTCGACGACCAAATCGAACTCGCCTATGGCACCGTGCCGGAGCAGGTCGAGGTCCGGGAGGGCAGTGTCCGCTGGTACGCCGCTCCATGGCGCGGTCAGAAGACCGGCGCCTTCCTCGATCAGCGCGAGAACCGGATCCTGGCCGGTGCGCTGATGCCGGAAGGCGGCACCGGGCTCGACTGCTTTTCCTACCATGGATCCTTCGCGCTCCATCTCGCCGGGCGGGCGCGGGCAGTCACGGCACTCGACATCTCGGCCGAGGCGCTCGCCCGCGGGGCCGAACATGCGGCGCTCAACGGCCGTGACAATATCCGCTTCGTGGAGGCGGATGCCTTCGATATCCTGCCGGTCTGGGGTCGCGAGCAGCGCCAGTTCGATGTCGTGGTGGTCGATCCCCCGGCGTTCGCGAAATCGAAGTCGACCCTCCCCGCTGCGATGCGCGGCTATCACCAGGTCAATTCGCGGGCAATGCGGCTGGTGGCACCCGGTGGCTACCTGGTGACCGCGTCCTGTTCGTTCCACGTCCACCGACCCGAGTTCCTCGCCATGCTCGCCGATGCCGCGGCGGGGACGGGTCGACGCTTCACATTGCAGGGCGTGTTGGGGCAGGCCGTGGACCATCCGGAGGTCATCACGGTCCCGGAAACAGGCTACTTGAAGGGGGCGGTGCTCCGCGCGGATTGACGCGCCGCGTTCAGCTTACGACTTTGGGGTATGCTCTCCCCGCAACAACTCCTCGCTGTCGCGTCCCGGCGGCGTCCCCTCCGTTCATTGCGGGAGCAGTACGAGCTCTACATCCTCGACCGGATCGAGCACTACAAGAACTCGATTTCCCGGGACGAGATGATGCGGCTGGCCGACGAAGCGATGACCGACCTCGGCGACGACAGCGAGCAGCAGTTCCTCCTGACTGAAGTCCTCGTGGCCACCTCCGTCGACGAGCTGATCAAGCGCCGGCTGGGGACGCCACGCTTCGAGAGCTGGCGGAAGTCCTACCCCAAGCGACGGGCAGCACAGCGCGACCCGGCCAAGTGGGGTCTCGACTCGACCCATCTCGTCGCCGGACTCGCACCGCGCTGCGAACCGGGCGATCCCGTTCTGGTGGTCGGTGCTGGCGCCGAATCCTGCGCCTACCTCCTCGCCGCCCACGACGCCACGGTCACCTTCCTCGATCGCGATGTCTTCGTCGTCGATCGTGCCGAGAACCGGATCGCGGTCGAGTCGCTTTCCTCCACCTTCGAGGGGATGTGCGTGCAGTTCGGTGACTGGGTCCCCGAGTTGCCGGCGGAATTCGCCCTGGTGGTCATCGATGCGGGGACGATCGCGGGTCTTGCCCCCGGCGAACGGCGCGTCCTCCTGGCCGAGCTGCAGCTGCTGACCATTCCGGGTGGACTTCACGCGCTGGTGCCCGATTCGCTCGGGACCGGCCCCGAAGGATTCGCGGGACACTATGCCACCTGGCAGCGGGAATCGCTGCCCTCACCCGGCAAGCGGCTGCGCGGCGCGCCCGCCCGTGGGGCGCTCTTCGTGAAGCCGGCGATGGTGGATGCCGAACGGCGGAACGCACGCGCCTGATTCGGAAAGTTGGAGTGGGGGGAAAAGCATAGGGCCGGCAACGTGCCGGCCCTTCCTACTTGGAGCCCGCGGAGTAATCCGCGAAGCGGACTGCTTACATGGCCGCCGGCTTCGCAGCCTTCTTCGCAGCCTTCTTCCCGCGCTTGGCAGCCTTCTTGGGACGCTTGGCCGCCTTCTTGGCGCCCTTCTTCGCGGCCTTCTTGCCACGCTTCGCGGCCTTCTTCGGACGCTTGGCAGCCTTCTTGGCGCCCTTCTTCGCGGCCTTCTTCGCCGGGCGCTTCGCGCGCTTCGCGGTCTTCTTCTTCGCAGCCTTCTTGGTAGCCATGGAGCCTCCCTGAGGAGTTGGTGGTTCGCGAGCAATCGTCGTACGCGCGTCACTCGCGGCGACGCCCCGCACCTGTGGGCGGAGTAGCGTCGGCATATACAAGATCAAAATTTTCTCACCGCGCGCAATACCCCCGCGACGCGGAACCGCTGGCGGGGCATCACTTTCCGTCGCTCGTCCACACCCCGCACGCGCCGAAAAACGACGTCGGAACTGCCGACGTTCGCTGCAGCGGATGCGCGTGCACGACATGACGCAGCACATCGCGCCGCACCGTCGTGCGTGCGCGTGTCACGCGCAAACTCAGTTATGGCGCGGCTTTCCGAGGAGCGATCGCGCGAGACGACCACGGCACAAGGGCGGATGCGATGACATCACGCGGCGCACCGCGCGGCGCGTGATGATGCACGCGCACCGCTTCAACCGACCCGGATTTTCCCGGATTTCGACCCGAACCCCGACCTGCGCGCCGACGGCGCCGAATGGCCACGAAACACTTTTTTTCCACTTCGGCGGTCCGGCAGGGGTCCTTGGGCTGGGTCGCACAGGCGTCCATATTCCGGCCGTTCTCCACCCATCAGGAACCCGATGCGCGCACTTGTGAAGCCAGCACCCGGCACAGGAATGGAACTCGTCGAGCGGCCGATTCCGACACTCGGATCACGCGACGTTCTCATCAAGGTTCACTTCGCGGGGGTGTGCGGCACCGACCTCCACATCTGGGAATGGGATGCATGGGCGGCGGGTCGACTCAAACCGCCCGTGGTGATCGGTCACGAGTTTGCCGGGGAGATTGTCGAGCTCGGCCCCGAGGTGTTGCGCGACGGCATCTTCACGGTTGGCGACCTGGTGACGGCCGAAGGCCACATCATCTGCGGCGATTGTGTTCCGTGCCGGACCGGCAACGGACATCTCTGCGTCCGCACCCAGATCATCGGGGTCGATCGCGATGGCGCCTTCGCCGATTACATCGCGATGCCGGCATCCAACGTGATGAAACTCGGCGGCATCAGCACCGAAGTTGGCGCCATCATGGACCCGATCGGAAACGCCGTCCACACCGCGCTCGAGGGGGGCGAAGTCCCCGGCAGCACCGCGCTGGTACTGGGCTGCGGCCCGATCGGCTGTTTCGCGGTGGGGGTCCTCCGCGCGGCGGGCGCCTCCCTCGTACTCGCCTCCGATTTCAACCCGACGCGGCGCGGGCTCGCCACCACGATGGGAGCGCATTACGCCTTCGACCCCGCCAGCGATGACGTCGTCGCCCGGGTGCGCGAACTCACCGGCGGCCTCGGCGTCGACCTCGTTTGCGAGATGAGCGGTCACCCGTCCGGACATGCGCAGGCGTTCGCGGCGGCACGTCCGGGAGGGCGCGTCAACCTGCTCGGCACGCCGAGCCGGACGACTGAAGTCGACTTTGCGCGAGACGTCATCTTCAAGGGGCTCACCCTCTACGGCGTCACCGGTCGCAAGATGTATTCGACCTGGATCCATATGACCCGATTGCTCCGCACCGGACAATTTGATCCTGCCCCCGTCGTCACCCATCGCTTCCCGCTCGAGCGGATCGCCGACGCGATCGGCGTCATCAAGGATGGATCGGCGGGGAAGGTGATCCTGGAGATCGCACCGTGAGCACCACCACCAATTCGACACTCGAGACCCGGCTCCGCGGCGAACTCGAAAAGTTCCGCCACGATGGCGTCTACAAGCGGCTCAATCATCTCGAGTCGCCGATGGCGGCGCGGGTACGGATGGAGGGACGCGGTGACGTCATCATTCTCTCCTCCAACAACTACCTCGGGCTGAGTGACCATCCCGAGGTCTGTGCTGCGGGGAAAGCGGGGATTGATCAGTTCGGTGCCGGGACCGCCTCGGTCCGCTTCATCTGCGGCACCTTCACGATCCACCGCGACCTCGAGGCCACCTGCGCCAAGCTGGTCGGGACCGAGGCCGCGCTCTCCTTCGTGAGCTGCTGGAATGCCAACGAGGCACTCCCGGCCACCGTCCTCACCGCCGACGACCTGATCCTCTCGGACCAGCTCAACCACGCCTCGATCATCGATGGGCTCCGGCTCGCCAAGTCGATCACCAAGTGCGAAACCGGCGTCTTCGCCCACGGCGACTACGCCGAGCTCGACCGCAAGCTGGCGGCGGCCACCGACCGGAAGGTCAAGATGGTCGTGAGCGACGGCATCTTCTCGATGGAGGGGAGCATCGTGAATCTCCCCGCCCTGCTCGAAGTCTGTCGCAAGCATGGGGCGGTGCTCTGGCTCGATGACTCCCACGCAACCGGGGTGCTGGGCGCCACCGGTCGGGGGACCGCTGAACATTTCGGGCTGCTCGGCGAGGTCGACATCATCACCTCGACCCTCGGGAAGGCGCTCGGTGGGGCCGCCGGAGGCTTCGTGGCCGGGTCCGGGGCGCTCTGCGACTACCTCACGCAACGTGCCCGTCCCCAGCTGTTCACCAACGCGTTGCCCGCCACGGTGGCGGCGTCGGCACAGGCCGCCATCAACGTCCTCCTGGCCGAACCCGCCCGGGTTACGCGCCTGCGAGACAACGCCCGATACTTTCGGGAGCGCCTCGTGGAGCTCGGCTTCCAGCCGCTCCCCGGGGAGACCCCGATCATCCCGGTGATTCTCGGCGAGACTGCCGCAGCGATCCGGATGAGCGAGCGGCTGCTGGAAGCCGGAGTCTTCGTGACCGGGTTCGGCTTCCCCGTGGTACCGCAGGGTCAGGCGCGGGTTCGCTGCCAGGTATCGGCGGCCCATACCCGCGCCGATCTCGACGAGGCGCTCGTGGCTTTCGAGGCCGCCGGGCGCGAGTTGGGGCTGATCTAGCCCCTCCCGGCCTGTGTTTTGCTGGTAGTGCAGTGTTACTGATTATTCTCCAGACGCCCTTTCAGGAGACCCTCCGATGACGTTCTTCCGGCGAGCCGCCACCGCCTGCGCGCTCGGGCTGCTTGTGGGCCTGCCCAATGCAGCACAGGCCCAGCGCGCCGACTCGTATACGTGGAAGTTCGGCCTCGATGCCGGCTCGATGATCTTCACGACCCGGAGCCAGGATTCGAAGGTCATTCCGAGCGCTGGTGCGCACGTGATGATCATGGCACGCCGTACCGGCCTGATGGTCGGAGTCACCGAAGGGTTCGGCTCGGATGAGCGCACCAGCGGCGGACTGATCCTCTTCAATGATCTGCGTCGCTATCAGGCCGTGATGGTTGCCTTCCCCTTCAAGCTTGCCCTCGAGCCGTACTTCGGCGTCGGCGGTGGCGTACTGCAGGTCGTCGGCCCGCGCGTCGATCCGGTGGTCCAGGATCCCAGCGACCGGCAGACTCTGCTCTCGTTGGCGCAGGATGCGTCGAGCAGCGGCTTCATCACCGCACTCGCCGGCGTCCAGGGTCGCTGGAAGCGGCTGGCCGTCTTTGCTCAGTATCAGCTGCACAGCTCGCCCAGCGACGACAAGCTGCTGAAGGGCGCCATGCACTCGGTGCATGTCGGCCTTCGCTTCGGCCTCGGAAGCGCGAAGGACGGCGTTCGCGCCGGCGGCTACTGAGCCAGCGTCAGAACTGGAAGTAGAGGAACGGACTCGTCCGGTCGCCCGCAATTAGGGCGAGTGCAGCACCGAAGGCCGTCGCAACCGCGGCGGCCTTCCACCATTTCGGGCTGTAGTCCAGATCGTAGATGTTGGGTCCGAACATTCCCCACACCCCCGCGACACCGAGTGCCCCGAGGGCCAGCCCGGCCTGGGGCACGCCGCTGCCCGCGAAGCCGCTGAACATCCGTCCCAGCACCCCGACAGCCATCGTGAGGTTATCGGCGCGGAAGAAGACCCAGCCGATCATCGCCAGGAAGAGCATCCCGAATTGCCGCACCCGGGCGGGGAGAGAATCCCAGCCGCTCCCGGCAGCGCGATGCGCCGCGAGCAGGACGCCGTTATAGAAGCCCCAGATCAGGAAGGTCCATCCCGCGCCGTGCCAGAGGCCGCCGATCAGCATCGTCAGCATCAGGTTGCGATAGATCTGCAGCGTCGAGCCGCGACTCCCGCCGAACGGGATGTAGAGATAGTCGCGCATGCAGGTCGACAACGAAATGTGCCACCGGCGCCAGAACTCGGCCGGATCAAGGGACTTATAGGGCGAATTGAAGTTGCGCGGAATCCGGATCCCGAAGAGATATCCAAGGCCGACCGCCATGCTGCTGTAGCCGGAGAAGTCGAAGTAGAGCTGGAACGAGTAGCCAAGCATCGCGATCCAGAGCGCCAGCGAGGAGGCCGTGTGCCACTGCGCGAGCACCGGATTCACGAAGGCCGCGAGCGTGTCGGCCACGATCACCTTTTCGACCATGCCGACGGTAAAGATGGTGATCCCCTGGCGCAGCCAGCGGGCTCGACTCGCGGTGCCAATCGACTCGAAGTCCTCCTGCACCTGCTTGAACCGCACGATCGGACCGGCCACCAGCTGCGAGAAGAGCGAGACGTAGCTCGAGAATTCCCAGAAATTGCGGGTCGGGACGATCTGGCGGCGGTACGAGTCGACGATGTAGCTGATGGTGTGGAAGGTGTAGAACGAGATCCCGATCGGCAGGATCACATCGAGATGCGGTACCGTGACGTCGAGCCCCGCCGCGTGCATGGCATCCCGGAAGGCCCCGAGCCCGAAGTTTGCATATTTGAAGAAGCCGAGCAGGGTGAGATCGACGGTGACCGGGATGATCAGGCAGAGCTTCCGCTTGCGTTCGTCCTTGTTCCACCTGAGCATTCCCAGACCGGCGCTGTAGCTCACGATGGTCGAGAAGAGCATCAGGAAGCAGAAGCGCCAGTCCCAGTAGCCATAGAAGATGTAGCCGGTGATCGAGAGCCAGATGTACCGGGAACGGGCACTCTCCAGCAGCCAGAACACCGCATAGGTGACTGGCAGGAAAGCGAAGAGGAAGATGAAGCTATTGAACAGCATCGCGGCTCCGGAGGCTCTCTGACGCGGCAGAGCGAGTGGCTTCGATGAGCAATTCCCCGAGCGAGAATCGGGCCAGTGGTGATGGTCGCTGGCTGCGTCGCGGCGTCGCCGCTGTGGTGCTCCTGCTCCTGTTGCTGGTCGCCGCCGAGGCGATGGTCCGCCTCGAAGACTGGATCCGCTTCCGCACGCCGATCGGCAAGTCACTCAAGGACCAGTCAGAGCTGACTGAACTCGATGCCACCGGCAGGCATCCGGTCCCCGGGAGCCGATTCGGCAAGTGGCACATCAATGCCGTTGGAACTCGCGGCCCCGAAGCCGACCCCGCCCGTGCCGGCGCGAGGGTGCTGATGCTCGGCGCCTCGGAAACGTTCGGACTCTATGAGAGTCCCGACCACGAATATCCCAGGCAGCTGGCCGACTCGCTCGACCGATCCGGTTGCGCGGCCGATGTGCTCAACGCCGGCTTCATCGGGATGTCGCTGCCCACCGTGGAGCAGGACCTCCGCCTGCGGCTTCGCGCGCTCACGCCCCGAGTGGTGGTGTACTACCCCACCCCGCCGCAGTACGCCGAGGGAATTCCGCAGGCGGTTGCACCTGACTCAAGCGGCCGGGCCAACCGACCGGCACCGGCGTGGCACTTTCGATTCGGGACCCGGGCCTACAACCAGCTCAAGTCCATGTTCCCGGTGCTCTCCGACTGGCTCCGCCAGCGGGATATCGCCGCAGCACGTCGAGGCACCGCAAGCGACTGGGTCTTCCAGAGTGTTCCCGATTCACAGCGTGTCGCTTTCGAACAGGACCTGCGGCGGCTCGTGGGAACCATTCACGCCATCGGCGCGACACCGATCCTGGTGACCCACGCCAACGGGTTCGTGGGGCAGCCGCCACTCGACAACAAGATATTGCGAGCGTGGGAACGGCAGTACCCGCGGGCCACCGGCGCGGCGCTGGTGAATTTCGATTCGGTCGCCGCCGGCATCATCCGGCAGGTGGCCA
>JBDSMX010000119.1:0-21680 GCA_039915645.1 Gemmatimonadales bacterium | reverse complement strand
AGGCCGGCGACGACTTCGCGCCGCGAGAACTTCGAGGAGTCGGTCACAGCTTCCCTCCTTTCCGCTGTTCGGCGATGTAGCGGCTGGTGCGCATCGACAGCGCGAGAATGGTCCAGGTCGGATTCTTGTCGGCCTGGCTCACGAACGGACCGCCGTCGGCCACGAAGACATTCTTGCAGTCCCAGGTCTGGCAGTGCTCGTTGAGGGCGCTGGCCTTGGGATCACTCCCCATCCGCACGCAGCCGAGCTCGTGGATGATCGAGCCGCCGGTCGCGATGCCGTAGCCCTGCTCCTTGGTCGGCATGTTGCTCCGGACCACCGCGCCCATCTCCTGCAGCAGGGTACGGAAGGTCTCCTGCATATGCTTGACCTGGTTGAGCTCGTAGTCGCTCCACTCCCAGTGGAAGCGGAGCACCGGAATGCCCCACTGGTCGACCGCACGCGGATCGATTTCGCAGAAGGACTTCTCGTTGGGGATCATCTCGCCGCGGCCGGAGAAGCCGACGCCGGTGCCCCAATACTTCCGGACATCGCTCTTGAGCGACTCGCCGTAGCCACCGCCGTTACCGTAGTTCTGCATCCCGCCACCGACACCGTACCCGGGCATTCCCATCCCGCCCCAGATCTCGATATGGTAGCCGCGCGGGAAGTCGAGCTTCTTGTTGTCGAGCCACCACGGCATGTAGAGGTGGGCACCGCCGACGCCGTCGCAGTTGTGACGCGGCTGATCGGCGAGTGCCGGGAGGAAGCCGCCGACATCGGTGCCGGTGGTGTCGGTGAGATACTTGCCGACCATGCCACTGCTGTTGCCGAGGCCCTGCGGGAACTTGGCCGACTTCGAGTTGAGCATGATGCGGGCGGTCTCGCACGCCGATGCGGCGAGGACGACGACCTTGGCATTCACCTTCATCTCTTCGCCGCTGATCTTGTCGATGAAGATCACGCCATCGGCGAGCCCGTCCTTGCCGACACTCACCTCACGCACCATGGCATCGGTGCGCATCGTGAGCTTTCCGGTGCGAAGCGCCGGCGCGATGAGGACGTTGGTCGAGGTGAAGTTGGAGTTGGTCCGGCAGCCGCGGTTGCACTGGCCGCAGTAGTGGCAGGCGGCGCGGCCGTTGTGGGGCCGAGTGATGATCGAGAGCCGCGAGGGAATGCAGGTGACACCGTGCTTGTCGGCGGCCTTCTTGATCGGCATCTCCCAGCAGCGCGGCTTCGGCGCCGGGAGGAATTCGCCATCGGGATGATTCCGCATCCCTTCGCGCGAACCGAAGATGCCGATGAGATGGTCGACTTCGTCGTAGTACGGCTTCACGTCGTCGTAGGTGATCGGCCAGTTGTCGCCGAGACCGTCGACCGACTTGTGCTGGAAGTCGTCGGGACCGAAGCGGAGCGAGATGCGGCCCCAGTGGTTGGTCCTGCCGCCAACCATTCGAGCCCGCCACCACTGGAACCGGCTGCCAGGCGCCGTGGTGAACGGCTCGCCCGGCACGTTCCAGCCGCCGATGCAGGCATCGTGCTCCCCGAACGGCTTGTCGGGCGTCGAGCCGCCGCGGCGTGGCGTCTCCCACGGCGCGACCAGCATGTCGGAGTCCTTGGTGTTGTCCCACATCCCCCCGGCTTCGAGGAGCAGTACCTTCGCGCCGGCCTTCGTGAGCTCGTAAGCGGCCATACCGCCGCCAGCTCCGGAACCGACGATGACGACGTCATAGACGTCGCGTCGCATCGAGAGAAGTGACATGAGTTGCCAAGCTAAAGGGGAGTGTGGTGCGGGACCGGGATAATGATATATGGAGGAGGGAGGAGGGAGGAGGGAGAAGATCCCGGTGGTGCCGCGCAAGCGCGGCACATACCGCCTCCCTCCTCCCTTCTCCCTCCTCCCTTCCGGTAACTTTCCCTCACACATGCCCCTCGCTCCTTTCCGCTACGCCGAACGTCGCCCATCCGACGCGCTCCTCCCCTGGTTCATCACCTGGTTGGAGTTCGAGGTGCGTGAAGGCGCGCCAGCCGTGCACCATGTCCCACCCGACGGCTGCACTTCGATCATGGTCGCCGTGGCGGGACCGGACCGCGGCATGGCTCTGGTGACTGGTCCGTGGCTCGAGCCACTGGCAGTGCCCGTGACGCCCGGTACCCGCTACCTCGGCATCCGACTCCGGCCGGGAAGCGCCCGAAGTGTGCTGGGAGTGCCGCCCCATGAATTGGTGAATCGAAGCTCACCAGCAGAACCGATGCTGGGGCCTCTCGCCGACGTCCTCATCGGTGCCCTGGTCGACACCGTCGACATCGACTCGGCAGCGGCGGCGATGGAGGGGGTTTTCACAGCGCAAATCCCCCACTATCTCCAGCCAGATCCCCTCGCGGACCGGGCGGTTACCCGCCTGATGGAAAGCCGAGGAGAATTGGCTATTGCGTTGCTGGCAAAGGAGTTGCGAACGTCGGAGCGGACACTACTACGGCGATTCAAGCAGGCGACCGGAATCACCCCAAAGCAGTTCGCCAGAGTCCGCCGCTTGCTGGCGGCGGCGTGGCAAGTGGTAGACGGTGCCGGCTCCTGGAGTGAGATCGCCGCGACCACGGGCTATGCCGACCAGCCCCACCTGCACCACGATTTCGTCGACCTCACCGGACTCCGCCCCGAAGCATTCGGCGCCAGGGTTCGCTCGACCGAGCACGACCAGGTTCGTCCCTGACCGATTTTCTCAAGACTCCGCACCCCCGAATCGGCAGATTCCGGCATCACTCAACTAGTGGAGTTTGCTCGATGCGTAATCTGGTTCTTGCTTCGCTCCTGATCGCGGCTCCGGTCGCGTCGCACGCGCAGGCCCCCGTCGCGATGGGTACCCCGCCAGAGCTCGCCGTGATGAAGCGGCTGGTTGGTAGCTGGGAAGGCGAGGCGTGGATGATCATGGGCCCCGACGGAAAGCAGTTCGTCCACCAGCGTGAATGGGTTGAGGCGGTCGCCGGCGGCACCGCCTTCAGCATCAAGGGCCTCGGCACCAAGAAGCTGCCCGATGGCTCGACCCAGACAGTGCACGATGCGTTTGCCGTCGTGACGCTCGACCACGACCACAAGACGCCGATGATGCGCGCTCACGTGTCCCTCGGTGCCAACTGGCTCGATCCCGACTTCAAGCTCAACGCCAACGGCTACAGTTGGAGCATGAACGATCCGCGCGCCGGAATGATTCGCTACGACATGGTTTTCGATGAGCAGGGACGGTGGGTCGAGAAGGGCGTGATGTCGCGCGATGAAGGGAAGACGTGGCTGCCGTTTTTCGAGATGACGCTTACCCGGAAGTAATTTCGCTGGCGCCGCGCGTTGCGCGGCGCAGATGCTTCGGCCAGCGGAAGCCAGGCTGGTCGGGGGTCGGCTATCTGCGCCGCGCAAGGCACGGCGCAAGCTAGTGAGATCCGAGTCAGGCTAGACGGCGCAGAGCTTCGCCGCTTCCATCAATCCCGCCTCAGCATCCCCCTTCGGGATGAACTCATGCGCCAGCCACCCGGTGAAGCCGCTGTCGGCGATCGCCTTGGCAATCGCCGGGTACTGGAGCTCCTGATCGGCAGCCAGCTCGTTCCGACCTGGATTCCCCGCCGTGTGGTAGTGCGCGAACCACTTGCCGTTGGTGCGGATCGAGCGGATGATGTCGCCCTCGCTGATCTGCATATGGTAGATGTCGTACAGCAGCCGGACCCGCGGCGAACTCACTTTCTCGGCCACCGCGATGCCGAACGCCGAGGTGTCGCCCTGGAACCCGTGGTGGTCGACCCGGGAGTTGAGCATCTCCAGGATGACCGTGACCCCCTCCTTCTCGGCCAGCGGTGCGATCTTGGCGAGCCCTTCGGCGCACGCCGCGATGCCGTCCTCGGTGGTGATGGTTCCCTTGTTCCCGAACATCGCAATCACGTTGGGAATCCCCGCCTTCGCCGCGGCCGGGATCACCGCGCTCAGCTCCCCAAGAATGAGCTCGTGGTTGGCGCGGTCATTGAGGCCTCGCGGAATGAAGTCGCGCCGCGATGTGGAGTTCGAGGTGCTGATGGCGAGACCGTGCTTCTGCACCAGCGCCCAATCCTTCTGGTCAACCAGGTCGATGGCACCGAGGCCGACGCGCTTGGCCATCTCGCAGAAGTCGTCATACGGAATCCCGCCGAAGCACCAGCGGCAGACGGATTGCTTGATGCGGCCGGGGCTCATTGCTGGTGCCGCGCGTTGCGCGGCACTCGATAGCGTCGCGGCACTCGACTCCGCGGCGCCGGTGGTGCCGGTCGCCAAGGCCCCGAGCGAAACCGCGGACGAGGCGAGAAAAGTGCGTCGGGAGGGCATGGGTAGTTCCGGAAGACGAGAGACGTAACGATAACGGTGAGAGCCCCGCTGGCGCCGCGCCGTGCGCGGCGCTGATCTTCGGGCGGACTGACGCTGAGTTTCCGACTACCCGGGGATCAGCACCGCGCGAGGCGCGGCGCGAGCGGGCTCCCGCTCGCGTCAGAACCGCAGCGCCCGAAGGAAATCGAAACTCGCCCGCGCCGTCGCAAGTTCATCCCTGGGCGAGTCATGCTCCACCAGCACATGCTCGACACCGGCGCGCTTCCGCTGCGCGAAGATCCGGCGCCAGTCGATCACGCCCGCGCCGACATCAGCAAAGGCGCCACCGGGCGCCATATCCTTGATATGAAGCGCGCGAATGCGCCCGGGCCAGCGATTCATCCAGGCCACCGGATCGTGCCCGGCGCGAGTGACCCAATAGCAGTCGAGTTCGAGAACCACGCTGCGAGGATCGCTCTGCGCGAGGAAGCGACCAAACGCCGGCTCGCCATCCACAACGGCAAACTCATCGGCGTGGTTGTGGAAGCCGAGTGTGATGCCGTCCATCCGCGCGATGATTCCGGCAGCGCCGAAGCGCGCGGCGATCTCGTCGATCCCGCGTCGCGTGCGCCACAATTCGGCCGGCACCGACGGAACAACGAGGTAGCGCGCGCCGAGGAGATGGGCCCGCTTGAGGGTGGCATCGAGGGCAGCGGCGTCGATGTCGGCCCAGGGACAGTGCAGCACCGGGCAGCGCAGGCCGGCATCATCAATCATCGCGCGCATCTCGGCGGCACCGCGTCCGTAGAGTTGCGACAAGCCCAGTGTCGCATAACCAATGGCGGCGACGCTCTTGAGCGTTGCGGCGGGATCAGCGGTCATCCCTCGAGCGATGGTGATGGTGGCGAGACCGATGTCACCAAGCCTGGCCTCGCGCCCCGCCAGCGCCGGAAGCACGGCAGCCGCGCCGACCGCGACAAACTCGCGCCGGGTGGTCACACTCTCTTCTGCTTGAGCTGTCGCACGGCGTGATCCACGGCGCGCGCCGTCAGCGCCATGTAGGTGAGCGAGGGATTCACGCAGCTCGATGACGCCATCGCGGCGCCATCGGTGACATACACATTGGGCACATCCCAGAGCTGGTTCCACTGGTTGAGCACGGAACTCTTCGGGCTCCGCCCCATCCGCGCCGTTCCCATTTCATGATTGGTCTGACCCATCGGCGGCGGTGCCCCGCGATTGGCGGTGACGCCCTTCACGCCCGCCGCCTCGAGCATCTCGGCGGCCGAGTCGGCCATCTCCTTCTGCAGCGCCAATTCATTGTCGCGCCACCTGGCCGAGATCTTCACGCCGGGAATGCCCCACGCATCCTTCACATCCGGATCAATCTGCAGCCGGTTCTCGGGATTGGGGAGACACTCGGCAAATCCGCCGAGGGAGAAATTCCAGCCGCCGATGCCGCGCAAGGAGGTCTTGAAGTCGGCGCCGAATCCGGGGCGGTTGGTGGCCGATCCCCACAGCGGCCCGCGACCAGTGGCCCCACCCTGGAATCCGAAGCCACGAATGAATTTCGGGTCCGGCTTCTTCGGATCGAGGTTGTGATGGCGCGGGATGTAGACGCCGTTAGGTCGGCGACCGAACGACGTCTTGTCGTCGAGCCCTTCGACCCGGCCACTTGCACCGGCACCCTTGATGTGATCCATGATGTTGCGGCCGAGCTGATCGCTCGAATTGCCGAGACCGTGAGGATGGCTGCGAGTGGAACTGTTCATCAGGATCCGCGCCGACTCCAGAGCGGAGGCGCAGAGAAAGACCAGCGGCGCCTTGAACTCTATTGCCGTCTTGCTCTCGGCGTCGATCACCCGAACACCGGTCGCGCGACGGCTTTTCTCGTCGTAGACGACCGAGTGCACAACAGAGAACGGCCGAATGGTGCAGCGACCGGTCCGCATTGCCGCTGGCAGGGTCGCGTGCACCGAATTGAAATAGGAACCGGTGGTGCAGCCGCGTGAACAGGAATCGCAATAGTGACACGGAGCACGGCCGTTGAGTGGCGCGGTGAGCACGGCGACTCGGCCGATCGTCATCACTCGACTGGTGCCGAAGGCCTTCGACATCCCGGCCTTCACTTGCTCTTCGGCGCAACTCATCGCCATCGGCGGTTGAAAGTGCGAATCCGGGAGATACGGAAGTCCGAGCGCTTCGCCGGAGATCCCCACGAACTTCTCGACGTATTCGTACCATGGCGCGATGTCGGCGTAGCGAATCGGCCAGTCGACGCCGACGCCATCGCGGAGATTCGCCTCGAAGTCGAGGTCGCTCCAGCGATAGACCTGCCGGCCCCAGAGAATGCTGCGCCCGCCCAGCACGCGTGAGCGGAGCCACGAGAACTGCGAACCTTCGCTGAGAGTGTAGGGGTGCTCGCGATCATCGATGAAAAACTGCTTGGTGTCTTCACCGAAGCCGACTGAACGGCGCTGGATCGCGAACTTCTCGGCGGTTTCCTTGGGATCGTTGAGCAGGCGGTAGGGAAAGTCGGAGGCCGGCGCCGCCATCAGGTAGTCACGCTCGGGCGTGATCATTCGCCCGGCCTCGAGCACCAGCGTGCGAAGCCCGTGCTCGGCGAGTTCCTTGGCGGCCCAGCCGCCGGACATGCCGGAACCGACGACGATGGCGTCGTACGCGACGGCTGTCATCCTGAGCGGAGCCCGCGAAGCGGGCGAAGTCGAAGGACCTCTTCCACGGCGAGGGGTCCTTCGACTGCGTGGCCCTGCGGGCCACTCCGCTCAGGATGACAAATCAGAATCGCAATTCCCGGAGGTACCGGTAACTCGTCGCGATGCTCTGCATCGGATCCTTGGGATCGTCGTGCTCGACGAAGAAATGCTTGATCCCCGCCTGCTTCCGCCGCGCGAAGATCTCGGCCCACTTGATGGTTCCCTTGCCGACTTCGGTCATCGCGTACGCGGGCGCAGGTCCGCCATCCTTGACGTGCACCATCGGGAATCGCTCCGGCCACTTGGCGAAGTACTGCTCCGGCGAGCCGCCGCCCTTGATGATCCAGTAGAGGTCCATCTCCATCTGCACCAGCTTGGGGTCGGTCTCCTCAAGCAGGACGTCGTACATCCGCCGCCCCTCGACCTGCGTGAATTCGAAGTCGTGGTTGTGGTAGGCCAGCTTGATCTTGTAGCGCTTGGCATCCTCGGCGGCACGATTGAAGGTGTCGGCGACCTTCTTGAGTGCGTCGAGCGAGGCGCGATCCTTGTTGTCGAGCCACGCCACCACGAGATACTTGTGACCGATCTCGGCCGACTCGTCGAGGGTGCGGTTCCACGGGCCGCGCAGCAGATCGATCCCGATGTGACCCGAGGGCGACTTGAGGCCGTTGCGATCGAGCAGTTGCTTGATCGCGCGCGGCGGCCGGTTGAAGTAGCCGGCGAACTCCACTTCCTGATAGCCGATGGCGGCCACGTCGGCGAGGGTCTTCTCGACACTCACCTTCATCAGGTCGCGCACGGTGTAGAGCTGCACGCCGATCTTCTCGAGCTTTTCCTGCGCCAAGAGATTGCCACCGCTGGGAAGCATCGATGCTGCCCCCGCCGCTCCGAGTGCGCCCACGAACGTTCGACGATCCATCTAGAGCTCCTTCCGGTTCAGGGCGCGGACCGCGTAATCCGCCGCGCGTGCCGTGAACGCCATATAGGTAATCGACGGGTTCTGACATGCTGAAGACGCCATGGCGGCGCCATCGGTCACAAAGAGGTTCTTCGAATCCCAGTGCTGATTCCACTTGTTGAGCACCGAGGTCTTGGGATCCTTCCCCATCCGGGCGCCGCCCATCTCGTGGATCGTGAGCCCCGGCGCGGTGTGGCTGTTGTACGTGGTGACATTGGTGACCCCGGCGGCCTCGAGCATTTCGGCGGCCTGGGTCATCGCATCCTGTTGCATCTTGAGCTCGTTCTCCCGCCACTGCACGTCGATGTGCAGCACCGGAACGCCCCAGCGATCGACCTTGTCCGGGTGGAGGGAGACCTGATTGTCGACATTCGGCAGGCACTCGCCAAAGCCGCCGAGTGACATCCGCCAGCCGCCGTACTCCGGCTGCTTGAGCGCGTTCTTGAAGTCGGTGCCAAAACCCGGCATCGACGTACCGCGGCCCCATCCCGATACCGACCGGCCGCCACCGCCCTGGTAGGCATAACCGCGGAGGAAGTCGGGATGCTGGTCGGTCACGTTGCGGAAGCGTGGCAGGTAGACGCCGTTGGGGCGCGATCCGTAGGTGGTCTTGTCGAGGAAGCCGGGCACGTTGCCGCCGGCGCCGGCCTGCATCGTGTGATCCATCACGTATCGGCCGAGCACACCCCTGTTGCCGCCCAGCCCCTGCGGATGCGAACGACTCTTCGAGTTGAGCAGGATCCGCGTTGACTCGAGCGCCGAGCAGTTGAGGAAGATGATCTTCGAGTTGAAGTCGAGCGTCTCCATCGTCTGCCCGTCGACCACCCGGACGCCGGTGACCTTCCCTTGTTCCTCATTCCAGATCAGCGAATGCACCACGCTGTAGGGGCGAATGGTGCAGCGCCCGGTGGCGAAGGCATCCTTGAGCGTGGTCTGGACGGAATTGAAGTAGGCCGCCGTGGTGCAGCCGCGGTGACAGGCATCGCAGTAGTGGCACGCAGCGCGACCGTTGTGCGCCACCGAGAGATTCGCGGTGCGGCCGATGGTGAGCACGCGGTTGCCGCTGTACTTCGTCTTGATGCCGTCGCGCACCCACTGCTCGGCGCAACTCATCTCCATCGGCGGCAGGAACGGTCCGTCGGGAAGCTGCGGCAGCCCGAGCTTCTCACCCGAGATCCCGGCATAACCCTCGACGTAGTCGTACCAGGGCGCGAGCTCCTTGTAGCGCACCGGCCAATCGGTGCCGTGGCCGTCCTTGGCGTTGGCCCCGAAATCGAGATCGCTCCAGCGATAGCACTGACGGCCCCACATGATCGACTTGCCACCCATCTGCCGACCGCGGATCCAGTCGAATGGCTTGCCGTCGGCGGTGGTGTAGGGATTGTCAACGTCATCGACGAAGAACTGCGTCGCGCCTTCGTCGCAGGCATAACACTTCCGCTGGACCGACTGACGCGCAGTGAGCTTGCGGATGTCGCCGAGGTAGCGATAGTCAAACTCGAACGCTGGGGCATTCATCAGGAAGTCGCGCGCGGGGTCGATGCTCCGGCCAGCCTCGAGGATCAGGACGTTGAGTCCCTTTTCGCTCAGCTCCTTCGCCGCCCAGCCGCCGCTGATGCCGGATCCCACGACGATCGCGTCGAACGGTGCGCGTGCCATTATTTGGCCCCTCCACTCACCGGAACACAGCCATCGTAACGGCCCGGATAGAAGTTGGTCTTCAGCTCCTCCTCGATACCGATCTTTGAGGTGTAGTAGCCGTAGACTGTCAGGTACTTGAGGTCGCGCCAGAAGGACCCATCACGGGCGTTGGCTGCGGCTGCTTCGACTTCGACGGCGCGGAGCAGGGTGTCCTTGTCATCTGGAGAGAGATCGACGAAGAGCTTCTGGCGGACTCGGCCGCTCTTCGCATCGAGATTCACGAGGCCGGCGACGAAGCGCTTCTGTCGCATGGCGTCGTAGTGATCCTGGACAATCTTCTCGGCGAAGCGATGACATTCGGCCGCCAGCGCACCCGGCGTATCGGTGACCGGGATGATCCGGTCGGCCGCGGCGGCTACCGTCTGCAACTGGTGCATGTCGAAGAAGCCGCTCCCTCGCGCGACGCCGAGCGACGCGTGGGTGCGCTCGCCGAGGGCGAACAGATCTTCGGGGGTGAGGGCCGCCAATGCCGGCACGGCACACGCGCCGCCCAGGAGGCGGATCGCTTCTCGACGAGTGGTCATCTGGAGGTCGCCCGGGAATGGGATACAGAACAATCGCCGGGAACCTCAGGCGACGCCAGCCTCGCCGGGGCGGCTCAAGTCACTCGGGAGAGGAATCCTTCCAGCAGGCGGGCGAAATGGACCGGCTCGTCCATCATGATCCAGTGTGAGACCCCCTCGACTCGTTCACGCGGGAGCTTGGGTCGCAACTCGTGGAGCGCAAATGAAGCGGCATTTACTGGCGCGGTAACCAGCAGGACCGGGCCGGCATAACTGTCGATGGCGGCGGTGGGGTGGTAGTCAAAGAGGGACCGGTACATCGATCGCACCATCGGCCAGGGCGCGGCCAGGATCGCCGCGCGCACCTGGACCTCGGTATCGGGACGGGCCCCTTCGAGCGCCACATCGAAGGCGCCTTCGACCGTGTCGGGGTACGAATCATCGTCCTCGAGGCCGGCGAGGAAGCCGGCGATGGCATCGGCGGGGACGAGAGAGAATTCCCCTGCCCCGTCGACGATGACCAGTGCGGCAACTCGATCGGGCGCCGAGCTCGCCACCGCCATGGCAACGCTGCCCCCGAACGAATGACCCACCAGCACCACCCGCTCGAGCTCAAGGGCATCGAGGACGCCGAGGAGGTCGATGGCGCAGGCCGTAACGGAGTAATCGCCATCGGTGGCCGGACCCGACCGCCCGTGGCCTCGAAGTTCGGGAATGATGACCCGATGACGGCCACCGAGGGCCTCGACGGCGTCTCGCCAGAATGCGGCATCTCCCGCCATGCCATGCACCAGGACGAGCGGGAGATCGCCACTGCCGTAATCCTCGACGACAATCGGACCCGCCGATCCGCGAACGGTCTTCATTTCGGTGTCATCGCCGCGCACGACTCGGCACCAGGCGCATCTGGCGTGCCGAAGTGGCTGCGCAGCAACGATGCACTCGTCGATGCGGGAACCACCGTGAAGAGGAGCGAATAGCTCTTGTCGCACAAGTCTGGAAACTTCGCCGCGCCGAGCGCCGCAGCGATCGGCATTAACGTGTTGCTGTGGCCGACAATGAGTACCACGCCATCGAAGGTGCGCGCGAGCCGGGCCATGGCAGCCGCGTGTGTCGCAACACCGCCGTCGGTGGGCACCACAATCGGCGTCAGGTGATGACGCGCGGCAATCGGGGCGGCCGTTTCGGCGGTGCGCTTGTATTGGGTCACCAGAATGGCGACCACGTGGGCATCGACGAGCGCTGAATCGAGTGCGGCCGCACGAGCCCGCCCGAGATCACTCAACGACGGATCACGCTCGGTCTCGCTCGCCTTCTCGGCGTGGCGGACAATCACGACCACGGGGTGCTTCGTGGTATCACTGGGCGGAGCGAGGAGGAGCAGGGCCAGAAGGGAGAGCATCAAGTGGAATTCCTCGCAGGAGTTTCGCCCGCTCGCGCCTCGGCCTCGAACGGATTGTCACGATAGGGATCTCCGCCCCGCAGCGCAATCATCGCCGAGGCCAGGAGATACGCCGCAGGGAAGAGAAACCCCCACCGCGCCGTTTGCGCCACGTGCACCCGCTCATGCAGTCGGGTGCGTTCAAGGGTTTCGGCATCGACGGCGATCACCACATGTCCCAGCGTCATCGCCACCGGCGACATGCCGATGCCGACGCGCGGCAACAATCTGGTGAGCAGGCCACCCTCGACCTCAAGCACGCCATCGACCAGTTGCGAGCGTCCACCGGTCGCGAGCGCCGCGCCTGCGACAGCACACCCGATCAGGGAGACCGGCGCCGCCCAGAGGTAGCCGAAGGGATTCATTCCGGTTCGCTGGTGGGCAACGCGGGCACATCGCGCTCGTAGCGAGCGACGAACGCTTCCATCGCCTGATGCGCGCCAGCGCCGTCGTGCACGTTGCCGTACCGGGCCCAGGCCGGCCAGTATCGCTGAACGACCAGTGAGGCGCCGACTCCGAGCAGTACCGCCGGGATGAGGCCAAGCAATTCGACTTCGGGGCCGAGCGGCGCGAAAACCAGCGCGCCCACGAAGACGCCAACCACCCATCGCCGCACCCGCGCACTCGACGCCGAGCCGAGGAAAATCTCGCCGGCATTGTTCCAGATGAGTGTGTTGGGGGATCCGGCCACCGGTGCCGACCACCATTCGTGCGCATCGCTCGAGGTGATCCGGGTGGCGCCAATGACTTCGGGCGCCGCGGCGGCATAGAGGACCAGGCGTTGCTCGCTGGTCATCCGCTCATCTGCCGTTCCGCGCGCGGCCGCTTGCGCGTGGAAGTCCACCACTGCCCAGGGATCCGGCTTCACGACTTCTTCCTGGTGGTCCGCGCCGCCTCCTCGTCGAGATGCAGCTTGTGCATCACGCGGTGAAGCACTGGCGCGAAGAGGATGCTCGACACGGAGATGAAGATCAGCCCGGCGAAGAGCGCGTAGAACGAGGCGAAGATCTTTCCGCCAGTGGTCGGGATGTCACCAATCGGCCCCATTCCGCCCAGCAGCATCGACGCGTTGAGGAAGGAATCCACGAGCTTGAAGCCGGACAGGTTGTAGCCCACGGTTCCGATCATCAATGCGATAACAACGAGCAACTGACTCCACAGAAAATGGCGACCGATGCGACGCCAGAATTCGCGGACCGGTATCAGTGGCTCAGTGCGATGCTCGTACATCGGGTCAACTCGACAGTGGAGGTACTGCCGGGCGTCCGAAGACCACACGACCGGCACTCCGGAAGACTACCACCAGCAGTGCAATCACCGCGATGAGCGCAACGAGTGGGAGGAGAACCGCAAGCAGGGCGACACCGACTCCGCCAATGGCTTCGAACAGCGCCACCAGCGGATTGGCGAGCCCGCCGGTGAAGGCGGAGGACTTGAGCCGCAGCAACACCGAGGCGCCTTGCACCAGCCCAGCCGTGGCGCCGCCACCAATGATGCTCACCGCCCACCGCAGCGAAGGCGGCAGGTCAACCATCACGGCAGCAGAGGCAAGGATCCCGGCGATGACGGCGGCGGGGGTCGCGATGGTGTCGAGCGCGTGGTCGACCCAGGGAATGGTGTAGGCGGCGAGTTCGAGCACTGTCGCGCAGCCGAGGGCCACCAGCGCGGGGGTGCTGGAAAGCCAGGTGAAGCCGCCGGCAAGTGGCAGGTGGCCGCTTCGTGCAGCCACTGCCGCAATCAGAAGCGGCACGAAGACCCGGAAGCCGCAGGCCGCCGCGAGGCCGAGTCCAGCCCCGAGCGCCAGCAGCAGCTCGATCACGGCAGTTTCCGCCCGGGCATGCTGGCGTTGTTCTGTCGCAAGGTGACGCCACTCACCGCGCCGGTGCTGTCGACCTCGAACTGCAACTCGGCCTTGACCACCTTGAAGAAGAAGGTCGCCGAGGCGGAGGGATACACTCGGAGTCGTGACTGCCCGGTGGCCTGCGCCCAGAGTCCTTCCTCATCCTGCGTGACGGCGATGACGAAGTTGGGTGCCAGTTCATAGCGACCCACGAAGCGGGAGAGCGCCGCCGCGGGCAGGGTGATTTCGCGAACCACATCGCGCACCGGCGGCGCGAGCGGTGGCTGACCACGCAGCAGGGAAATGGCGATGCCGTCCATCGGGACATTGGCGTTGTTCAGCACGACGACCGCGCGTTGCGTCGCGATGTTGACGCCGAACCAGGTGCGGAAGCCACCGGTCCCGCCATTGTGCCAGACGACATCGTTGCCGTCGACGTGAATGTGGTGCCACGCGAGCCCGATCGAGTCGACGCCATTGTACATGCGGCGCGGACGAATCGCGAAGGCAAGCGCTTTTGCGAGCGGGCCGCGAGTGGTGTCACGTACGGCGGCGGCGAAGCGGAGCAGGTCCGGCACCGTGGAATGGAGTGCACCCGCAGCGAGGAACGCCGGCAGGTGCCAGTCCGCCGTCGCCAGGAGTTGATCGTTATGACCGCCGGCCGATCGCCGTAGATCGTCGGCGGTGAGATCGATGCGGGTGTCGGCCATGCCAAGCGGTGCGAGGATCCGCTCCCGAATCAGCACTTCGTACGGCTTCCGCGCGCGCTCGGCAAGCGCCCGGCCCAGCAGCCCCATTCCGAGATTGGAATACTCGTATCGCGCACCCGGCGCTCGGGTGAGCTGATACCGCCCGAGAAATGCCACGAGCCGTGACTCGGTGTAATCGGCATACGGGTCGAGCGGATTCGCCGGCTTGAAATCATCGGGAATCGAGGGAAGTGCCGAACTCTGCGTCGCCAGGTCGAGCAAGGTGATCTGCTGGCCCTTGAACGCCGGGATAGTCCAGCCCGGCAGATACCTGGAGACGGGGTCGTCAAGGGCGACTTCACCCTTGAGCACCATATCGGCGAGCAGGGTACCGGTGAAGACTTTGGTGATCGAGCCGATCTCGAACAGCGTCGAGTCGGTCATCGCGTCGTCGCGTCCGGTATGACGGGTGCCGGCCGTGATGCTGGATGTGGTCTTGCCGATGATCCGCCCGGCAATCATGCCCACGACGCGGTGCTCGGCGACCCAACGGGTGAAGATGGCCTGGAGCGCGCCATCGGCGTTGGGGTCCTGAGCAACCAGCGGTGCTGCCACAAGTGACAGCACCGCCAGGAGGAGCGTCGATCGACGCGTCACTACGTACCTCGGGTGTTCGAGATCAGTTCTTGTTCATCATCCGGTAGATCCAGAGCAACAACATCGCCCCGAGCACCGATCCAATCCAGCCCACCGTGCCAGTCCCGCCAAGCATGCCCGAGATCCAGCCGCCGACCCAGGAGCCGGCGATGCCGAGCAGGGTGGTGATGATGAAACCACCGGGATCCTTCCCCGGCATCAGGAACTTGGCGATGACGCCAATGATGAAACCGATCAGGATGGTCCACAGAATGTTCATCGGAGCCTCGGGGTTGAATGTAAGGGCCGAACCAACAGTCCTGAGGGAGAGGTCCTTCGACTCCGCCCGCTTCGCGGGCTCCACTCAGGATGACAACGAACTACTGCACCTCATCGGTGTCGATCTGACCACTCATTCGGCGGGAGATGTGAGACCAGCTCATTCCCATCGCCAGCACGATTGAGAGTACTACCAGCACGATCCACTCGATCGCCGTCCCCTGCATCGCCAGCACCTTCCAGCTCGCGAGCAGCCAGACCACCCCGACGCAGAGGGCCAGGACGAGCACCGCCCCGCCCGCCCCGAGTGATCGGCGGGTCGCCTGCAGGTAGAGCACCCAGCCGGCGAGGAGAATGACTCCGAGGAGGAACTTGAGCGGTGCGTTCGCGCCGGGCTCGCCGATGCCGCTGCCGAAGACCGGCATGAGCGCCCAGTGCACGAATGACGTGCCGGTCGGGTTCCAGGTGATCAGGACCAGCAGGAGGGCGAGCACCCAGCGGATGCCGATGCCACCCCACGAAAGCGTCTCGGAGCTAGTTGCCATTCCGAACGTTACCTCCGAAGTGCCGGTACGGGAATACGGTTTCAGGGTCGAAACGCGGCGGTCATCGTAGGCGCCGCGCCCTGCGCGGCGCAGATCCCGCCGCCGGTGGACGTTCCCGGCTTCCGTCATCGCCGAGATCTGCACCGCGCGAAGCGCGGCGCAAGCGGTTACGAGACGAAGATCCAGGTGATCGCGCGGACCGCCAGCCAGACGGTAAGGGCCAGCAGGGCGCAGAAGGCGGCGGCCACGCCGATCAGCACCAACACACTCCGGCGCCGGACTCCGTGCGGGTCATCGAGCCAGGCTTCGAGGATCGCGAGGTTGCGGGTATTGGCCCGGAATTGCGAGTCGAAGAGATCGCCGACAATCGGGATCACGCCGCCCACCGTATCGATGGCGATGTTGAGCAGCATCCGCAGCAAGACGATGCTCGGCGCGCGGAGCCTCGCCGCAATCACGAGCCCGTAGCCCGCGAGCAAACCGCCGGCGATATCGCCGAGTCCCGGAACGAGACCGACCAGCGCATCGAGACCGACGCGACCAATGATCGGCAGACGAATCGCCTCGTCCCAGACTCGGGCCAGCCCACGGAAGCGCGCCAGTTCGGCCTCGCTCGGCGGGGCAGTGAGTCTGGTCATGGCGTGACCGCGATGAGTTGGGCGAGGTCGATGTATCCCACGCCATGTTGGTCGAGCCGACGCACCAGCACACGATCGTCATCGGCGGCCAGCAAGGTAAAGCGCGCGGGCATCTCCACTCGACGCGTCAGCCGCCCTTCGGCCGAGAAGACAGCGAAGCGCCGGACATTCTCGGTCGGTATCACCGTCTCGGCAACCCAGAGCGAACCATCTCCAGCGGCGATGGCGTCGGAGTATGCTGCCACGGTATCGGCGAAGTGCACCTTCCCGACGTTCGCGCGCAGGTGCGCCTTCACCGAATCCTTCATCGTCTCGGTGACAAGTCGCGCAGCTTCGTGGAGCACCACCCGCTGACGCAGCACTCCGGTGCTGTCGCGTACCTCGAACATCCAGCCATCGTTGCTGCCGACGGCAACGCGATGCCCCCAGGCGCGGACGACGGTGTTCTTGCCGAACTCGCGCTGATCGTAGGCCACGAAAGTCTTGTCGCCCTCATTGCCGGCCACGGGATACCACTCGAGCCCTTGCCAGGTCGCAAGCGTGTCGACACCAGCCGGATTGAGTCGGATCAGATATTCCAGACCGCGCCCTGGCGCCTCCGTCACACTCTGCGGCAGGATTGGCGCACGACGCACCGCGAGAACGCTCCCGTCGCCAACGGGCATCAGCCATTGATCCGACATCGGTGGTACCGCGAGTGCCACATCGGTTCGCAGCTGCAGGTCGGAGGTGAGCCGCACGATCCGGCCGGGAAAATCGAGCAGCCAGATCGAACCATCGTCGGCGCGATACGGCACCGGCCGGTTGCGGAATTCTCCCGGGCCTTCGCCACGCCGGCCATAGCTCGCGAGTGGCTTTCCGGTGCTGTCGAAGAGCGTCAGCTTGTATGCGTGATGATCCGCGGTCACGAACCGATCGGGTCCGACAAAGACAGCCGAACCGACAAACGTCGCTTCGTGCATGGCGTCGGCCTTCGGCCCGCCAATGGTCACGATCGGTGCGCCGAGTCGAAAGCGGGGTGCCTGTGAGAGTGCACCGGCCGGATGCTCGACGATCACGACGCCGGCGGAATCGCGGGTCGTGATCGTCGCGCTGGCCGCCGCAGTGGCGGCGGGTTTGCTGCACGCCCCGAGGAGCGAGATTCCGATCAGGACGCGTCGGCGCACGGTCAACCGCGCCGCTCAGCTGTCGAGCGTGAAATGCGGATTCTCGATCACGCCGAAGATGTTGCCGAACGGGTCGTGCACCGCGCCCGCCTTGATCCCGCCGCCGACATCCTGCACCGGATCCTGCGGAGTCGCTCCCAGAAGAATCAGGCGAGCATATGCCGCCTCGGCGTCGGTGACGCCCCAGTAGGCGACGCCCGCTTCGGCACGAAGCGGCGCACCGCCATCGGGAACGAGTCCGAGCTCGTAGCCGCCGACGTTGAATCCGACATAGAACGGTTCATCAAAATACGGTGCATGGCCCACGACCTCGGCATACCATGCCTTGGCCTTGGCGAGATCAACCACGCTGTATTTCGCCGTGCGCAACCCCAGAAAGAATCCGCTCATTGTTACTTGCCTCGCTTGAGTCGCGTCGTGTCGAACACTACCCGCATCAGTTCGGCTTGATTCCAGCCGTTGCCAGTTCTGCGCACCCGCATCACGACACCGGGTTCGACCGCAAACGGATAGGAGACATCGAATCGCGTGGTGGCGAGGAGGGCACCGCTCGCAGGATCGAGCACATCGAGTACCGTATCGTACACCTTGTCGGCGTCGCTGATCGATGGCGATGCGGTGCTGTCACTCCCGGTCGCGCTCAACCCCGCGCTCCACTTCGGATCGGCCGCCTTCCCCAGAACCCAGAGCCGCCCAGCCGCATCGAACCATGCGTCCATCAGCATCGGCGATGGCGGCGTGGTGTTGCTCGGCGCACTCGCCGTTGAATACGGCGCAAACCAGTCCGGCTGTCGGTCAATGACACCGAGCAATGTGCCGGTGCTATCCCAATGCTCCAGGCGATAGCGGAACTGCATCGGCATCGTCCACCAGGAACCGTCCGGCGCCCGGACCAGCCGACGCGGCGAATGAATCGCGAGTGCGGCGCTGTCTCCCGCGATCTGTTTCGCAATGGCGCCGTCGGGAGCGAGCAGCAACAACGGGAAGGGACGCTCACTCGACGACGACGCCAGCAGCACGCGACCATCCATTCCCACCTCGGCGTCCCACGGTCCAATCGGGAGCTGCACCGTGCGGACCCAGCTTCGCGCCGGCGAGAAGACCAGGGCGCGCTGGGCATTGTCGAAGAGCCAGAGCGAATCCCCCAGCCCGATCCGCGCGAAGAGCGGTTCGCGGAATCCATCCGCAGAATCTCCCGAGGTGCCGAGTGGCCCGAGAAAGGCGCCACTATCACTGTAGGCGAGCGGCAGCGACGCGACGCCACCGGGTTGCGGCACCAGCACCCGGTAACCGGCCGGGTGATGCGCGCTGACCCGAGGCCACGTCGCCATCGTCCCGGCGCCCTCGGTGGCACCGATGACAGACATCGGTTCGAGGGAGATCGGAGCCAGTGCTCTATCGCCGGTGCATCCCGCGGTGAGCGCGGCGACGGTGAGGATCCAGTGCATCGCGCGCATTCGGGAACTCCAGGACACGGGAGGAGCCTTCAGGGACCGATCGGGCGACGGCGTCCTACCGCCGCAAGCGCGAGCAGGTAGGGCAGGGCAATCCAGAGCTGATAGGGTACCCCGCTACCGCTGGCTTGGACGATGTACTGCAGCGCAGTCGCACCCCCGAAGAGTAGCGAGGCCGCCGCCACCATTCCCGGGCGCTGCCGGCCCAGCACCACGATGGCAATGGCAATGAAGCCCCGGCCCCCTGTCATCCGTTCGGTGAAGGTCCCAACCTGGGCCAGCACGAGCGAGGCGCCGGCGAGCCCCGCCATCGCTCCGCCAATGAGGATTGCTCCTGTCTGGACCCGGCCGACCCGGACACCAGAGGCGGCAGCGGCGCTCGCCGACGCTCCGGCGGCCCGGAGCTCCAGCCCATACCGGGTGCGGAAGATCAGCCATCCGGTGAGCGGGATGACGAGATAGGCGAAGTAAGTAAGTGACGATTGATTAAAGAACACCTCGCCGATCACGGGAATTTCGGCGAGCACCGGAATCCTGAGCGGTGGAAGGGTCGGCAGCGATAGCCCGGCGCCGCCGACACCGAAGAATCGCCGCGCAATCACGCCGGTGAGGCCGGTCATTCCCAACGTAACGGCGGTTCCGGTAATGATCTGGTCGGCGCGAACTCCGATCGCAACCGCCGCGAAGATCGCCGCCGTCGCGACTCCCGCGAGCACCGCCACCGCTACTCCGGCCCCCGTCCCGGCACTGCTGGCACCAATAGCGGCACCCAGCGCGCCGGCGAGCATCGCCCCCTCAATACCGAGATTGATGACGCCGCCGCGCTCGACCAGAGTCTCACCAATGGCCGCGAGGGCTAGCGGGGTCGCCACCCGGACCGCGGCGGTCAGCAGATCGCCGATCATTGGTCGCGCTCCTGCCGCCTGGTGAGGATCACGAGGGTCAGGATCACCACCGCCTCAACCACCTGCACCGCCACAGCCGGAACGCCGGCATCCCGCTGCATCGCACCGGCACCGGCCTCGAGTGCGCCGAAGAGCACTCCGGCCACCACCACCCCGAGCGGCTGCAGCCGACCGAGCAGTGCCACCGCGATCGCGGTGAAGCCGTATCCCGGTGAGAGGTTCTGGTAGAGGGCATAGGAGACACCGCTGACCTCGATGGCACCGCCGAGGCCGGCGAGTGCGCCCGACCAGAGCAGGGCAGTCGCCAGCACGCCCGACGCTGCGATCCCACCGGTGACCCTCGCAGCAGTGGCGCCTGCTCCCACGGCCCGGAGTCGGAACCCCCAACGACTCTTCCAGAAGAGCAGCCCTAGCAACAGGGCCAGCAACAATGCAATCGGCAAACCGAGATGCATCCGTGCGCCGGTGATCAGCTTCGGCAGCTGGCCGGAGATCGCGATCGGTCCGCTCTGCGGGTAGATGTGCGATGGCTCCTGCAGCGGGCCAGTGACTGCATACGACACTGCAGCATCGGCGACGAAATTGAGCAGTAGCGTCGAAATGACTTCGGTCACGCCGAAGCGCAGCCGCATGGCAACCGGCAACAGCATCCAGGCGGCGCCCGCGACCGCGCCTGCGCCGAGCACAATTGGAATGGCGACGAAAGGCGGCAGCGCAGTCGCGTGGAGTCCGACCCACGTAGCCGCAATCGCCCCGAGCGCAAACTGCCCTTCCATGCCGATGTTGAGCCCGCCGCCCTTGCTTCCGAGGGTGAAGGCGAGCCCCAATACAATCAGCGGAGTGGCCCGCACCAGTGTGGCCGACGAGATCGCATACCAGGAGCCGAACGCGCCGCGCCAGAGTGCCGCAAGCGAGGCGCCGACATCGAAGCCGGCGACGCCAAGGAACACGGCGAGCAGCGCGAGACCAACGCCGAAAGCGAGCAGGGCCTCGAGCAATCCGTGTCGCGCCCAGCGCGATACCAGCCGCGCCGGCGCCGTCACTGACCGACTCCGAGCAGCGCCTGACCCACGACCTCGCGTGACGCGTCCACGGGCAACTCTCGAATCACGCCATTCGCGATGACCAGCACCCGGTCTGCAATCGCGAGGACTTCGTCGAGGTCGGACGAGTACATCACGACCGCCATCCCCTGAGCGGCGGCGGCACGAAGTCGCTCGTGAATCGCCTGCGTCGCGAGGATGTCGAGTCCGCGGGTCGGATCTTCGGCCACCAGTACTCGGGGCGCGCGCTCAAAGGCACGTGCGAAGATCAGCTTCTGCTGGTTGCCACCAGAGAGTTGCGCGGCGAGGGTCTCGGGACCATCGGCGCGGACGTCGAATTCCTCGAGCAGTTGCTTGGTTCGCGCGCGCCAGGCGGTCCAGTCAATCCACGCCCCGGCGCGATCGAGCACGCCGAGCAGCAGGTTCTCGGTGAGGGTGAAGGCGGGGATCAGCGCCTCACGCGTTCGATCCTCGGGAACGAATGCGACCGGTGTGGCCACCTCGAGGGTACCGCGCGCGGGTACAACTCCCGCAATCGCTCGCAGCAACTCGCGCTGACCATTCCCCTCGATCGCGGCGATCCCCACGACCTCACCCGATCGCATCGCGAAGGATTGCGGTGGCCCACCAATCAGCAGCGATTCGCCGCGTACCAGCACGTCACCCGGAACAGCCGGCACCCGGCTCGTTCTCGGCAGCGCACTTCCGAGCATCGCCTCCGCCAGTGACGCCGGGCTTTCCGCGGCAACCTTGCCGGTGAGGGTGACCCTCCCCCTTCGGAGTACGGTCACGCGATCGGCGGCGGCAAAGACCTCGTCGAGCTTGTGGGTGATCAGCACCACCGCACCGCCACTATCGGCGA
>JBDSMX010000106.1:0-70442 GCA_039915645.1 Gemmatimonadales bacterium | reverse complement strand
GGGGCAGGGACGATCTGTGCGGCATTCGCCTACCGCATCTCGTTCCGCATTCTCGAGTGGGCTGCACCGTGGGCGTACGGGTTCGGCCTGGGACTTCTCGCCCTTACCCTGGTGATCGGCAAGGGATTCGGAACAGGAGCCGGCAGCAAGAGCTGGCTGGCCATCGGTGATATCCGACTCGGACAGCCGGTGGAGGTGGCCAAGCTCGCCACCATCCTGATGCTGGCACGCTGGCTGGCAGCTCGACGGGAGCCGCCGAACACCCTGCGCGGCCTCTTCGCACCGGTGATGATCGCGTTCATCCCGGCGCTGCTGGTGCTCAAGCAGCCCGACCTTGGCAGTGCCATCGTCTTTGCCGGGGTCCTCTTCGCGATGCTCTACTGGGCCGGTGTTGCGCCTTCATTGCTGGTACTGCTCGCCTCACCGGTGGTCTCGTTGATGCTGGCGTGGAACACGGCGCTCTGGAGCGCCTGGATGGTGGTGCTCTTCGTCCTGCTGCTGATCTGGCGCCCGTTCATCTTCGAGGCAATCGGCGTCTATATCGCCAACTCCGCGATGGGCGTGATTTACATCGTGGTTTGGGGCAAGATGGCGAAGTACCAGCAGGAACGAATTCTCTCGTTCCTCAATCCCGAGAACTACCGCAAGGGACCCGGATACCAGGCGATTCAGTCAAAGGTCGCGATCGGCTCGGGAGGTTGGTTCGGCACCGGTTTCACGCTTGGAACGCAGAAGCGCTCGGGCTACATCCCCGAGCACTGGACCGACTTCGTCTTTGCGGTGGTGGGCGAGGAGTTCGGCTTCGTGGGCGTCGTGGTGGTGCTGGGCTTGCTGCTCACACTGCTCTTCATTCTGATCCGGATCGCGCGGCGGGCGAGCGACCCGTATGCCTCGCTGTGCGTCTTCGGGATAGTAGGTCTGATCTTCACGCATATCTACGAAAACATCGGAATGAGTGTCTCACTTATGCCGATTACCGGGATTCCGCTGCCATTCTTCTCCTTCGGCGGCTCCTTCCTGATCGCGATGTTCATCGCCCTGGGGCTGGCATTCCGGGCCTCGGAAGAGGCCAGGGCGTCAGGCTATCTGGAGTCCTGACAACGACTTAGCTGTCAAGGTCTTGCGCAGACTCCAGCCGCGCCCCAGCTTGTATGGTCCGTTGGATCTCCCCCCGGAGTCCAGCGCTACTCGAGGTACTATGGCCGTCATGGCGTGGTTCAAGAAGGAGCGAAAGCCCAGAACTGCTCCCCGGGAGCGATTGGAGATCCCCGCGGACGCCTGGGAGAAGTGTGACTCCTGTGGCCATATCGATATCAAGGAAAAGTTCGAGAAGGCGCTCAACGTCTGTCCCGAGTGCGGGACACACAAGCGCTTTTCGGCCGAGGAGTACATCGAACTCCTCACCGATGACGGCAGCTGGAAGGAGATGTTCACCAACCTGTCGTCGATCGACCCGCTCGGCTTCGAGCACTATGCCGATCGCCTGGTAGCCGCCCGCAAGAAGGCGTCGAGTTCCGATGCCATCTATACGGGTATCGCCAAGCTTGAGCGGTTTCCGCTGCACCTCGGCGTGATGAACTTCCGATTCATGGGTGGCTCGATGGGCTCGGTGGTCGGCGAGAAGATCGCCCGCCTCGCGCGCCGCTCGGCCGAGAAGAAGATTCCGCTCGTGCTGGTCTGCACCTCTGGCGGCGCCCGGATGCAGGAAGGCGCCCTCTCGCTGATGCAGATGGCCAAGACGTCGGCTGCGATCGCGATGATGAAGGAAGCAGCGGTTCCGTATATCTCGATTCTCACCGACCCGACCACGGGCGGCGTCTCGGCGTCGTTCGCGATGCAGGGCGATGTGATCCTGGCCGAGCCGGGCGCAGTGATCGGCTTCGCTGGTGAGCGCGTGATCAAGATGACGATCGGCCAGGACCTGCCTGAAGGATTCCAGACGGCCGAGTTCCTGCTTGAAAAGGGACAGATCGATGATGTCGTTCCGCGTGCGTCGTTGCGCGAGACCACGGCGCGCCTGTTGCGGCATTTCCAGGGACACAGGATCCCGGCCAAGGCCGCTTCTGCTGCGTGACCTTCGCGGCTGCCGACTCTCGCAGATGAGAGTCGGCGGCGCGATGAGTACCAAGTGACTGATACTTACGAGAGCGCACTCGAGTTCCTCTTCCCGCGCACCACCACCATCAAGTTCGGCCTCGACACCACCGAGGCGCTGCTCGCAGCGCTCGGGCAGCCGCAGCAGTTCTATCCGGTGATTCACATCGGCGGGACCAATGGCAAGGGTAGCGTCTGCACGCTCATTGCGTCGGCGCTGGAAGCGCGCGGTTTGCGGGTCGGACTCTACACCTCGCCTCACCTGGTATCGTTTCGTGAGCGCATTCGGGTCGATGGTGTGCCGATCAGCGAAATGGCCGTCAGCGCATGGACCGCCAAGCTCAAGCCGCTGATCGAATCCTCCAACGCCACTTTCTTCGAAGTCACGACGGCGATCGCGCTGGCGGACTTCGCTGCCCGCGAGGTCGATATCGCGGTCATCGAGGTGGGACTCGGCGGGCGGCTCGACAGCACCAATGTGCTGACGCCCGTTGTGAGCGGCGTGACCCACATCGCGCTCGATCACCAGAAGTATCTCGGCGACACTCTCGAGCTTATCGCCGCGGAAAAGGCAGGCATCGCCAAACCGGGTGTACCGTTCGTGATCGGGGAGCCGGATCCGGTACTCGCTGATGTCCTGAAGAGCGCCGGGGCGGACGTTGTGCGCCGGCGCGAACCAGCGGGCAAGTTCCTGCCGGTCGTGGTACCGAGCGAGGCGCGATGGAACGGCCCGCTCGGACTCAAGGGTCCGCACCAGCGTCGCAACGCTGCGATCGCTGCCGCTGTGCTTGCCGAACTGCCAGCCACGCTGCGCCCATCCAACGAGGATACCGCTGCAGGTTTTGGCTCGGCGCGTCTGCCGGGGCGACTCGATCGCCGCGGGCGTTGGCTCTTTGATGTCGCGCACAACCCCGACGGGATGGCAGCGCTGGTGTCGGCACTCGAGGCCGCCCCTCCCGAAGGGCCGGTACATGCGCTGGTCTCGATTCTGGGGGACAAGGCGTGGCCGGAGATGCTGGTCGCGCTCGATACCGTGGTGGACCTTGGCGTGCTCACCGTGGCGCCGAGTGCCGATACGCGTCGCTGGGACCTCGGCTGGCTGGAGCGGTGGCTGGCCGACCCGGCCCGGCCTCGGGCCCGATCCCGCTGGCGGCTGGTGCCTGACTTTCACGAGGCGCTACGGGTCGTGGAAGCCGGGGCAGGGACCGTGCTGGTGACCGGCTCCTTCCACACCGTGGGCGATGTGCTCGAGGCTCGGGGGCTTTCGTCGGTCTGAGCCACCACGAAGCCGCCCAAGAGGCGCGGCGCCGGTGTATTTTGTGCCATGACTTTCCGGACCCTGCCCGGATTCCGCGATTTCGCTCCTGACGACCTGGCGTTCCGGGCCCATATCTTCGGGGCCTGGCGCCGGGTCGCGATGCGATACGGTTTCGAGGAATACGATGGCCCTCCTCTCGAACCGCTCGACCTCTACACGGCGAAGAGCGGCGACGAGATCGTGGGACAGCTCTACAACTTCACCGACAAGGGTGGTCGCGAGGTCTCGCTCCGGCCCGAGATGACGCCGACCCTCGCGCGCATGGTGGCCGAGCGCGCCAACGGTCTCAAGAAGCCGATTCGGTGGTTCTCGATCCCGCAGCTGTTCCGCTACGAGCGACAGCAGCGCGGTCGGCTGCGCGAGCATTTCCAGCTCAACTGTGACCTCATCGGCGAAGCGGGACCACTCGCCGATGCAGAGATCATCGCGCTGGCGATCGATCTGATGCGTGAGCTCGGGCTCACGGCGGCAGACTTCAAGGTCCGACTCTCAGATCGACGCCTCCTCGACGGAATTCTGGCAGCGCTCGACATTGCGCCGGAGCATCGTCCCCTGTTGATGCACGCCCTCGACAAGCTGGGACGTTCGGAATACGCCGGTCGGAAGCAGGCGTTTCTCGATGCTGCGGGCGCCGATCGAGCTGGATCTCTCGAGTTCGTCGAGTCGCTTCGCGACAAGCGCAACTGGACCGACCTCGCGGCGGCGCTCGCACCGTATCCGGCAGCGCTCGCAGCAGGCGAACCGTTGCGACTGGCGATCGACGCGCTGGCAGCGATGGGCCTCAGCGAATTCATCGAGCTTGATCTGTCGATCGTGCGCGGGCTCGCCTACTACACCGGCACGGTGTTCGAGCTGTTTGATGCCCAGCGCACCCTCCGCGCAATTTGTGGCGGTGGTCGCTACGACACCTTGCTCGCCAACCTCGGCGGCGTTGATCTCCCCGCGCTTGGATTCGGCATGGGTGACGTGGTGCTGGGCGAGTTGCTGAAGGAGCGCGGGCTCAAGCCCGATGCGCCTGCGAGCGTGGACTTGTTTGTCGCCTCGGTCACCTCGGAGGACGAGCCGTTCGTGCTGGCGATCGCGCACCAGTTGCGTGATGCGGGGCTGCGGGTCGAGTACGCCTTCCACACCAGCGGCCTCGGCAAGCAGCTCAAGGTCGCCGATGCACGTGGCGCCAGGCTGGCCGTGGTGATCGGGCCGGATGACCGTGCCAAGGGCGAAGTGCAGCTCAAGAATTTCGCGGACAAATCGCAGCAGGGCGTCGCCCTTGCCGATCTGACCCGCGTGTGTCGCGACCTACTTTCCGGGAAGAGCTGACCGATGGCCGAGTCGAAAGCAATCACTACGCGGGCGCAGGACTTCTCTGCCTGGTACAACGACCTGATCATGAAGGCCGAGCTGGCGGACTACTCGCCGGTGCGTGGCTGCATGGTCATTCGTCCGAACGGATACGCGATCTGGGAGAACATGCAGCGGGCGCTCGACGACATGTTCAAGGCGACCGGTCACCAGAACGCCTACTTCCCGCTCTTCATTCCGCAAAGCTTCCTCTCGAAGGAAGCCGAGCACGTCGAGGGCTTCGCACCTGAAGTCGCGGTGGTGACGCACGGCGGCGGCAAGGAGCTCGAGGAGCCGCTGGTGGTGCGTCCGACCTCCGAGACCATCATCTACGCGATGTTCTCGAAGTGGATCCAGAGCTGGCGCGACCTGCCGTTGCTGATCAACCAGTGGGCCAACGTGGTCCGCTGGGAGATGCGCACCCGGCTCTTCCTTCGCACGACTGAATTCCTCTGGCAGGAAGGACATACCGCGCACTCCAGCGAGGCTGAAGCCGAGACCGAGACGCTGATGATTCTCGGCCTCTACCGGACCTTCATGGAAGAGTGGATGGCGATGCCGGTCGTGACTGGTCGGAAGACCGACAGCGAGCGCTTCGCTGGCGCGCTGCGTACCTATTCGCTCGAAGCGATGATGCAGGACAACAAGGCCCTTCAGGCCGGAACGTCCCACAACCTCGGCCAGAACTTCGCCAAGGCCTTCGACGTGAAGTACCAGACTGCCGACGGTGGTCTCGATCACGTGTGGAATACGTCGTGGGGTGTCTCGACACGAATGATCGGCGGCCTGATCATGGTCCACGGCGATGATTCCGGAATGGTCTGTCCGCCCCGCCTGGCGCAGTGGCAGGTGATGATCGTGCCGATCTGGAAGACCGATACCGAGCGGGACGAGGTCTTCGCGGCAACCGACCTTCTGGTGGCCGAGCTCCGTGCTGGCGGCATCCGCACCAATAGCGACAAGCGGGAAGGGATGAAGCCCGGCGCCAAGTACTACGAGTGGGAATCGCGTGGCGTCCCACTCCGGCTCGAGCTCGGTCCTCGCGACCTCGCCAACGGAAGCGCCATGCTTGCCCGGCGAACCGGCGGGAAGGAGCCGATTCCACAAGCAGGAATCGTCGATCGACTCAAGGCCGAAATGGAGACCATGCAGCAGGCGCTGTTTGACGCCGCCGTGGCTCGCCGTGAAGCGGCCACGTTGCGCAATCCGAAGTCGAAGCAGGAGTTCATCGACTGGATTGCCGCCGACAAGGGCTTTGTCTATGCCGGCTGGTGCGGTGATCCGGCGGTCGAGGCCGAGATCAAGGAGCAGACCAAGGCGACGATTCGGAATCTTCCCGATGCGGAGTTCCGCAGCGCCGAAGCGCCGACCACCTGTATCTGGACCGGGCGGCCCGCCACGGTTGAGGCTCTGTGGGCCAAGGCATACTAGACCCTCGACTCGCCGAGGCGGGGCTCACCCGGCTCGAGGGCGGCGCACTTGCGATGAGCGGTGTGCCGCTGAGTGAGATTGCCGAACAGGCAGGTACGCCGGCGTACTGCTACGACGCGCCGACGATCGCTGCGCGCTACCGTGCGCTCGATGCGGCGTTCGGTGCGCTGCCCCACCGGATCTGTTATGCGGTCAAGGCGAATTCCAACCTCGCGGTCCTGCGACTGCTCGGGAAGCTCGGAGCCGGAGCTGACATCGTTTCCGGTGGCGAACTGCTGCGCGCGCTCGCGGCAGGTATTCCTGCCGCGCACATCGTCTTCAGCGGGGTAGGGAAGACCGACGAAGAGCTGATGGCGGCAATGGCGGCGGGCGTTGGCCACATCAATGTCGAGTCACTCGCCGAACTGCGTCGACTCGGACTACTCGCTGACCTTCGCGGCGCGCAGGTCTCGGTGGGCATCCGATTCAACCCTGATGTCACGGCGAACACCCACCCGTACATCTCCACCGGCAAGGGTGGCGTCAAGTTCGGCATCGCCACCGATCAGCTCGACGAAGCGCTTGCGGTCCTCGAGGAAACTCCCGGCCTCCGCCTCGGCGCTGTGGCGATGCACCTGGGGTCGCAGCTGCTCGATGCCGCTCCGTATGAGGCCGGGCTCGATCGCATGCTGGCGCTGCTTGAGCGGGTGCGGGCCGCGGGGCACACGCCGGAGGTGCTCGATATCGGCGGCGGTCTCGGGATCCGCTATCACGATGAATCACCACTGAGCCCGGACGAATGGCTCGCCCCGCTCCGCGATCGACTGACGGCAAGCGGCTGCACCATTGGCGTCGAACCGGGTCGCTACCTGGTTGGCAACGCCGGTCTGCTGCTGACCCGCGTGGTCCATCGGAAGCATTCGGGTGGGCGCGAGATCGCCATCGTCGACGCCGGAATGAATGACCTGCTGCGGCCATCGCTCTACAAGGCCTGGCATGACATCCTCACGGTCGAGGAGTCGCACCAGTCGTCGATCGCCATGGACGTTGTCGGCCCGGTATGCGAGACCGGCGACTTCCTTGCCCTCGAGCGCGATCTCCCTCCCGTGGTTGCCGGCGACCTGCTCGCCGTGCTCGGCGCCGGGGCGTATGGCTTCGTGATGAGCTCGAATTACAACAGTCGCGCGCGTGCCGCCGAAGTGTTGGTGGATGACGGACGGTGGGCGGTCGTGAAGCCCCGCGAGCGACTGACCGCGTTGTTCCACGATGAAGTTGCCGACCCTTTTGCCGATGAGTTGCCGTGAGCCATCCAGACGGAATCCTGATCATCGACTTCGGTTCGCAATACACCCAGCTCATCGCCCGCCGGGTGCGTGAGCAGCGCGTCTATTGCGAGATCCACCCTCCGTCGCGGGACATCGACTGGATCCGTGCCTGGAAGCCGAAGGGGATCATCCTCTCCGGCGGTCCCAACTCGGTCTACGGTGACGGCGTGCCGACGGCGCACCCTGACCTGCTGACGCTTGGGCCACCGGTACTCGGGCTCTGCTACGGGATGCAGCTGCTGGCGCATCTTTCCGGTGGCAGCGTGGTCAGCGCAGCACGTCGCGAATACGGGCGAGCCGATGTGAAGGTCGAAGGCGGGACGCTCTTCCGGGGCTTCACCTCGGGCGGTACTACACCGGTCTGGATGAGCCACGGCGATCATGTGAACGCGGCGCCGCCGGGGTGGCATGTCACGGCCTCGAGCGAGAATTCGCCGATCGCAGCCATTCAGCACGACTCGCTTCCCCTGCATGCGGTGCAGTTCCATCCTGAGGTCGCGCACACGCCGCGGGGCGGAGAGATCCTCGGCAACTTTCTCTTCGAGATCTGCGGCTGCTCGCCTGATTGGACTCCCGAACACTTCGTCGAGAGCGAGGTGGCCCGCATCCGCGAGCTGGTCGGTCCGACCACACGCGTCATCTGTGGCCTCTCCGGTGGTGTCGACTCGTCGGTGGCGGCAGCACTCGTGCACCGCGCTGTTGGCGACCGGCTGACCTGCATCTTCGTCGACCATGGACTGTTGCGGCTCAACGAGCGCGAGCAGGTCGAACAGACCTTTCGGCGCAACCTCGGCATCGATCTCCGCACCGTGGATGCTTCGAAGGAATTCCTCGCCGACCTCGCCGGGGTGACCGATCCTGAGACCAAGCGAAAGCTGATCGGTCATCGCTTCATCGATGTCTTCGAGCAGGAAGCGAAGGCCGTGGGCGACAACGTCGGTTTCCTGGTGCAGGGGACACTCTATCCGGACGTGATCGAGTCGTTCTCACCCACCGGCGGCCCCTCGGTCACGATCAAGACGCACCACAACGTCGGCGGCCTGCCCGAGCGGTTGCCGTTCAAGCTGATCGAGCCGTTGCGCGAGCTGTTCAAGGATGAGGTGCGTCAGGTGGGCCGCGAACTCGGGCTCCCCGAGGAAATGGTGGGTCGCCATCCCTTCCCGGGACCGGGGCTCGCGATCAGGATTCTGGGCGAGGTCACCCCGTCGCAACTCGAGCTGCTGCAGAAGGCGGATGCGATCTTCATCGAGGAGATTCGCGAGGCGGGGCTCTACGACACCATCTGGCAGGCGTTCGCGGTATTGCTGCCGATTCGCTCGGTCGGGGTGATGGGCGACTTCAGGAGCTACGACCAGACGATCGGATTACGCGCGGTTACGTCACGTGATGGGATGACCGCCGACTGGTTCCCGTTCCCGCATGATGTACTGGCGGTGATCTCGAATCGGATTGCGAACGAAGTCAGCGGCGTCAATCGGGTTGTCTACGATATCAGCAGCAAACCCCCTGCGACGATCGAGTGGGAATAGTCAGGCGCCCTTTTCTTCGAGCAGGGTGAAGAACTCCGCCGGAGTGGTGAGCGCGGCCAACCGCTCCGGCACCTCAGGATCCTTCGCGAACTGGGCCAGTCGGCCCAGCACCGGCAAATAGTCGTTCGACACTTCCACCGGTGGTGCCACGATCAGGAAGACGTGGTGCACCGGCTTGCCGTCGATCGCGTCGTAGCCGAGGCCCGCCGGTATTCGCCCGTAGGCCATCCGTAGCTGCGGCACCACCAGCGAGCGGCAGTGCGGAATGGCGATCCCCCGACCGACCCCCGTGGACCCGAGTTGCTCGCGGCGCTGCAGCATCCGGCGCAGCACCTCGGACGGCTCGTCATCGATGTGCAGCAGGGCGACCATCGCGGCCAGTACCTCCTCCTTGGAGGTCGCGGCAAGGTCGAGGTCGATGGCATCGTTCGCGAAGCGGGGGAGGAGTTGCATGGGCGGGAACGGTAACTACGGTCTGGGATGGGTTCAACGCGTCCGGCCCCGCCCGGGAGGTCGGACAGCCGCTTTGGGCGCATCGGGCCCCTCCTGAGGCCAGCCAGGCCCCTGGGCGGGGGCCTGCCGATGGTCGCCCCCCTCCCACTACATTTGCCGGCATGGAGTTCCCCTATCGGACCGGCTCGCCGGTCCCGCTCTTTCTTGCCCCGATGGCCGGGGTCTCTGAACCCCCGTTCCGGCGGATCTCCCGCCGGATGGGGGCCGACGTCGTCCTGACCGAGTTCCTCAACTCGGAGGCCATTCGCCGGCGGATCTCGAAGACCCTCGAGGGGTGCGAGTTCGACGAAGTCGAGCGGCCGCTTGGCATCCAGATCTACGGCTCCCACGCCGATGCCATGGCCGAGGCCACGGCACTCGTGACCGAGCACTACGCTCCGGACTTCATCGACATCAATTTCGGCTGCCCGGTCAAGAAGGTGGTCCAGCGGAATGGCGGCAGCGGCTGCCTCCGCGACATGGACCTGGTCGATCGGATCATCCGCGCCTGCGTGGCTGCGACTCACCTGCCGGTCACCGTCAAGACGCGCAGCGGCTGGTCGGATGACTCGCGCAATCCGGTCGGCATCGCCCTCCGGATGCAGGATGCCGGTGCCGCGGTGTTCACCCTCCACGGCCGGACGCGCACCCAGATGTTCAGCGGCAAGGCGAACTGGGACGATATCGCGATGTGCGTCGAGGCGCTCGACATCCCGGTGATCGGCAACGGTGATGTCGTGACGCCGGAGGATGCGCTGCGGATGCGCGAGCACACCGGCTGTGCCGGCGTGATGATTGGACGTGGCTCGTTCGGCAACCCGTGGCTCTTTCGTGAAGCCCGTGCCTTGCTCGATGGCCTGCCGAAACCGGCCTCGCCGACGCCGGCCGAACGCCTGGCCGTGGCCCTTGAGCACGCGCACCTCGCGATCGAGCTGCAGGGCGATACCCCGCACACCGTGGTCGAGTTCCGCAAGCATTTCGGCTGGTACACCAAGGGGCTCCATGCCTCGAGCACGCTGCGCGGCCGCCTCTTCCACGTGACCTCGATGGTGGAAGCCGAACGGATCTTCGCCGACTACCTCGAGCGCGAGTCCCTGGTCGAGGCCGCGTAGCGCACGTGCATCACCGCGTGGCCGGCCCCGATGGCTTCACCTGGATTGATGTCGTCGGTCCGACGCGTGAAGAGCTGCAGGAACTCGCTCAGCAGTATGGCTTGCCACCCACCGTGGTGGAAGACTGCCTCGACCCCGATCATCTCCCCAAGTTCGAACGACTCGGCGACGCGACTTTTCTCATCCTGCGCGTCCACGATGACGCTGCCCCGGACGATGCGGGTACCATCCAGGAGCTGACCAGGAAGGTCGCGGTCTTCTTCCGGCTCGATTTCATGATCACGGTGCATCGGGTGGAGTTGCACGAAGTCTCGCGACTGCGGGACCGCTTCAGTGCACCGACCGGCCATGAATCGTGTGAACTCACGCCGCTCCTCTATGGGCTCGGTCACGCCACGCTCGATTCCTATGACGCCCCGCTCGCCCGCGACGAGCAGACGCTCGACCGTTTCGAGGCCGCGATCTTCGATCGGGGCCAGCCGCCATCGCTCCAGCAGGCGCACAATCTCAAGCGGCGCGTCTCACTCACTCGCCGGATCCTCTTCCAGACCACCAACGTCCTGCAGAAGCTGGTCCCTCCGGCCGGGCGTACCGAACCGCTCTTCCAGGACCTGCGAGAGTCAGTGGATGCCTACCTCTTCTGGGCCGACCAATTGCTCGAAGAGGTAAACCTGCTACTGCAGGTTCACCTCGCGATGGCATCCCACCGCACCAATGAAGTGATGCGGGTCCTGACGGTGTTCTCGGCGTTCTTCCTGCCGCTCACCTTCATCGTCGGCGTCTACGGCATGAACTTCCACTACATGCCGGAGCTGTCGGCGAAGTGGGGCTATCCGGCCGTGCTCGGCATGATGCTCGCCGTGGCCGCCGGCATTTGGCTCTGGTTCCGGAAGAAGGGCTGGCTCACCTAGCGACCTGACTCCGCCCGAAGCGGAGTCAGTCCGTCGTTACAGCGTACCACGAACCATCAGTGCAGCAGGACTTCGTCCCAGAGGCGCGCCATCCTGCGTTGCGAGTCGCGCTTGGACCAGCTGGTGCGCCATCCGTGCGCTTCGATCGGATAGGTCACGAACTCGAAATCCTTCCCGAGTTCCATAAGTCGCTGCACCAGACGTGCGGCGTCCTGGTACTCCACGTTGTCGTCGACCAGACCATGCATCAGGATGAGTCGGTCCTGCAGGCCGGCCGCGTACTGGATCGGCGAAGACTTCCGGTACGCGGTCGTGTCCTCTGCAGGCGCACCATTGAGGATGCGCGCGGTGTACCAGTGGTTGTAGTGAGCCCAGTCCGTCACTGAGCACTGCGCGACGCCGCCCTTGAAGAGCCCCGGGTGCTGAAAGAGCGCCATCAGTGTGAAGAAGCCGCCATAGCTGCAACCGAAGAGGCCCACTCGCTCGGGGTTCACGTTGTAGCGGTCGCGGAGGAATGGGATCGCGGCAACCGCGGAGGCGACATCGCGGTCGCCCATGGCCCGGTACACCGCGGTACGAGTCGCCCCGCCGTAACCCGCGCTGCCGCGATAGTCGAGGACGAGATAGGTGATGCCGAGGTCGGTGAGATATTTCGCATTCAGCGAGCCGCCGTGCGCCCCCGATCCGGCAAAGGACTTGTGCACTCCCTGGGCGTAACCTGCGCCGTGGATTTCCAGAACCGCAGGGCGGTTCGCGTGCTGGGTCGTCGGTCGGTAGACCCGCGCCCAGACCGGCTTTCCCTGGTCGTCATTGAACGTCACGAAATCGCTCGCCGGCCACGCCGTCCGCCAGAACGCGTCGCTGCCGCTCCGGGTGATCCGGATTGGTGCGCTCTCGAGTGTGGGCATCAGGTAGAGATCGGTGAGTTCCTTCGGGCTGCTCCAGCGGACGATGGCGCCGCGTTCATCCGGAGCGAGTGTCGGACTGAGTTCGCCTTCGCCCAATTGGTCGATTCGTGTGAGCGCTCCCCCCATCGCCGGCATCCGATAGAGATGGACCTCGCTCGGGTGGGCCATCGACGTGCTCAGCAGCCAGAAGGTGCCATCGCGGGAGAGCGCTGCGTTACGGACCTCCCATGCGCCATTGGTCAGCGCAGTGTGGCTGCCATCCATTGCGATCAGCTGGAGGTGCATCCAGCCGCTCACTTCCGAAACCAGGCCGATCCGTTCACCATCCGGAAGCCAGGAGTAGCCTGAGGATTCGAGCAGCCACGCCTCATCGTGCTGGTGGTCGAGTGTCCGGACCTGCTTGCCGGTCGCAGGATCAACCAGGACGACCCAGCGGTCCTTGTAGTCGAGCGATGCAAACTCGGCGACGAGGTGAGTGCCTTGGCGATTCCAGCCGAGGGAGAGTGCCCGCACCGGCTTTCCGAATCCGGTGGTATCGACCCAGGTCACTTTCACGCTGTCGGGAATTGCCATCGAGTCTGCCGTCACGATCGCTGCGCGCGCGAGCGAGATCGGTGCACCCACCTTCGCCCGCGACGTCCGGGAGTAGACCACACCGGAATCGTTGACGTAATCGCCAAAGACGGTCTGGACCTCGTCGACCTTCGGAGAGACGACATAGGTCGCGTACCTGCCATCGGCGGAAAGCTCGAGGTTGCCGACGGTGTCGTCCTTCTTCTTGACGATGACGATCGGCATGGCCGCCGCATCGCGCAGGCGCCGAGCCTCCGCGGTATCGCGATCTGCTTTGCGACGCTTCACGAAATCGAACAGTTCCAGTTGCTGCCGCTTGAGCTCGACGTTGACCTTGGCATCCTTCGGCGGTTCGCCTTTGGTGAATCCGCGGGTGAGCTGGCGCTCCACGGCATTCGACGGGTCGATCGCATAGAGATCACCGTTGCTGAGATAACGGATCTCCCGGTCATCGGGTGACCATCTGGGGGAAATGCCGTCTGCCCGACGCTGCAGCAGACGCTCCCCCTTCCCGCGTTCCCATACGCGCAACTCGTTGCGGGCGAACCAGACCGCCCGAGTGCCATCGCGCGTCCAGGCGACGTTGAACGGAATGCGGGCAGCTGCGTCGCGAGTCACCGACTCGATTCGCTTGCCATCCCGTGAGACCCTCCACCAGGGACTCTCCGGGACCACGCCATCCACCACCTTGACCACCGTGTCGTAGGCGAAATAGGCCCACTTTCCCTCGACATCCCACCGCGGCATGCCGACGCCACCACCGAGCCAGCGACCGTCGGAGGTTGAGTCGAGTGGAATCCGGAAGGCGGGATCCGCGGCGCTGACATCGAGGCGGGACTGCCGCAACGGAAGGGTCTGAGCGGCGACCTGCGAGGCAGCGAGGAGGAGCAGGGCGAGGCTGGCGCGGGCCATGAGTGGGTCCGGAAGGTGGAATGTGGATAATTGGAGGGCGGCGGACTATCTTTCAGGCACGGGGGCGACTGGCTTCGACGGGTTAGTAGAAGGCTTCGCCGCGTGCCCAGCTCCTGAGTGCTGGTAAAACTCTCTGGACTGATTTAACTGCCAACTCTGAACTGGCAATGGCCGCGTAAGCTGAGCTAACGCTCGCTTGACGTACCTCCGTTGTTCGAAGCTCGCCCAGAGCGTCGGCATCGGATCGCAAATCTGGGCTGGTGACTGACGTCGCTCCGCCGTCGGAAACGAGAACTTAGGAGATCAACGTCGGATCGGTTGGTATCGCACCGGACCGGCGCCAAGTTAAGAGCGATACCTACGCACGTAGACGCGGTCCCGGACACTGATGCGGACCAGGGTTCGATTCCCTGCGCCTCCACTTTCAGGTTGCATCGAAAGGCCCTCGGATTTTCCGGGGGCCTTTCGCGTGGTTCACATCAGCAGCAGCCCGACATCCGGCCAGACATAGCGCCAGCTCGGGCGCATCTTTCCATCGGCGGCGAGATGAGGCTGTTCGGACTCCGCCACGCCGCCTTCCCGGTCGTAGAAGGCGATCGCTTCAGTATTTCCGGAATAGACCCAGAGATGCATGCTCCGCTGGCCCTCGGTCCGCGCCAGTCGAGCCGCTTCCCGGAGCAGGCGACGGCCGATCCCGATCCCGCGTGCATCGAGGAGGACATGCAGGTTCGCGATCAGGTCGCCGAATTCTCCACCCGCGTGGACGATGCACAGGAAGCCGACCGGGGTGCCGTCTCGCTCCGCCAGCACGAGGTGCGCCGGCGGCCCGCCGATGAGGGTGAACCAGGCACGCCACCGATCCCGCGAGTACCCCTCGAGAGGGCCATCAAGGAATTCGTCGTCGAGAATGCCGCGGTAGGCGCTCCGCCAGCTCGCAGCATGAATCGCCGCGATCTGATCGGCGTCGTCCGGTCCGGCGATCCGCAGGCAGATCGCCTCGGGGCCGTCCTCAGGGTGGGCAGGAATCAGGGGCGCCTCATCACGTAGGGGGTGCCTGTAAAATAGCCGGGGAGGCCCCCTCAAAGGCCACCCTCGAAACGAGTATCTTCGGGCGGCCCTCGTGCTGGGGCCGAGTGACCACCCACACCCGAGCCGTGATGCCGAGCCAGAACCTCCCGCCGGTTGCCGATCGCCGCCCCAACCCCGTCGTGCGTCACGGTGAACACCTCCCGGATGACTACGCCTGGCTGCGGGATCGGGAGGACCCGGCCGTCCTTGCGCTGCTTGAAGCGGAAAACAGCTACGCCACCGCCGTGCTCGCACCAACAGAGCCGTTGCAGGAACAGCTCTACCGCGAGATGCTCGGCCGGATCAAGGAGACGGATCTCTCGGTGCCAGTACGTCGCGGGGAGTACTGGTATTACAGCCGGACCGAAGAAGGGAAGCAGTACCAGATTCACTGTCGTCGCCGGGAATCGATGGCGAGCGGCGGCGAGGAGGTGCTGCTCGACCTCAACACCCTCGCCGAAGGCACCTCGTATCTCGCGCTGGGTGATTTCGCGATCAGTGACGACGCCACGCTACTGGCATACTCGCTCGATACCACCGGCTATCGCCAGTACACCCTGTTCGTCTTGGAACTCGCCTCTCGGCGGGACCTCGGCCTGCGCCGGGAAAGAGTGACCTCGGTCGCCTGGGCCGCCGATGGCACCACCCTCTTCTACGTCACCGAAGACCCGGACACGAAACGATCGAATCAGCTCTGGCGGCAACGACTGGGCGGTGCGCCGGGTGATCTGGTCGAGGAGGAAGCCGACGAGGCCGTGTCGCTCTCCGTGGGTCGGACGCGGAGTCGCGAGTGGCTGGTCTTGCACCGCGGCAGCCACACGACCAGTGACTGCGCCGTGCTTCTCGCAGCCGAAGCGACAACTGCGTGGCGGCAATTGCTGCCGCGCTCGGCCGATATCGAATACGACATCGATCACCACGGCGATCACTTCTACCTGCGCATCAATGACGCTGGCCGCAACTTCCGGCTGGTGCGCGCCCCGGTCGGGAATGTCAGGGCAGCGACCCTCGAGCAAGTGCTTCCGCATCGGCCCGAGGTGATGCTCGAGGGACATGATTGTTTCGCGGGGCATCTCATCGTCAGCGAGCGTGAAGCAGGCATCACCCAGCTCGCCGTGCACCGCCTCGATGACAACGCCACCCACCGCATCGAATTCCCCGAGCCGGCCTTCGAGGCGTACCTGCACGCCAACCCCGAATGGGATCTCACGGTGGTCCGGGTCGGTTACCAGTCGCTCGTGACACCGGCATCCGTGTATGACTACAACCTCGAGACTCGCGACCGCGTTCTGCTGAAGCAGCAGGAAGTCGTCGGCGGATACGATGCCAGTCGATTCGTGTCGGAGCGGCTCGAAGCGATCGCGCCGGACGGCACCCGCGTACCCGTGTCGCTGGTGCGACGTACCGACGTCCCGCGAGACGGCTCGGCGCCCTGTCTCCTGCATGGCTATGGTGCGTACGGATACCCGTATCCCGTCAGCTTTTCCTCGGGCCAACTCTCGTTGCTCGAGCGTGGTGTGGTGGTGGCGATCGCCCACGTGCGCGGCGGCGGTGAACTGGGGAAGCCGTGGCACGACGCCGGGCGGATGGCGCAGAAACGGAATTCGTTCTCCGACTTCCTCGCGGTCGCCGATCACCTGGCGGAGACCGGCCATGTCGGTCGCGATCGTACGGCGATCGAAGGGGGAAGCGCTGGCGGATTGTTGATGGGCGCCGTGGTGAACCTTGCCCCGTCGCGCTTTGCCGCGGTCCTGAGTCAGGTGCCCTTCGTCGACGTCCTCAACACCATGTCCGATGCGACGCTCCCCCTCACCGTCGGCGAGTACGATGAATGGGGCAATCCGGAAATCGCAGAAGAGTACGGCTGGATGCGCGGCTACTGCCCATACACCAACCTCGTTGCCGGGCCCTATCCGGTGATGCTGGTCCGGACTTCCCTCAACGACTCGCAAGTGATGTTTTGGGAGCCCGCGAAGTATGTCGCCCGCATCCGCGCGATTCGAAGCGACGACAACCCGCTCCTCTTCCTCACCAATCTCGGCGCCGGGCATGGAGGCTCCTCCGGTCGCTATGACCGCCTGCGCGAGATCGCGACCGACTACGCCTTCCTGTTGACGGCGCTCAAGTGCGAACCGGCGGGATTTGCGCCGTGAAGAAGCGCAGTCCGCTGCTGATCATTTTCCTCGTCGTCTTCATCGATCTCGTGGGCTTCGGGATCGTGATTCCGATCCTGCCCTACTATGCCAAGGCCTACGGTGCCAGTGCGACGACGCTCGGCTGGTTGATGACGTCGTATTCGGTGATGCAGTTCTTCTTTGCGCCTGTCTGGGGGAGGCTATCGGATCGAATCGGCCGTCGTCCGGTCTTGCTCGCGAGCATGGCCGGCAGCGTGATCTCGCTCCTGGTCCTCGGTTGGGCTCCGTCGCTGCTCTGGCTCTTCGTGGGGCGAACGTTTGCGGGTCTCTGCGGGGCGAACATTTCCACCGCCACGGCCTACATCGCCGATGTCACCGACGAAAAAGATCGCGCCCGAGGGATGGGAATGATCGGGGCCGCCTTCGGCCTTGGTTTCATCTTCGGGCCGGCCATCGGCGGCGTGCTGTCGCGATTCGGATATGGCGTGCCGATGTTCGCTGCGGCCGCGCTTTCCGCGGCGAACATTCTGTTCGCGTTCTTCAAGCTGCCTGAACCGGTTGCTGACCCCGCCGTGCGAGCCGCGCATCAGGAGCGGCGATTCGACCGCGCCGCCCTCCGGCGCACGCTCGGCGACGCAGGTACTCGCGCCGCCGTGGTGCTGTTCTTCCTGGTGACGATCGCGTTCACCCAGATGGAGGTCACCCTCGCCCTCTTCGTGCAGGCGCGACACGGCTTCGGCGCCCAACGGACCGGCTGGCTGCTGGCGTTGATGGGAATCGTGATGGTGATCGTGCAGGGAGGTCTGATCGGCAGGCTCACTGCCTGGGCGGGGGAGACTCGCCTGATCATCGCCGGCACGCTTCTGATGGCCGTGGCGCTGCTGCTGGTGGGCTCGTCGCTCCACCTCGCACCACTCTACTCCGGCTTGGCGCTACTCGCGTTCGGGAGCGGCGTGACCAATCCCGCGCTGTCGTCGCTCGCATCGCGCGGCGCGGCGCCCGAGAGCCGCGGTGCCACCATGGGGATCTACCAGAGCAGTGGCAGTCTCGCGCGTGTCGTGGGGCCAGTGCTCGCGGGCTACACCTACGACCACTTCGGCAATGGCCGACCCTTTCTGGTCGCCGCAGGTCTCATGGCGTTGGCGTTCTGGGGGACGACCCTCTGGTATGCCGGATCGTCCAGCGGGATGCGCGAGGTGGTGGCGGTCTTTCGCCAGTCAGGACTGCGCGGGCTCGGCAAGACTTATGGCTGGAAAGTGGTGGCAGCGTTCTTCGCCTACTACCTGATCCGGGACCTCACCATCTACGTGCTATTGCCATGGCTGGCGGCCAAAGGTCTGCTCGCACTCTAGCTCATTCGTGTGCGAGCCGACTCCACGCAGTTTCCGCTCGAGCCAGCGCGAGGGCAGGGGTGGCGGCGGTCACGGTCAGGTGCCCCATCTTGCGACCGACGCGCGCGGACTTCTTGCCGTACAGGTGAAGGCGCACGCCGGGCAGTGACAGCACGCGATCCCAACGCGGTTCCCCGGTGCGCCACAAATCGCCCAACAGGTTGACCATTGCGACCGGGGCCATCGTCTCGGTTGCGCCGAGGGGGAGGCCGGTCAACGCGCGGACCTGCTGCTCGAATTGCGACGTGACCGATGTGTCGAGGGTCCAGTGGCCACTGTTGTGGGGACGTGGGGCGAGTTCATTCACCAGCAGCTGCCCCCCGTCGGCGATGAAGCACTCGACCCCCATCACGCCGACGTAATCGAGTTCGGTCACGATCCGTTCGGCCAATGCGCGTGCCTCATCGGCCAGATCGTCCGGGATGTTTGCGGGGATGACGCAGGTGTGGAGAATGCCGGCACGATGCACGTTCTCGGCGATCGGCCAGGTGACCACCTTACCATCGCTGCCACGCGCGACCATGACAGAAATCTCTCGCTCGAGCGCAACGCGACGCTCGAGAATGCAGGGAACGCTCCCGAGACGGACCAATGCCGCAGGCAACTCATCGCTGCTGACGATGATCTCCTGACCCTTCCCGTCGTATCCCATCCGGGCGGTCTTGAGAATCGCGCTCTGTCCGCCCACTGCTGCCCAGGCCGCATCGGCGGCGTCGCCCCTGCGGTACGACGCCCACGCAGCGGTGGGCACGCCGATGCCGTTGAGAAAACGCTTTTCCTCGACGCGGTCCTGCGTGGTCGCAACGGCATCGGCACGAGGGCGCACCGGAACGTGCGCGGCCAGGGCACGCAGCACATCGGCCGGCACATTCTCGAACTCGGTGGTTACGGCCGCACACTGCTCCGCGAGTTCCTTCAGTGCCTCGGGGTCGGTGTACGATCGGGCGATATGATGGTCGGCGAGCTGACCGGCGGGAGCATCTGGATCGGGGTCGACCACGATGACGCGATACCCCATCCGGCGGGCTTCTGCGGTGAACATCCGACCGAGCTGACCGCCGCCCAGGACGCCAAGCGTCGCGCCTGGCAGGATCACGCCGGATCCGGGAGAACGAGCGCGCGAACCTTGGCATCAAGCGAACTGCGATACGCCGTCAGGGTCGCCGCGAGGCCGGTGTCGGTGCCGGCAAGCATGGCGATGGCAAAGAGTGCCGCATTGCTGGCCCCGGCCTCTCCGATGGCGAAGGTGGCGACCGGGATTCCTGCAGGCATCTGGACGATCGAGAGCAGGGAGTCGAGTCCCTTGAGGTGGCGGCTCGAAACCGGCACGCCCAGCACCGGCACGGTGGTCTTTGCTGCCAGCATCCCCGGAAGGTGGGCAGCGCCACCGGCCCCGGCGATGATCGCGCGCAGGCCGCGGTCCGCCGCCTCTTCGGCATAACTGAAGAGCAAATCGGGCGTGCGGTGGGCCGAGACGACCCGCGCTTCGTAGGGTACTCCGAACTCGACCAGTCGTGCCGCAGCGTGCTGCATGACGTCCCAGTCAGAATCGCTTCCCATCACTACACCAACAATCGGAGAGCTCATACGGTGGCCTTGGTTCGGTCGACGGTGCCGCGAGCTGCGAGTGCCGCTTGCGCCGCAGCAAGTCGGGCAATGGGCACGCGGAAAGGAGAACAGGAGACGTAGTTCATCTTCAGGGTCTCGCAGAAGCTGATCGAGTTCGGATCGCCGCCATGTTCACCGCAGATGCCGAGCTTGAGATCGGCACGCGTCTTCCGACCCAGTTCGCACGCCATCCGGATCAGCTTGCCCACGCCCGCCTGATCGAGTGTCTGGAACGGGTCGCTCTCGATGATCCCGGACTCGACGTAATGGGGCAGGAAGCGACCGGCATCGTCCCGCGACAGTCCCCACGTGGTCTGGGTCAGGTCATTGGTGCCGAACGAGAAGAACTGTGCCTCGCGCGCAATTTCATCCGCGGTCAGCGCCGCCCGCGGTAACTCGATCATCGTGCCAAGCAGGTAGGGCACCGTGAGCTGGCGTTCGCGGAAGACCTCTTCGGCCACCTGGCGCACCAGGAGTGCCTGCCGGCGGAATTCCACCACCGACGCCACCAGCGGGATCATCACCTCCGGCATCACGCGACCCTTGCGCGCAGCCACGGTGCACGCGGCCTCGAAAATCGCGCGGGCCTGCATGGTGGTGATTTCCGGGTAGATGATCCCGAGACGGCATCCGCGCAGGCCGAGCATCGGATTCTGTTCGTGGAGGGAAGCCACGACGCGCCGGACGTGGTCGACAGGCTTGTGCAGTTGACCGGCGAGCGCGACGAGTTCGGCTTCGTCGTTCGGCAGGAACTCATGCAACGGCGGGTCGAGCAGCCGGATCGTGACCGGGAATCCTTCCATCGCCCGGAAGATCGACTCGAAATCACCGCGTTGCATCGGCAGCAGTTTCGCCAGCGCGCGGTCGCGCTCGGCACGGTCTTCGGCGAGGATCATCTCCCGCACCGCGATGAGCCGATCGCCCTCGAAGAACATGTGTTCGGTGCGACAGAGCCCGATCCCTTCGGCGCCAAAATCACGACCGCGATGGGCGTCGGCGGGCGTGTCGGCGTTGACGCGCACCTTCATCGGCCGGATCTTGTCGGCCCATCCCATCAGGCGGTGGTAGTACTCGCTCATTTCGGGGACGAGCAGCTTGGCCTGGCCGAGATACACCGTGCCCGTGGAGCCATCGAGAGTGATCCAGTCGCCAGCACGGAACTCGCGTCCGCCGACTCGCACGATGCCAGCGGCCTCGTCCACGTCGAGTTCCTGCGCGCCGGCGACGCACGGCTTGCCCATCCCTCGCGCCACCACGGCCGCATGAGAGGTCATCCCGCCTCGCGCAGTGAGGATGGCGCGCGCGGCGACCATGCCGTGAAAATCCTCGGGCGACGTCTCGCGGCGCACGAGAATCACTGCCTCATCGTGGCGGCCGCGCTCGGCCGCTGTATCGGCATCGAACACGACGACCCCGGAGGCCGCGCCTGGCGAGGCCGGCAGGCCAGTGGTCAACACATCGAGCGCCGCTCGCGGATCAATCATCGGATGCAGCAGCTGTTCCAGTGCCTGGGGCGGAATGCGCGCGACGGCCTCTTCCTCGGAGATGGCATCCTCTTCCACCATCTCGCAGGCAATCCGGAACGCGGCCGGTCCCGAGCGCTGCGCTCGCCGCGTCTGCAGCATGAAGAGTCGACCATCCTCGATGGTGAACTCCATGTCTTGCACGTCGCGGAAATGGCGCTCGAGCGTGCGCGCCATCCGATCCATTTCCTGGTATACGGCGGGCATCCGGTCGCGCAGTACCGCGATCGGCTCGGGAGTCCGCGCACCGGAGACGACATCCTCGCCCTGCGCATTCGAGAGATACTCGCCGTAGAGCAGTCGCTCGCCAGTGGAAGGATCGCGGGAGAAGGCGACGCCGGTCCCGGAATTGTCGCCGAGATTGCCGTACACCATCGCCACGACGCTGACGGCGGTGCCCAGTGCATCGGGGATCTCGTGGATCCGGCGATAGTCGATGGCGCGGCGCGTGTTCCAGCTCTCGAACACGGCCGCGATGGCACCCCAGAGTTGCTCCATCGGCTCGTCAGGGAACGGCCTGCCAGTCGACTCGGTGACATGCGCCTTGAACCGTGCCACGAGCGCCTTGAGGGCCGCCACTGGAAGATCGATCTCCCGGGCGACATCGTGCGCATGGCGGGCTTCCTCGAGCAGTCGGTCGAGCGGAGCCTTGGGGAGGTCGAACACGACCGCGGCGTACATCTGGACGAAGCGACGGTAGCAATCCCACGCGAACGCCGGGTTGCCACTGCGCGCGGCGAGCCCTTCCACGGTGCGATCGTTGAGGCCGAGGTTGAGGATCGTCTCCATCATCCCGGGCATCGAGACAGCAGCGCCGCTGCGGACCGAGACGAGCAGCGGATTCTGGTCGCCGCCGAACTCCTTGCCCGTGGCCGCCTCGACATGCTGCAGCGCCTGTTCGACCTGCGCGCGGAGCCGGGGAGGGAAGGAGCGTGCGTCGAGATAGGTCTGGCAGAGTGTGGCAGCGATCGTGAATCCAGGCGGCACCGCGATGCCGAGGTTGGTCATCTCGGCGAGGCCGGCACCCTTGCCGCCGAGAATCTCCTTCATCGCGGAGGTTCCCTCGGCGCGGCCATTCCCGAAGAAGTAAACCAGGGGTTGCTGGACGAATGGATCGTTCATGCGGGAGCCACCGCAGGCACCGCCGGTTCGCGCAACTTGCCCAGCGTCAGTTGGACCGGTGCGGTGGGATAGTCGCCCGAAAAGCAGGCGTGGCACCAGGAGTTGCGATCTCCTGCAGCAGCGACCATCTCGTCCAGCGTGAGGTACCCGAGAGTGTCCACGCCGAGATATTGCCGGATCTCTTCGTGAGAGTGGGTGGCCGCAATCAGTTCGTCGCGATTGGGTGTGTCGATGCCGTAGTGGCACGGGCCGGTGATCGGCGGCGACCCGAGTCGGAGGTGCACCTCGCGTGCCCCCGCCGCACGGATCATTCGCACGAGTCCTTTGCTGGTCGTACCGCGCACGAGCGAATCGTCAATCACCACAACGGAATTGCCAGCGATCACCTCACGCACCGGATTGAACTTGATCTTCACCTTCTCGACCCGGAGAGCCTGCGTCGGGTTGATGAAGGTCCGGCCCACGTAGTGGTTGCGGATCAGCCCATGCTCCAGCGCGACGCCGGAAACTTCCGAGTAGCCGAGTGCCATCACGTTGGAGGAGTCGGGTACCGAGAAGACCACATCGGCACCAGGCGCCGGATGGAACCGCGCCAGCTGGCGACCCAGCTCCCGACGGACGCGATCAACGGACTCGCCGAAAATGGTGGAATCGGGGCGGGAGAAATACACCAGCTCGAAGATGCAGCGAGTCACCCGGCGAGGGGAGAGCCGATGCAGGTCAACGATCTCGCCATTCTCGATCCGGATGAACTCGCCCGGCGCGAGCTCGCGCACCGTCGTGGCGCCAACGAGATCGAAGGCGCAGGTCTCGGAGGCCACGATGACGCCCTCGTCAAGCTGGCCCACGAAGAGTGGACGGAAGCCGCGCGAATCCACGGCGGCGTAGATCGCACGCCCGACGCCGATCACCACCGAGTAGGCACCGTCGGCGCGTTCGAGTGCATCACGGATCTGCCCCTCGACCGTGGGGGCATCGGAACGGGCGATCAGGTGAATCAGGACTTCGGTGTCACTGTTGGAGGAGAAGATCGCGCCCTGACGCACCAGCTCGTCCCGCAGTTCGACGGCGTTGACGAGGTTGCCGTTGTGGGCCACCGAGAGCGGGCCGCCGTGGTAGTTCACGAGGTACGGCTGCGCGTTGGCGAGGATGGTGCTTCCGGCGGTGGAATATCGCGTGTGACCAACGGCAACATCGCCGAGCAGACCGGTCAGCGACGGTTCGTCAAAGGCATCGGAGACCAGTCCCATGGCGCGGTGGATCCGGGCGCGTCCGGTATCGTCGACCGCCACGATCCCGGCGCTCTCCTGCCCGCGATGCTGCAAGGCATAAAGGCCGAGATAAGTGACGCGTGCTGCATCGACGACACCGGAAACCCCGATCACACCGCACATGGGTCAGCCCTCTCCAGTCGACATGCGACGCGGAATTGCTTCGAGATGAATGCTGCGAAGTTCGGTTGAGCTCCACTGCCACGCGACAGCTCCCCGCGTGACGGTCACAGTGCCTCGCTCCGCCCCCACAAGCCCGAGGTAGTGGACCGGCAGGCCGAGGTCGTGGCCGAGCTTCTGCAATGCCGCCACGTGCGACGGGTCGCAGGAGACCAGCGCTCTGGCGCCCTCCTCGCCGAAGAGCCACCCCTCATCCGAAACAGTATCGGCGTGCTGCCCCAGGTCGGCGTCGGCTCCAAAGGTGGTCGTCGCCCAGGGGCCGCCAATGCAGCACTCCGCCAGTGCGACCGCGAGGCCACCATCGGAGAGGTCGTGGGCCGACCTCAGCAAGCGTCGAGTTGCCGCAGCGATGAGAATTTCCTGCAGGGCCCGCTCAGCGGAGAGGTCCACCGATGGCGGCGCGCCGACCACGGCATCCAGCACTTCGGCCCAGTAGGACGAGCCGCCGAGATGCCCTGTCGTATGTCCGATCAGCAGGATCGCGTCGCCGATGTGCGAGAAGTGACTCGGCACCGCCATCGTGATGTCGTCGAGCACGCCAACCATGCCGATGGTTGGCGTCGGGTCGATCGCGCTGGTCGGATTCTGGTTGTAGAGCGAGACGTTGCCGCCCGTCACCGGTGTATTGAATGCGCGGCAGGCGTCGGAAATCCCGCGGCAGGCCTCGGTGAACTGGAAGAAGATTTCCGGCACCTCCGGATTGCCGAAGTTGAGGCAGTCGGTGATCCCGAGTGGGCGGGCGCCGGTGCAGGCGATGTTGCGGGCCGCTTCCGCCACGGCCGCCTTGCCACCCTCATACGGATCGAGGAAGACATAGCGCGCGTTGCAGTCGACGGTCATCGCGAGTCCGAAATCGGTATCGGCCACACGGAGCACACCAGCATCGCCGCCGGGAACGACGGCGCTCCCCGCACGCACCGTACTGTCGAACTGCTCGAACACCCACCGCTTGCTGGCAATGGTTGGTGCGTCCAGTAGCAGCTTCAGTGCAGAGACAGGGTCCGGCGCCACCTGCGAGGGTGAAGCGTCACGGCGAGCCACGGCGGCGGACGATTCGATCGCGGCAGGTGCATACATCGGGCAACCATCGACGAGTTCCTGTCCCGGAATCGCCGCCACCGTGCGACCATCGTGGATGATCCGGAAGAGGCCATCATCGGTCACGCGGCCGACCGGGGTGGCATCGAGCTCCCAGCGCTGGCAGACGGCCTGGATCTCGGCGATCCGGTGCGGTTCGGCAACCACAAGCATCCGCTCCTGCGATTCCGACAGCATGATCTCGTAAGGGGTCATGCCTGCTTCACGCGTGGGCACCTTGCTGGTGTCCAGCTCGACACCCACTCCACCACGCGCCGCCATCTCTGCCGATGAGGAAGTGAGTCCGGCCGCGCCCATGTCCTGGATCGCAACGATGTAATTGCCCGTGATCAACTCGAGCGAAGCTTCGAGCAACAGCTTCTCGGTGAACGGGTCGCCCACCTGCACCTGCGGCCGTCGCTTCTCGCTCTCGGCGGTCAGGTCCTCGGACGCGAACGACGCGCCGTGGATTCCGTCGCGTCCTGTCTTGGCACCAACCGCGAGCAGGATGTTGCCGACACCTTCGGCCTTCGCGGTAATCAGGTCGGTCTCGCGCAGCAGACCGACCGCCATGGCGTTCACCAGGGGATTGCCGCTGTATCCTGGTGCGAAGCAGACCTCGCCGCCGAGGGTCGGCACGCCGACGCAGTTGCCGTAGTCACCAACGCCCTTCACGATGCCGGCAAAGAGGTACCGATTGCGGGCATCGTCGAGTGGGCCGAGGCGGAGCGAGTTCAGCACCGCAACAGGTCGGGCACCCATCGTGAAGACATCGCGGAGGATGCCGCCAACACCGGTCGCCGCGCCCTGATAGGGCTCGACGGCACTCGGATGGTTGTGCGATTCGATCTTGAACGCAACAGCCCAGCCGTCGGGGAGCCGCAGCACGCCGGCATTCTCGCCGGGACCCTGCACGACCTGCGGGCCATCCACTGGAAACTTCCGCAGGATCGGCTTGGTGTGCTTGTAGGAGCAGTGCTCCGACCAGAGCGCCGAGAAGATGCCCAGCTCCGTAAGCGTCGGTGTCCGGCCGAGCAGCTTCAGAATGGCGGCGTATTCGATGTCGTTGAGCTTGTGCTCGCGCACAACGGCATCGGTGACCTCGCGCTCACCCGGGAATGCTTCGGCGGCGATGACGGCGGTCACGCGGCGGCTCCGACGGCGAGTCGACTGACAAGTGAAGTGAAGAACCGATGCCCTGCGTCCGACCCAAGCGCCGACTCGGCCAGGCGCTCCGGGTGCGGCATGAAGCCGACCACCGTCCCTGCCGCGTTGCAGATGCCGGCGATGTCGCGAGCGGAGCCATTGGGATTGTGCGGGGCATCGCTCCCCGGGACGCTGACATAGCGCAGCATCACGCGGCCGTCTGCTTCGAGCTGTTGCAGGGTGGCTTCGTCGGCAGCATAGCGACCTTCGCCATGGGCTATGGGAATCCGGATCACTTCGCCCACCTGATAGTCTGCGGTGCAGATGGTATCGGAGCGTTCGATACGGACATCCACAGGCCTTGCCGCGAAGCGTTGCTGGGCATTCCGCAACAGCGCTCCGGGGAGGAGATGCGCCTCGCATAGCACCTGGAAGCCGTTGCAAATGCCGATGACCGCGCCACCGGCAGCTGCGTGCGCCTGGATCGCCTGCATGATGGGGGCGAAGCGAGCGATTGCGCCGGAGCGGAGGTAGTCGCCGTAGGAGAACCCTCCCGGCAGAATCACTGCGTCGGCGCCACCCAGCGAGGTCTCGCGATAATCGAGCAGGACCGACGTCCCGCCAGCGCGCACCACCGCGGCGAGTGACTCGGTCTCGCAATTGCTTCCCGGAAAGCGGACGACGGCGACACGACTCATCGTGCCTCGACCTCGATCACGAAGTCTTCGGTAACGGGATTGGCAAGGAGTTGCTCGCACATCCGACGCGCGACTGCCTCTGCCCCGGCCGGGGTGTCGGCCGCGACGCTCAGCTCGATCGCCTTGCCGATGCGCACGTCGGTGACACCGGAGAAGCCGAGGACACCCAGCGCGTGTTCGACGGCCTGGCCTTGCGGGTCGAGCAGCCCGGTACGGGGGATCACGCGAATATGGACACGCTGGTTCATTCGTTCTCCTGACGGCGCGCTGAGCGGCCGTGACGGACAAGCGTTATCGGTGGCTGGTCGCCTCCGTCCCGGAGATCACCCCGGTCGGACAGCCCGCGGAAGAACGCCCGGACCATACCGAAGAGCAGATAGGTCAGGCCGAGCGGGAAGAGGAAGTAGGCCGGGACGGTGAGGCCGCAGACGAGGATGACCAGGTAGATGGCCAGACCTGCAAGCTTTTGCGGCGAGCCGAAGCCCGCGGCCGGCCAGCGCGGATACTTCACGTTGCTCACCATCAGCACACCGAGCGCCACCATGAGAAAGGCGAGCCCGAAGTTCTGCAGGTTGAGGTAGGCCAATGACTGGCTGTACCAGTTGGTCTGCGAGAACGAGAAGTACGCGGCGAGTGTCATCCCGGCCGCCGGAGAGGGAAGGCCGGTGAACCACGATCCGGACTTGCCTCCTTGCGCTGCGATCACGTTGAAGCGCGCCAGCCGGATGGCGGCTGCCATCACATAGAGGTAGCAGAGCACCCAGCCGAATCGGCCGGCGTTGCTGAATTCGAGGAAATACATCAGCAACGCCGGAGCGACGCCGAAGGAGATCACGTCCACAAGCGAATCGAGTTCTGCCCCGAATCGTGATCCGGTGTTGGACAGGCGGGCGACGCGACCATCCAGCGTGTCGAGCACCCCGGCGAAGATGATGAACCATCCCGCCCAGAGAAAGTTGCCATGGTTGGCCGCAACGATCGACCAGAAACCGAAGAAGAGGTTGCCGAGGGTGAACGCACTCGGCACGACGATCACGACGCGGCGCATGCCATGCCGTGGAGCAGGTCCTTCGCTGTTCAGGTCCATTCGGCGATGACCGTGACGCCGGCCTGGGTCACGTCTCCTTCCTTGACGAGGATGGTGGTGCCTGCAGGGACGAATACATCCACACGCGAACCGAAACGGATGAGGCCAAGGCGATCACCTTGCCGGACGACGGTGCCCTCGCCAGCATCGGTGATGATCCGGCGCGCGATCAGCCCCGCGATCTGCCGGGCGAGCACCCGGCCGCGTGGCGTGGTGATACCGACATCGCTCTGCTCGTTCTCGAGTGCAGCCTTTTCCGCAGCCGCGTTGAAGAACTTCCCCGGGCGATACCGTCGAAAAGTGATGGTGCCGTTGCTGGGATAGCGATTGACATGCACGTTGAACACGTTCATGAAAATGGAGACGCGCGTTGCGGCCCCGCCGATCACATCGGGCTCATCCATCGGGATGATCGAGACCACCTTGCCGTCGGCCGGGGCGATGACGTACTGATCGCCGCGCGGTCCGGTGCGCTCCGGATCCCGGAAGAACGCCACGACCCACACCGCGATCGGCAGCCACAGTACCGTCGCGGTCCACCAACCGAAGGCGGCGAACGCGATCGCCAGCAACCACGCCACGGCAATGAACGGACGTCCTTCTGGGGCGACACGCATCAGGCGTCCTCCGGCAATTCGCTGCCGACAATGCGGCGGTAGGCTTCACGATAGCGTGCGCTGGTGGCATCCACGACGCTCGCGGGGAGCGAGGGCGGTGGGGCGTCGCCATTCCAGCGTCCGGCGGTGCGTTCCAGCGCGAGCCAGTCCCGCAACGGTTGCTTGTCGAAGCTCGGTTGCGTCCGCCCAGGCTGATAGCCGTCGGCTGGCCAGAAGCGCGAGGAATCAGGGGTGAGGACTTCATCGATGAGAATCGGGCGGCCCGCCGGCGTCAGTCCGAATTCGAACTTGGTATCGGCGATCACCAGGCCGCGTTCGCGCGCCGCATTGCGACCGGCGGCGTAGAGTGCGAGCGAGACATCGCGCAGGCCATCGGCGAGATCGGCGCCAAGCGCGGTCCGCATCCGGTCGAACGCCACGTTTTCGTCGTGACCGCTTTCGGCCTTCGTCGCCGGTGAGAAGAGCGGTGGCTCGAGCGGGGAAGATTCCATCAGACCGGTCGGGAGGGATTCTCCCGCCAGGGTGCCGTGCTCGCGATACTCGGCCCAGGCCGACCCTGCGATGTAGCCGCGCACCACGCATTCGAAGGCCACCGGTGCCGTACGTCGCACCAGCATTGCACGACCGGCAATCTGATCGCGGAACGCTTCGAGGGCGGGTAGTTCGACGAGGATCGCGTCGGTACTCGCGGTGAGGAAGTGCGAGTCCGTGACACTGCTGAGCCGCTGGAACCAGAACGCCGACAGCTGGGTCAGCACTCGCCCCTTGTCGGGAACCGCTTCGGCCATCACGACGTCGAACGCGCTGACGCGATCACTCGCCACAAGCAGAAGGCGTTCGGCATCGACCTCGTACACCTCGCGCACTTTGCCCTTGCGCCAGAGGGGCAGCGGCAGCGTGCTGGTGGTCAGCGGGATGGTGCTCATACGCGGAGCTCGGAGGGTCCGGTGGGTGATGCCATCGGCGTCGCCCGGATCACCAGCGGGTCGAGGAACTCACTGAGGAACTCGCCAACCTGTTCTCGCGAGCGCCCGGTGTAACGTGTCGGGTCGAGCTGCGCGGCGAGCGCGGCGCGGTCAATGCCGGCGAACGCTGCGTCGGCGGTGAGTCGCTCCATCAGGTCATTGGGAGCTCCGGCGGCAACAGCCTCATGGACCGCCAGCGAATGCTGTCGCACCACCTCATGAAGTGCCTGCCGGTCGCCACCTGCCTGCACCCCGAGCATCAGCCAGCGTTCGGTCGCCATGAACGGCATCTGCTCGTTGACATGCCGGGCAATCGCCGCGTCGCGGACTTCGAGCCCACCGGCGATGTTGGCAACCAGGAGCAGGATCGCATCCACCGCCAGGAAGGCCTCGGGCAATGTCAGGCGCCGATTCGCCGAGTCATCGAGCGTCCGTTCGAGCCACTGCGCGGCGGCGGTGTGTGCTCCGTTGGCCTGCAGCGAAATCACGTGGCGGGCCAGCGCGTTGATCCGCTCGGCACGCATCGGGTTGCGCTTGTAGGCCATCGCGCTCGATCCGATCTGCTCGCTCTCGAACGGTTCCAGCAGTTCGCCTTCATGCTGCAGCAGTCGCATGTCGTTCGCGAACTTGGCAGCCGACTGCGCAACGCCGCTCAGCACGTCGAGCACCTGGGCATCCGCCTTGCGCGGGTAGGTCTGGCCGGTGACCGGGAAGACCGCCTCAGTTCCGAGCTTGCTCGCGATCCGCCGCTCGAGTTCGCGCACCTTGGTGTGGTCGCCGGCAAAGAGCTCCAGAAAGGAAGCCTGAGTACCGGTGGTGCCCTTGCAGCCACGAAGCCGGAGCGTCTCGAGTCGGTGCAGTACCGCTTCGATGTCGAGCGCGAAATCCTGGATCCAGAGCGTGGCGCGCTTGCCGACCGTGGTCAGCTGTGCTGGCTGGAAATGCGTGTAGGCCAGGCAGGGAAGCGCCGCGTGCGCCACGGCAAAGCCGCGCAGCTTGGCCACCACTTCGACGAGATGGCCGAGGATCAGGGCGAGCGCGTCGCGCATCACCAGCACGTCGGCGTTGTCGGTCACGAAGGCGGAGGTCGCGCCGAGATGGAGATAGGGTCGTGCGGCGGGGGCCTGTTCTCCGAAGGCATGAACATGCGCCATCACATCGTGGCGGAAGCGCTTCTCGAACGCCGCGGCAGACGCGAGGTCGGCGTCATCGAGATGCTCGCGCATGGATTCGAGCGCGGCGTCGGGAATATCAAGGCCCAGCTCGCGTTCCGATTCCGCGAGGGCGAGCCAGACGCGTCGCCACCGCCCGATACGATGCGCTTCCCCCCAGAGCTGCTGCATCGCGGCGGAGGCATAGCGACTTCCCAGCGGCGACTGCCAGCGGTCGGTGCTCAATTGAGTTGCAACCGGAGATTGCCGCGCATGCCGCCACGCTCGATGTTCAGGATGAAGGCACTGCCCGGTGTGATGGCCTGCAGCGCCCGACCGATTTCCTCGGCGGAGCGGAGCGCAGTGCCATTGATGCCGATGATGACATCCCCTTCGTTGAGTCCGGTTTGCTCGCTCACATCACGCGGGACCCGGAAGACCAGTGCTCCCGCCGTGCTCTGGATCCGCCGCTCGGCCTGGATCGCTGGCGTGACCGTGATCAGGTCGAGGTTCTGCAATACCCGGACCTTCTGCGCCGTGACCGAGGGGAGATCGCCCGTGACGATGCGATGGGAGAAATCCTGTCCGCGGCTTTTGCCGGCCACGGAGACCGAGTCGCCAACGTGCAGGTCGAGCTGCACCGCATCCCAATCGAGATAGTTGCGCAGCCGCTTGCCGTTTGCCGCGGTGAGTACGTCGCCGCTTCGAATGCCGGCGCGCGCCGCCGGCCCGCCCGCGGCGACATCACCCACAGGTACACCGCCGTTCTGCTTCCAGTCACTGGTCCCCGCGACCGGATTCACGGTGAGTCCGACCCACGCGCGCCGCACCGCACCATTGCGAATGATTTCTTCGGCGACGCGAACCACGCGCTCGATGGGGATGGCGAAACCAAGTCCGACCGATCCGCCATTCTCCGAAAAGATCGAGGAATTCACGCCGATGACTTCGCCGAGGCCGTTGGTGAGCGGCCCGCCGGAGTTGCCAGGATTGATCGCCGCGTCGGTCTGGATCATGTCGAGATAGGAGCCCGACTGATTTCCCGTGGGGAGGATGTTGCGACCCGTGGCGCTGATCACGCCCGCCGTCACCGTCGGCTCGGAATTGCCGAGCAGGAACGAGTAGGGGTTGCCGAGGGCAATGGCCCATTCGCCGATCATCAGGTCACGCGAGCGACCGACCGTGACGACTGGAAGTCCCTTGCGTTCGATCTTGATGACCGCGATGTCGGTAAGCGGATCCTCGCCGAGCAGGCGACCCTCCACATCGGTGCCGTCGGCCAGCGTGACGGTGATCTGCTGCGCGTTGGCCACCACATGCTGGTTGGTGATGATGATGCCATCGGCGCGCAGGATGAAGCCGGTGCCGAAACTCTGCGGCGTGCCCTGCGGTTGCTGCATGAACATCTGCTCGTACACGCTGGGCCGCGGTTGCGGGAGCGTGACGCGCACCGACACGACCGCCGGCGCAACGCGGGCGCTGGCGTCCACGATCGCCGTGCGTCGTGACGCGTCAATGGTGCGCACAGCGCTGGACGCGGCCGGTTGTTGTGCCGAGGCACCGCGCTCACCGCCGCACGCGGCGGCACAGAGGGCAGCGAGCAATACGACGGTACGTCGCGTCACCATGAGGCGCGCTCCGTGAGAAAGATCGAATTGGGATAGGTGGCTTCGACAAAGCTCAGCCCGGCCGCTGGGGCAGGCGCGCTCGTTTCAGCGTTGTGCGGCAGCGTCAGCAGGCGCGCCATGTCACTCTCCGGTCGTCGTCCGAGGCCGATGTCCACCATCGTTCCGACGAGCATCCGCACCATGTGGTGCAGGAAGCGGTCGGCAGCGATCGTGAAGCGGTGCCGCGTGGCATCGAGCGGCGTCCAGCACGCCTCCAGGACTCGACAGCGGTAATGCGGCTTCGGTTCGCCCACGATTGCGAAGGCACGGAAATCGTGCTCCCCCGGCAACAGGGCGGCGGTGCGCGTCATCGCCTCGACATCGACGGGCCGTCCGAGCGCCCATTCGGTCCGGGCTCGAAACGGGGACCGTCCCCCGCCGTCGGTACCGATGTCGAAGCGATAGTGCCGGCTCAGCGCCGCACGCCGCGCATCGGTTCCGGAAACGACCTCGCGAATTTCGCGAACGGCAACGTCTCGCGGGAGTACCGAATTTGCTGCGCGAAGCAACGTTTCGGGTTCCCATCGCGTCGGCATCGCCGCACTGACCGGCATCCCCAGCGCATGAACACCGGCGTCCGTCCTGCCGGCCCCGATCACCTTCGTGTTACGGCCCGCCAGCCGGCTGAGTGCCTGCTCCACGACCGCCTGCACCGACCGGCCCTCAGCCTGGCGTTGCCAGCCGCAGAAGCCGGTTCCATCGAACTCCAGAACGAGCAGAAAAGTGCGCTCCATCGAGCCTCGGAAAGTAGCCCGATCGAGGAGGGGCGGCAACCCGCGTAAACCGTTGTGAATATTGACAAAAGGCCAGCGAGGCCGATACGCTTGCCCACGCCGATGAGCCACCCCGAGCCCCCACCTCCGACCGCGCTTCGCCAGGCGCTCATTCGCCTTGCGGCGGGTGAGTCGCTGAGCGAATCCGAAGCCGAAGCCGCATTCGGCGAAATCATGTCAGGTGCCGCGACGCCAGCGAGTGTCGGAGCGGCGCTGATGGCGATGCGCACCCGCAGTGAGACGCCGGCCGAAATCGCCGGGGCCGTCCGGGCCCTGCGGCAGGCCATGCGCACCGTGCCGGGGGGCGATCCGGCGCTGCTGGTTGATACCTGCGGGACCGGTGGCGGTCGGACCAGTACGCTGAACCTTTCCACGGCGGCGGCGTTCGTTGCGGCGGCGGCCGGGGTCCGGGTCGCCAAGCACGGCAACCGCTCCTTCACGTCGCGATCCGGCTCAGCCGATGTGCTCGAGGCACTGGGCCTTTCGCTCGAACTCACTCCGGAAGAGTCAGCGGACGTGCTCAACCGTGCCGGACTCGTCTTCCTCTTTGCCCCGGCGTATCACCCGGCGATGCGCCACGTGGCGCCCATCCGACGCGAGCTTGGCGTGCCGACCCTGATGAATCTGATCGGACCGCTTGCCAATCCGGCTGGCGCCACTCGGCAGGTCGTCGGCGTCGCGGATCTGGCCCGCGCACCGGTGATAGCGGAGGCGCTGGCGCGGCTCGGTGCGACGCACGCGCTCGTGGTGCACGCGGATGTCGGGATGGATGAGATTTCGCCGCTGGGGTTGACGAGCGTCTGGGAGATCCGCAGTGGAACCGTGACGCCCTGGCGCCTGGATCCCGCTGAATTCGGGCTCGCCAGCGAATCGCTGGAAGGGCTGGAAGGCGGCGAGCCATCGGAAAACGCAGCGCGGATTGAGGCGTTGTTGCGCAGTCCCGAGCAGTCCATGCCCGCGCTTGTTGCCGCTGTGGTGCACAATGCTGCCGCTGCGGTATACGTGTCGGGGCAGGGGCTGAGCTGGGAGGAATCGGTACTCGCCGCGCGGCGCGCCCTCAACGAGGGCGCGGCCGCCGAACGATTGACGTTGCTTCGCGAATTGGCGGGTCGCTAGAACTTCCGGATCACGCCGACGACGACACCCTGGATCAGGACGTCGCGTTCCTGATACCGGAGCGGTCGCATCACGGGGTTGGCGGGCTGAAGGCGAATCCAACCCCCTGGCTCGCGATAGAATCGCTTGACCGTGGCCTCGCTGCCGTTGACCAGGGCGATCACCATCTCGCCGTTGTCTGCGGTTTCGCGTCCGTTGACGACGACGAGGTCGCCGTCGAGGATCTGCTCGTCGATCATGGATTCGCCACGGACCCGCAAGGCATAGTTGGGGCCTCGGCGCGGGAGCATGCTGTCGGGGACCGGAACGACCTCGCCACTCATCAGCGATTCGATCGGGTAGCCAGCGGCGACTGACCCGAGGAGCGGGATCTCGGTGGCGCCGGCACTGCCACGAGGGGGAAGGACTTCGATCGCGCGGCTCTCATTGTATCCGCGGCGGATGTAGCCCTTCTTCTCCAGATTGCTGAGATGCTCGTGGACGGTGGCAAGCGACTGGTACCCGAACTGCTCGGCGATCTCTTCGAAACTGGGCGCAAAGCCGTTGCGGGCGATGGCCGATTCGAGATAGTCGAGAATCTCGCGCTGCTTCCTGGTGAGTGGCACAACGGCCTCCAAGGCGATGGCGAAGAGAACCCGAAGCTGAAGCTACCCGAACGGAAACCGAAGAGCAAGATGCCTGTACTCGATGCCATTCTCGCTGCCACCCGGGCCACTCTCCCCGACCTCCGTCGCCGGGGTGCGGAACTCGAGCGGGCGGCTCTCTCACGAGGGGTCCCGGCCGACTTCGAAGCCGCACTGCGTCAGGACTTCGTGGCGCTGATCGCTGAGGTGAAGCGGCGCTCCCCCTCGGCCGGTGACATCAATCCGGGACTCGATCCGGTGGCGCTGGCCGAGTCGTACGCCCGGGGCGGTGCCGCGGCGGTATCGGTGCTCACCGACGGGCCCTTCTTCGGCGGGGCGCTCGCTGACCTCGAAGCGGTCGCCGATGCGGTCTCAGTACCGTTGCTCCGGAAAGACTTCATCCTCGACGAAGTGCAGCTGCTCGAGGCTCGCGCCTCCGGCGCATCGGCCGCGCTGCTCATCGTTCGTGCGCTGGACCAGGGGGCACTGGCCCGGTTGCTCCATTTCGCTGGGGAACTGGGCCTTGCCACGCTGGTCGAGACCCATACCGCGGCCGAAATCGATGCGGCCATTTCGGCGGGCGCGCGAGTCATTGGCGTCAATTCACGAGACCTCGACAACTTCACGATCGACCGTGACGCCGCCTGGCGGCTGCTCGAGAAAGTTCCCGCAGATCTCATTGCCGTGGCCGAGAGCGGCATGGCGACGCGTGCCGATGTCGAATCGGCTGCAGCGGCCGGCGCTGATGCTGTCCTCATCGGATCTGCACTCGCGGCCGCAGGCGAGCCGGAAACCAGTGCCCGGGGCGTAAGCGCCGTGAGGCGACGTGATCGTTGACGTAAAGATCTGCGGGCTGACCCGACCTGCGGACGCTGCGCTGGCCGCTCGACATGGCGCCTGGCGACTCGGGGTGATTTTCGCGGGTGGACCGCGCCAGGTGGATGCCGCGCAGGCACGGGAGATTGTTGCCGCCGCCGCGGGGGTGCCGGTGCTGGGGGTCTTTGCCGGGCACGAATTCGAGGAGGTCCTCGACATCGTTGCCGAGGCCGGCCTGGCGGGCGTCCAGCTGCATGGTGCCTCGGACGCGGGAATCGCGGCACGCTTCGGGGCCACCGGTCTCGAAGTGTGGCGGGTGGCTTCCGTGGAGAGCGAGGGGTCACTGGCCGAAGTCCTTGCCGAGCGGGCGACTTCCGCCGATGCCTTATTGGTGGAGCCGCGTCATCCGGACGGGTTGGGAGGGAAGGGAATCGCGCTGCCCCAATCGCTCGCGATCGCCGCCCGGCGCGCCGCGCCGCCGGGCCGCTTCGTCCTTGCCGGTGGGCTACAGCCTGAGAACGTTGTTGAACTGATCCGGGTCGTCGGCCCTGACGCTGTCGATGTAAGTTCCGGGGTGGAATCCGCGCCGGGCCGCAAGGATGCCGAGCGGCTCATTCGTTTCCTGGAGATGGTCCGTGACGCTCGCACTTCCTCCTGAGACTGCGGTCGAGGGTCGGTTCGGCCCGTACGGGGGGCGCTACGTCCCCGAGACGCTGGTCGCCGCACTCGACGACCTGACTGCCCTCTATGATCAGGCTCGAAGCGAGCCGGCGTTCTGGGAGGAGTACCACACCCTGCTGCGCGACATTGTCGGCAGGCCGTCGCGGCTCTCGGAGGCGCCTCGCTTCAGCGCGCTGGTCGGCGCCCGCGTCCTCCTCAAGCGCGAGGATCTCAACCACACCGGCGCCCACAAGATCAACAACACGATCGGCCAGGCGTTGCTGGCGCGCCGGATGGGGAAGCGTCGCATCATCGCCGAGACCGGCGCCGGACAGCATGGCGTGGCCACCGCGACGATCTGCGCCCGCTTCGGGCTCGAGTGCGTGGTGTACATGGGGGAGGAGGATGTGGCACGGCAGGCGCTCAACGTCTACCGGATGCAACTCCTCGGTGCCACGGTCGTGCCGGTCTCTTCCGGAACGCGAACGCTCAAGGACGCCACCAACGAAGCGCTGCGCGACTGGGTCACCAACGTGCCGAGCACGCACTACATCATCGGATCGGTGGTCGGTCCCGATCCGTTTCCGAGAATGGTGCGCGACTTCCAATCGGTGATCGGCCGCGAATCACGCGAGCAGCTGCTCGCCCTCACCGGTCGGTTGCCGAAGACGGTTGTGGCGTGTGTCGGCGGCGGATCGAACGCCATGGGCATGTTCGCCGGATTCCTCAGTGACGCCGACGTGCAAATGGTCGGTGTCGAAGCAGCGGGCGAAGGCGTGTCCAGCGGCCATCACAGTGCGACACTCACCGCCGGCTCGCCCGGAGTGCTGCACGGATCGCTCTCCTATCTGCTGCAGGACGCCGATGGACAGGTATCGCCGGCGCACTCGGTATCGGCTGGACTCGACTATCCCGGGGTCGGCCCGGAGCACAGCTGGCTGCACGATTCCGGTCGCGTGGAATACACTGCCATCGGCGACACCGCTGCGCTCGCGGCCTTCCAGCAGTTTTGCCGACTCGAGGGGATCATCCCGGCCCTCGAGACCGCCCACGCCATCGCCTGGATCGAATCGGTGCGCGGCCGCTGGACCGCCGAGGAAATCGTGCTCCTCTGTCTCAGCGGCCGCGGCGACAAGGACGTGGCCCATGTCGCCGCGCTTCTCCACGGGACGCCGTGACAGTCGCACCGCACGCAGGACCGACGGACGCGGATCTTCGCGCGATCGAGGAGTTGCTGCGCGTCCTCGTGAAAAGCCAGCGTGCGCTGCAGATGTACCTCCCCAACAATCCGATGTACTCGCGAGCGCTCGAGCAGGTGGGAGGAGCGTTCGCACCGGTGTGGGGCATCACCGGGCGGCTCGTGCTCGAGATTCAGGAAGGGGAGATCACCTGGGAAGGGGCGAACGTCTATCGGCAGGGCACCCGGAACGAAGGACTCGCCTGGCAGCTCTACAAGGACGGATTGCGACGACTCACTCTGCTTCCGGGTGTCGAGACCGAAGAAATCGTCCGTTTCCTCGACGTGGTGAATCGCTCCCGACTGCTCGCCGCCGATGCCGGCGATGACCTCCTGACGCTGCTCTGGGAACAGGACTTCGTGCTGGTCTCCTACGCCTTCATCGAGGTGCTCGGCGAAGGGATCGAGTTTCTGCAGGAGAGCGATGCGCGGGAGCGTCAGCCGGAACCCGAGCAGGCGCAGCATGAAGTCTCGGCTGCCAAGGAGGCACCGGCCGGGAGTCCGCTCGGCGTCATCGATCCCGCCGATTTCGATTCGACGCCGTTCTTCCTCGAGGAAGCCGAGATTCGCCTGATCCAGAGCGATCTCGACGACGAATATCGTCGCGACATCCGCCAGGCCGCGATCGACGCGTTGCTCGACATTCTCGAGGCACAGCGCGAGCCCGACGTCCGTCGCGAAGTTGTCGCACTGCTCGAGGACATCCTGCCCGCCCAGCTCTCGACCGGAGGCTTCCGCGCGGTTGCCCGCATCCTGCGTGAGCTGCGGGTGATCGCGGTGCGCGCACCAGGGCTCGATCAGCAATTGCACGATGCGTTGCTCTCGTTCGAGGATCGTTTGTCGCAACCGGACATTCTCGAGCAGGTCTTCGTCGCGCTGGAAGATTCGCGGACCCGTCCGAGTGATGAGGATGTGGGTGAGGTGCTCCGCGAACTGAAGCCGGTCGCCCTCCCGATGGTGCTGGCCCATCTTGGCCGGACCATCGATGCGAACGTGCGGCGCGCGCTTGAGCCCAGCGTCGAGCAACTCGCGCGTGCACAACCGTCGGCCCTCGCCGCCCTGCTCGATAGTGGCCCCAGCGATGTCATCGAGCCTGCCATCACACTTGCATCGCGCCTCGGACTCAGCCAGCTGGTTCCGTCGATCGTGGTGCACCTGAAGGATGGTTCACCCGCGATCCGGCTCGCCGCCGTTCGCGCACTGGGTGAGTTCGCCACGCCCACGTCGGTCAACGCGGTCGAAACGGCACTCGATGACGACGAACGCGCGGTGCGCCAAGCCGCGTTGTCGGTGCTCGTGTCGCGCGGTGGCTCCGGCGGTGCCGTGCGCCGGATCGAAGCGATGCTCCTCGATGGCAAGGATCACGGCTGGGAGCGCAGCGAACGCCGAACGGTCTATGAAGCCTACGGCCAGCTCGCCGGCGAAGCCGCGATTCCGAAATTGCAGGAACTGCTCGAGCCGCGCGGGATCTTCCGGCGCAAAACCCCGCCCGAAGTCCGGGCCTGCGCCATTTTCGCGCTCGCCAAGGTGCACACGTTCGAGGCGCGGTTGCTGGTCGACCGCTTCACCTCCGACAAGGAAGCAGTCGTGCGCAGTGCGGCCAATGCCGCCCTCCGGGATTGGATCGCGTGACCACTCCCGTCCGGGATGACGCACTCCTTCGCCAATCGGGGCGGGCGCTCCTCGTTGCGATTCACAGCGCCCAGCGTGCCCTCAAGCTCTATCCGCTCGAGAACGCCACCGTCCAGCGATCGCTCGACGAGCTCTATGTCACCGCGATGTCCGTTCTCCAGCTCGAGGGCTTCATCGAGGTTCGTCTGACCGGCGATTTCATCTTCATCAACCAGACCCGGCTGCGACTCGGACTCGACAACTTTGCGGCATTCAGCGGATTCGTCGGGTTGATGCGCAGTTGCGGGGTCGGGCTGTTGCGCGTGGATGATGGCGTGACCCGGCGAGAGTGGCAGGCGTGGCTCAATGCGCTTGGTGCGCTGCCACCCGACGCCGAGCCTGATGAACGCCTCGATATTCTGCGTCAGCGGATGCAGCAGGCGGATATCGTGCGACTCTCGGTGGACGCGGTCGGGGAACAGGCCGAGGATGCCAACGAAGGTGACGAGGCACTGGAACGCGCCAAGCGCACCTATGCCCAGGGCGTGTCGGTGGCGCGCGATGTGGTGCAGGGTGTTCGCATGGGTCGGGCCCCGAGCACGCGGCGATTGAAGCGGGCGATTCAGCTGATTGTCGACCAGGTGATGGAAAACGAGCTCTCGATCACCGGACTCACCACCCTGCGGGAGTACGACGAATACACCTTCACCCACTCGGTGAACGTGACCATCTTCGCCGTCACCCTCGGCAAGCGCCTGGGGCTCGAACGGATGCAGCTCTACGATCTCGGGCTGGCGGCGCTGCTCCACGACATCGGCAAGGCACGCCTCGATATCCAGCTGCTCAACAAGGCCGGGTCGCTCGATGACTCCGAGTGGCAGCGAATGCAGGCGCATCCCTGGCTCGGTACCCTGACCTTGTTCAAGATGCGCGAGGGCGAGGAGCTGCCGTACCGCGCCATTCTTGCCGCGCATGAGCACCACATGAAAGTGGACATGAGCGGCTATCCGCGGGCGATTCGCCCACGCCGGCTGGGGCTCTTCACCAGACTGGTGTCTGTCGCTGACGGCTACGATGCCGCCACCACCCGACGCGCCTATCAGAATGAGCCGCTCGAACCCGATGCGGTGCTTCGAGAAATGTGGCTCAACCCCGGGCGCGGTTACGATCCGACCCTGGTGAAGGCGCTGATCAACCTGCTGGGTATCTATCCTGTCGGGACCTGCGTCATCCTCGATACCTTCGAGGTGGCCGTGGTGGCAGGACCGAGCTCTGACCCCGAGCAGCTCCACCGCCCACTGGTCCGGCTGGCAGTGAGTGCGCTCGGTGCCAGAATGCCTGCCCCGGGCGAGTTGATCGACCTGTCGACCGTGCGGGCCGATGGCGGCTATCCGCGCACCATTGTCAAAGTCACTTCTCCGGACCGTTATGGCCTTGTCGTCGGTGATTTCTTCGTCTGATTCGCGGCTCGACCGCACCTGGACCACATTGCGCGCGGCCGGGCGACCGGCACTGGTGCCCTACCTCACGGCAGGGTTCCCGACGCTCGATGACTCCCTCGAAGCGCTGCGGGTGACCGACGCGCATGCCGACGTCATTGAAGTCGGCGTGCCATTTTCCGATCCGCTCGCTGACGGGCCCACCATCCAGGCCTCGACCTTTCGCGCGCTCGCCAACGGGATGTCGTTGCCGAAGACGCTCGACCTGATCGCCCGGGCGGAACTCAGGGCGCCGGTGGTGTTGTTCTCGTACCTGAACCCCGTATTGCAGTATGGTGTCGAGCGATTGCTTGCCGATGCGGCGTCGATTGGCGTCGCGGGGTTGCTGCTCACGGATCTGCCGGCGGGTGCCGATGCCACGGTCGAGACAGCGGTCCAGCGCTCCCCGCTCGACCTCATTCGCCTCGTGGCACCGACCACGGCGCCCGAGCGAGTGGCCCGCGCCGTGAATGGCGGACAGGGATTCATCTACCTGGTGGCGCGTCTCGGTGTGACCGGTGCCTCGCGCGAACTTGCCAGCGGACTCGAGGAGTCAGTGGCGCGCGTGCGCGCAGCAACTCCGCTCCCTGTTGCTGTGGGCTTCGGTATTTCGACGCCGGAGCAGGCCCGTGTGGTCGGTGGCATCGCCGACGGGGTCGTCGTGGGAAGTGCGCTCGTCGACGTGCTGGGAAGTCATGGGGTGTCTGCTGCCGGGCGTTTCCTGGGCGAACTCCGGGCTGCCATCGAGGGGCGATGACGTTGGCTGTCCGCGCCTGCATTGCCCTCGGCAGCAACCTCGGTGATCGGGCCGCGGCCCTCTCTCTGGCGCGTGAACGATTGATGCAATTGCCGGATACGACGCTGGTGGCAGCGTCCGAGGTGGAAGAGACATCACCGCTCGGCGGACTGGCGCAGCCATCGTACCTGAACCAGATGGTGCTGCTGGAGACGTCGTGCTCGGCCGCGGCAGTGCTTGAAGCCTGTCACACCATCGAGCGCGAGGCCGGACGTACTCGCGACACGCCGTGGTGTTCTCGCACGCTCGACCTCGATCTGGTCTATTTCGGTGACGTGAGTTGCGATCTCCCCGACCTCGTGCTCCCGCATCCCGGGCTGCGCGATCGAAATTTCTGGGCGCGGCAGATTGCCGTTGTGGAGGCCCATGGCTGACCGACCGTTGACGATGCCCGATCTCGCGACCCGCAAGCGAGACGGACGTCGGCTGGTGATGCTGACCTGCTACGATGCGCTCTTCGCGCGACTGCTCGAGAGCGCGGGCGTCGACATCATGCTGGTGGGTGACTCGCTCAACGAAGTGTTGGCGGGCCATCGCTCGACGCTCAGTGCCACGCTCGATCAGATGATCTACCACGCCGCCAGCGTGCGCCGCGGAACCGAGCGCACGCCGATCGTGGTCGACTTGCCGTTCCTCTCGTACCAGGTCTCGCCGGAGGAAGCGATCCGGAACGCGGGCCGGGTGCTCGCCGAGACCGACTGCCATGCGGTGAAACTCGAAGGCGGTGCGCCGATGGCCGAGACGGTCCGCTTGCTCGTCGATCGCGGCATTCCGGTCGTGGGACACCTCGGCCTCACGCCGCAGGCGATCAATACGCTTGGCGGATATCGCGTGCAGGGGCGGGATGAACCGGCCGCGCATAAGCTGCTTGATGACGCCCGTGCGCTCGAACAGGCGGGGGCGAGCGCGGTGGTACTCGAACTCGTGCCGCGGGGTCTCGCCACGCAGGTCTCCCAGGCGCTGGCGATCCCCACCATCGGCATCGGCGCGGGCAATGGCTGTGATGGTCAGGTGCTGGTGCTGCACGACATGATCGGCCTCAACGACACCTTCACGCCGCGCTTCCTGAAGCGTTATGCGGAACTGGCCGGGACAGTGCGGGATGCCGTGTCACAGTTCGCCGCCGAGGTCCGGACCGGCGCCTATCCCGACGACGCCCACTCCTTCGATTGACAGGTATGGAAGAATTCACCACGATTGCGGCCCTCAGGGAGCGACTCGCGCACGAACGACGCAATGGTCGGCGCATCGGCTTCGTTCCGACGATGGGGTTCCTTCACGACGGCCACCTCGCACTGGTCGATGACATTCGCGCGGCCTGCGATCTCGTCGTGATGAGCATCTTCGTGAACCCGCTGCAGTTTGGTCCGAACGAGGATCTGTCGCGCTACCCGCGCAACATCGAACGGGACCGGGGACTCGCCGCCTCGCGCGGCGTCGAACTGCTCTTCGTGCCGACGGCTGACGAGATGTATCCGCCGGGCGCCGAAATCCGTGTCGTCGCCGGCGCCACCGCGTCACGGTGGGAAGGCGCTCATCGGCCGGGGCATTTCGACGGGGTCCTCACCGTGGTCGCCAAGCTCTTCAACATTGTGCAGCCTGATGTCGCGGGTTTCGGACAGAAGGACATCGAGCAGGTCACGCTGATCGGCAAGATGGTCCGGGATCTCGACGTCCCCCTCGCGCTGCGGGTGCTGCCGACGGTGCGTGAGCCGGACGGACTCGCCCTCTCGTCGCGCAATGTCTACCTCACACCCGAAGCCAGGATCGAAGCCTTGTCGCTGTCGCAGTCCTTGCGCGCCGTGGAAGCGCGCTGGCGCGCCGGGGAGCGGGATGCCGAGACGCTCCGCGCGGTCGCGGCGCAGATCTTCGCGGCAACCCGGAATGTGACGCCGGACTATATTGCCCTCGCCGACCCGGAGTCGCTTGCGCCAGTCGTGCGGGCCGAACCGGGCACCATCGTCGCCGTCGCGGCACGAGTCGGTACCACTCGATTGATAGACAATGTGATCCTCAAGGAGCCGAGCGCGTGAGCATGCGTCGTCGCCTCATGAAGTCGAAGATTCACCGGGCAACCATCACGTCGGCCGACCTGCATTACGAGGGGTCGCTGACGCTGGATACTGATCTGATCGCGGCTGCCAATCTGGTGGTCTACGAAGAGATCCAGGTCGTCAACGTGAACAACGGTTCGCGCTTCACGACCTACGTCATTCCGGGTCCGGCGGGGAGTGGCGTCGTGCAGTTGAATGGCGCCGCTGCACGTCTTGGCATGGTTGGGGATCTGGTGATTCTGATTGCCTACGGCGACATCGATGAACCGGACGTGCCGGCCTTCCGCCCTGCGGTGGTCTTCGTCGACGCATCAAACCGGATCGTCGCGCCGCCTGCCGGATCGGCTTGACCCCCGAGCACGATGATCCAGCTCGCTCGGCCCAGGATGGCTTGCCGTCCTGGGCCGTCGTCACACCGGCGCGCCGCGAGCACATCGAGCGCGTCGTGCAACTGATGCGCAGCTGGGTCACCATCCTCCGCCTCTCGCCCGACGAGGGCGCGCGCTGGCTCCGCGCCGTCTGGCTGCATGACGCACTTCGAGATGCTCCGGAAGCCGAAATGCGTCGGTGGGCACCCACGGTCGAGGGGCCCGTCGAATTGCGTCACGGTCCAGCGGCTGCGGCGCGCGCGGAGCTGGAGGGCGAACGCGACGCTGATGTCCTGAGCGCGGTTCGCTGGCATTCGGTCGGGTGGGTGGGGTGGGGAAGGATCGGGCGAGCGCTCTACTGTGCCGATTTCCTCGAGCCGGGGCGAGCGTTCGACCGGGCCGACCGCGCAGCATTGGCGGTGCGCTATCCCGAGGAGCCCGACGCGGTCCTTCGCGACGTGGTCCGCCGGAGGCTCGACTACGCCATCGCCCAGGGCTGGACGCTGCCCCCTGAGTCAATGGCGTTTCGCGCAGCGGTCCTGTGATTCGGCGCCCCCCGGGCTGGTGGGTGGCTGGCGGAATCGGGCTCCTCCTGCTTGCCCTGGTCGTGGGTCGACTGATGCGGCCAACGCCACGCCCGACGGGTCCAGACCCGGTCCGGGTCTGGCAGCCGCTGCCGCATCGGGTCGAGATCGAGGTGCTCAATTCCGGGGGCGTGATCGGTGCTGGCCGTGCTGGCATGCTGCTGCTGCGCCGCGCCGGTCTCGATGTGGTTTACCTCGGGAATGCCGATTCTGCGCACCGCGGACGGGACCGGAATCAGGTGCTGGTCCGCCGAAATGACACGGCCGGTGTGGGCCGGATCGTTGAGGCCCTCGGCGACGCCGAGGTGATCCATCAGGTCGATAGTTCCCGAATGGTGGACGTGACTGTCCTGCTTGGGCGACGTTTCGCGGTTCCCAAGGGGCATTAGTCCTCGCAGGAACCTTTCCGACCTCTGGCACGTTTTAAGCTGCGAGTGACATGACGTCACCCAGAAGGAGTGCTTGTATGACATCATCCGATCTGCAGCTGCGACTTGGACCCGTGCGTGAGGCGATGCTGAATCTGCACCGCAACTTGCTCGACGCGGAGCGGATGGCCTACGAGCGGATGCATGGCCGGGTCCCTGGTTCCGCCGATGTGCTCCAGCTTGCGATTCACGATCCCTGGTTCGCCTGGTTGCGCCCGCTGACGGCCCTCTTGGTGGCGATGGACGAGGCCATGCTGGAGGATTCCCCCGACGCCGACGCCCGGGTCCCCAGCCTTCTCGATGAGGCCAGGCTGATGGTGCGGGCCGACGAGGATGGCAGCGATTTCCAGCAGCGTTTGTTCGAGTTCGTCCAGCGGTCGCCCGATGTGGCGATCGCCGAGGTCTCGGCAGCGCGCTTGCTCCGCTAGTCGCTGACTGGAGTGCCGCGCCCCGGATGTGGGCCGGTACTCAACTGCTTTCTCGCTACGGGTGCGCCTCGAATACTTCGGGGTGCACCCGTTTCGCGTTGAGCCCAATGACCAGATCCATCACATTGGTGCCGGTTGGCCCGGTGACGATTTGGGCACCGGCCGCGGCCAGCGCGAGATCGGACTGGTGGCGATCGAGCAAGGCGTCGGGGTCGTGCCCCGCCAGTCTGATGGCGCTCCACGTCCGCCCATCGATGAGCGCGCCAGCAGCGCCGGAGGAACCGTCCTTCCCATCGGTGCCCGCAGCGAGGAGAAGCGTCTCGTCGCCTGTCTCCGCCTGGGCAAGGCTGCGCGCGGCTGCGAGTGCCAGCTCCTGATTCCTTCCACCGACGCCGAACACTTCGCCGAGGCTGACCACGGATTCACCGCCGCAGACAGTGACCTCGAGTGGCGCCCGCATCTGGCGGCGCGACTCAATCAGTTCGGTGGCGATCTCTTCCCCACCGGTGCGCGCTTCGCCGGTGATGCGACGCGTCGACTCGCGCACCGCGCAGCCTCGCCCCGCGGCAAAAGTCGCCGCTGCCGAGAGGGCGTCGCGGTTCCGGGCGACGATCTGCAATTGCACATCGCCGAGCTCGCGAGCGCCCGGTTTCAGCGTCTCGACTTCGATCGCTGTGCGGATGGCGGGCGCAAGCGCTTGCCAGACCCCGTGCGCCTCGAGTGCTGCTCTCAGCGCCGCACTCTGCCATGGATCGCCGCTGCACGGCCCGGAGCCAATTGTTGCCGGGTCGTCGCCAGGAACATCCGAAATCACCCACGCGAAGGTCCGTCGCGGCGCGATCGCTGCTGCGAGACGGCCCGCACCCCAGCGTGTAAGCCGTTTCCGGATGGCGTTCACCATCGTCACATCGAGGCCGGAGCCGAGCAGATTTGCGAAGGTCTGCTGCAGGTCGGTTCCGGCGAGGCCGGCGAGTGGTGCGGCCATCAGTGAAGTCGCGCCACCCGAGATGGCGACATGCACTTCGGTCTGGGGTGGCAGTTGCGCCACCCACTCCCCGATCGCGGCCGCCGCTCGGGCCGACCGTGCACCGGGAACGGGATGATCACCCAGAAGCTGCCCAGCTCCCGGTTCGAGCCCGACGATCAACGACGAGATCGGTGCCGTTCCACGACCGGCGAGTTCGGCGCTGATTGCCCTGGCCATGCCGGCCGAGGCCTTGCCGACGGCCAACAACGCCGTTGGCCCCGTAGCCACCGGTATCGCCGCCAGTGCCGGGGGCAGGCATCGCTCCGGATGGACCGCAGCGACCCCGGCAAGGAAGCACTCGCGCAGGAGCTGGGAATGCGAATGTGGCGCGGTCAGAGTGACTCCAGGGATGGAACCGCCAATATTACAGCCAGATCGGTCGTGGGGAACATTTTGCCTGGAGCTCTGGATGAGCGTGCGTCCGCGTGTCGTTGTGACCAGACGCCTGCCAGTCGCGGTCGAAACCGCGCTGCGGGATCGGTTCGACGCCGTGCTTTCCACTGACGACCGCCCGATGTCGGCGGAGGCGCTGCAACGAGCACTCGCCACCGCGGACGGAGTGCTCTGCACGGTCACCGACAGGATGACTGCGGAGGTACTCTCCGCCTACCCGCTCCGGGCTCGCATCCTCGCCAATTGCGGGGTGGGTGTCGACAACATCGATCTCGCTGCCGCTGGTGCCCACAGCCTCGTCGTGACCAATACGCCTGGTGTGCTCACGGATTGCACCGCGGATCTGGCCATGACGCTTATCCTGATGACGCTACGGCGTGCTGGAGAGGGGGAGCGGGAACTGCGTGGCGGACGCTGGCTGGGTTTGGCACCAACCCATCTGCTTGGCCGTCAGGTGACCGGGAAGACCCTCGGGTTGATCGGAATGGGACGGATCGGCAGTGCGGTGGCTCGGCGGGCGCACTTCGGTTTCGGTATGCGCGTCCTCTGCTACAACCGGACGCGACTTGGCGAGGCCGAGTTGGCGGCGGTCGGCGCGGAACAATGCCCGACGCTGGAGTCGCTCCTTGGCAACAGTGACATCGTCTCGCTGCATTGTCCCAGCACACCGGAGACCCGTGGCCTGATGAACGGAACTCGTCTCGCGCTGATGCAGCCGGGGGCATTTCTGGTGAACACGGCGCGCGGCGATATCGTTGATGATGACGCACTGGTGGCGTCGCTGCTGTCGGGGCACCTCGCTGGGGCGGGACTCGATGTCTACCGTGGTGAGCCGAATGTGGACCGCCGGTATCTCGGAATGGAGCAAGTCGTCCTGTTGCCCCATCTCGGGTCGGCGACGCGTGAAACACGGGAGGCGATGGGCTTCCTGGCGCTGGAAAACCTGGCGGCCTGTTTCGAGGGGCGTCCGATCCCGAATCGCGTTGGCGGCTGACCGCTCGTTCCAATCACTTTTCCCGAAGGGATGCACCATGCGGCAAATCATTCCCGTCCTGCTGCTCGCGCTCTGTGCCCCGCGACTCGAAGCCCAGGAACCACCCACCGGTGTCGTCGAGCGCGCCGTGATGATTCCCGGTCCGGTTCCGCTGCCGGGGACGCTTTCCATTCCGGCGGGGAAAGGTCCTTTTCCTGCACTCATCATTGTCCACGGCTCTGGCGCCGGTGATCGCGATCTCACCATCGGGCCGGACAAGCCGTACCGCGACATCGCCTGGGGCCTGGCGCAACAGGGCGTTGCGGTCCTGCGCTACGACAAGCGGTCGAAGGTCGCGCCGATGTGGTTTGCAGGGAAGCCGTTCACGGTGTGGGATGAGACGGTCGAGGACGCCGTGAGCGCGCTCACCGTGCTTCGCGCCCAACCGGAAGTCAACGCGGGACGCACCGTCATGATCGGCCACTCGCTCGGCGGAATACTGGCGCCACGCATCGCCAAGGCCGACGGCAAACTCGCGGGGATCGTGCTGCTCGCCGGTGCAACACGCGCATCATTGGCCGATCAGGTCGATCGGCAGCTCGCCTACATCGCGTCGGTCTCGACCGGAGACTCGGTCACCCTCAAGGCAGTGAAGGCGCAACAACAAATGCTCGCCCCGCGCCTGGCCCGCATTCGCGCACTGGTGCCCGCCGATTCGACCAATCTGCAGATCATCCTCGGTGCACCCGCCAAGTATTTTCTCGATCTCAACGCCTATGACGCGGCCGTTGCCATGCGCGACGTGAAGGTGCCGTTGCTGATCCTGCAGGGAATGCGCGACTATCAGGTGACGCCCGATCAACTCGCCGACTACCTTCGCGCGCTCGGCCCACGCGACAACACCACCGTCGGACGATACGACGCGTTGAGCCATCTCTTCATCGCGGGAAAGGGACCTCCATCCCCGAACGACTACGCCGTTCCCGGACACGTCGATCCCTCGGTGATCGCGGATATTGCGGCCTGGGTCAAGTTGAGGTAGTTCGACAGACCCGCAGGGCGATCAGGTCGCGGCGCGCACCGTGAGCGTCCCGACGTAGACGGCGGCGATGCCGACTCCGACCGAGGCAAGTGCATAGACGAGGGCGCGGGACCACGCGCCGGCCTGGATGAGCTCCAGGCTTTCGAACGAGAAGGTGGAGAAGGTGGTGAAGCCGCCGCAGAACCCTGAAATCAGCAACACGCGCAATTCGGGTGAGAGACGGCCGGGGGCGAGCGAGTACTGCGCGATGGCGCCGATGAGGAAGCAGCCGAGGATGTTCACGGCGAGCGTGCCGAGCGGAAAGGCCACATCGCGCGGCTGCACCAGCAGCGTCATGAGGTAGCGAGCCACGCCGCCAATGGCACTTCCGACGGCCACCGCGACCAACAGGGCAGGGCTGAATGACGTATTCGGCACGCTCGACCTCATTCCTGCGAGAAGAAGAGGAGTCTAGGTCGTCGCAGTCTGGTCGGCCCGGCGACGCTTTTCCATCTGCACCCTGAGCTGTCCGCACGCGGCATCGATATCGAGTCCCCGCGAACGCCGCACCACGGCTTCGATCCCGCAGTCGGTCAGGTACTCGCGGAACTCCTTGATGCGCGGGACGGTGGTGGGCACCAGTCCGGGAGCACCGCCAGGATGCAACGGCAACAGGTTGACGTGGGCGCCGAGCTTGCGGGCGAGGGATGCCAGCACCGCCGCATCCTCGTCGCGATCGTTGCGTCCGGCGATCATCACATACTCGAAGGTGATTCGCTTGGCGAACGTCTTCGCAACGTCGAGCACTTCTTTGAGGGAGTACTTCTTCTCGATCGGCATCAGCGATTGGCGATCGGCCGCGTTCGGCGAATGCATCGAGATCGCGAGCCGGAACTGCTCCGGTCGCGCTGCGAGTGCCTTCATTCCCGGCACGATTCCCACCGTCGACACCGTGATGTGCCGTGCCCCGATGCCGAAGCCATCGGGGTGATTCAGGATCGAAAGCGTCGCGTCGACTGCGGGCCAATTGAGCAGTGGCTCGCCCATTCCCATGAAGACGATGTTGGTGGGCTTGTCGTCGGGTGTTGCCAGGACGATTTCACGGACCTGGCAGGCGATTTCCCACGCCGTCAAGTTGCGACGAAAGCCCATGAGCCCGGTAGCGCAGAAGACGCAGCCGAGGGCGCACCCAGCCTGCGATGAGATGCACAGGGTCCTGCGTCCGGCCGAAGGGATCAGCACCGACTCGACCTTCTCGCCATCCGGGAGGGTCCAGAGATACTTTCGCGTCCCATCCTGTGACTGCTGGATCACGTCGGGAACCAGCCGGGGGAGCGGCCAGGCCTCCTCGAGGCGTTCCCGCAATGCCTTGGGGAGCTCGGTGGCCTCCAGCCAGGACGAAACGGGTGCCACCCACAGCCGTCGGAGCAGCTGCCCGGCGCGGTAGGCAGGGAGCCCCTCGGAGGCGACCCAGGCGCGCAGTCGTTCGTTGGCGTCGGCGGGGGCGAGATCGAGCAAGGTCAGCGGCGTGGACATATCGCGGAAACCTAAGTCCTTGGCCCACTTGCGGCGAGTCACCTGAGTCGGAGCTTTCCTTTCGTCCCCCTCCCGGGCGCGTTAGTTTCGGTCAATGCACAGCACCTCTCTCCGTACCCATCGCGCTGGTTCACTGACCCGCGCCGAGCTCGGCGCTACCGTTCGTCTCGGCGGCTGGATCCACCGGCGCCGCGATCTCGGTGGAATCGTCTTCCTTGATCTGCGCGATCGGGATGGGCTGGTCCAGCTTTCCTGCGACCCCTCGTGGACCTCGCCGGAGGTCCTCTCGCGCGCGGCGACCCTTGGTGCCGAGACTGTGGTGCTGGTCGAAGGTGTGGTTGCGCTTCGTCATGAACCGGCCCGGGATGCCGGCATGACCTCGCGCGAAATCGAAGTGCAGGTCCGGGAGATCCGGGTTGTCGGGCCGGCGGTGACCCCGGCGATCCAGGTTGCCCGACGCGAAGGCGAGGAGCTGGCATCGGAAGAGCTGCGGCTCGAGCACCGGGTGCTCGACCTCCGTCGCCCCGAGCTCCAGGCCAACATCATCATGCGCCACCGCTTGCTGCAGCGGGCGCGTCGAACCTTGACCGACCTCGGCTTCCTCGAAATCGAAACGCCGATCCTCACCAAGCCGACGCCTGAGGGCGCCCGTGACTACCTCGTGCCTTCGCGAGTCCATCCGGGCGAGTTCTACGCGCTGCCCCAGTCGCCGCAGATCTACAAGCAGCTGTTGATGGTGGCCGGCTTCGATCGCTACTTCCAGCTCGCGCGCTGCTTCCGCGATGAAGATCTCCGCGCCGATCGTCAGCCGGAGTTCACGCAGATTGACCTCGAGGCCTCGTTCGTCGGACAGGAGGACATCCTTCCGGTGATCGAGAAGGTCCTGCTCGAGCTCTGGGATGAAGCCGGGGAATCGGCCTCGGTCCCGTTTCAGCGCTTGACCCACCGCGATGCGATGGAACGGTTCGGGATCGACAAGCCGGACCTGCGTTTCGGTCTCGAGATCCAGGATGTCACCGCGAAGATCGGGGACGATGCCGCCGAGTTTGTCCGCGAGGGCATCGCGACCGGCGGGCGGGTCCGCGCGATAGTGGCTCCGGGACTCGGGACCATCAGTCGCAAGGAACTCGACCAGCTCGGCGAAACCGCCAAGGGAGCTGGCGCGGGGGGACTCATCTGGGCCAGACGCGCCGAGGCCGGTTGGGAAGGGCAGGGCGTCAAGGCGATCGGTGCAAAGGCGCTGACCGAGACTGGAGCTGCGGTCGGTGACCTCTTCGTCGCCGTGGTCGGCAAGGACGTGGTGACCCATCCGGCACTCCACGCCGTGCGGACGGCGCTCACCCGTCACCCCGGTGTGGTGCCGAAGGTGAAGCACGCTTTTGCGTGGGTGGTGGATTTCCCGCTCTTCGAGCATGACACCGCAACCGACAGCTGGGTGTTCACCCACCATCCGTTTACGTCTCCGCATCCAGACGACCTGCAGTATCTCGAAACGGAACCGCAGCGCTGCCGCGCGCTTCACTATGATGCCGTCTACAACGGCAGTGAACTCGGCAGCGGCTCGATCCGGATTACGGATCCGGTGTTGCAGGGAACAGTGTTCCGTTTTCTGGGGATCCCGGCCGAGGAGCAGCAGCGTCGCTTCGGATTCCTGCTCAACGCACTGGGTTCGGGCGCACCACCGCATGGCGGATTTGCACTGGGCTTCGACCGCATTGCCATGCTGCTCGCGGGTGCGCCCTCGCTCCGTGACGTGATTGCGTTTCCTAAGACGGCGGCTGCCCGGGCACTCTTCGAAGGGGCGCCCGTGACCGTCGCCACAAAGGATCTTGCCGCCTTGCATCTCCAGACTACCGTGGGGACACCGAATGCATAGTGAGGACATCCGCCATACGCTCAACGCCGAAGGGGCGGATCCTCTCCTGCTTGCGGGCGTGAATGAAGCCAACTTCGCGGAGATTCAACGCGCGATCGGCGTGCGAATTTCCCAGCGTGGCGATGCCATCACGCTGCTCGGCTCTCTGGCGCAGATCGAACGTGCGACGCCGGTGGTTCAGGGATTCATCGACCTGGCGCGTGCGGGACAGCCGATCGAGCCTGAGGACGTGTATCGCCTCGCAAGTGATGGGCACGTGGCGGAAGTGGCGACGGCCGGTGATGGCCTCAAGGTGGTCATTCCGGGAATGCGTCGCGCCATCATGGCCAAGACGGCAGGGCAGCGGGAATACCTCAACGTCATCAACAATCACGACATCGTGATCGGCATCGGGCCCGCAGGGACGGGGAAGACCTATCTCGCGGTGGCCAAGGCTGTCGAAGCACTCGCTCGCAAGCGGGTCAAGCGTATCGTGCTCGCTCGGCCAGCGGTCGAGGCCGGCGAGTCGCTCGGCTTTCTTCCCGGCGACCTGCAGCAGAAGGTGGATCCGTATCTCCGTCCGCTCTACGATGCGCTCGAAGACATGATGCCGCACGAGAAGGTCCAGAAGGCGCTGGAAACCCGCACGATCGAGATCGCGCCGCTGGCATATATGCGTGGCCGGACACTCGCCGACGCGTTCATCATCCTCGACGAAGCGCAGAACGCCACGATCGCCCAGATGAAGATGTTCCTCACGCGCCTGGGAGTGAACAGCAAGGTGGTCGTGACCGGCGACAAGACGCAGATCGACTTGCCGAGGCGGGAGGACAGTGGCCTCGTGCAGATCGAGCGCGTGCTGCCGGGGATCGAAGGGATCGGCTTTCACTACCTCACAGACGAGGACGTGGTGCGTCATCGTCTGGTGCGTGACATCATCCGCGCGTACGCGGAGGATCAGGCGGGTTGATGAGTCGCCCCGCGCGCGCCGATGTGGTGGTGGGTGGCACCGCAGGGAAATTGCCGACGCGCGTCGTTCGCGAGGCAGTCACGCGGGTGCTCGACGGCGAGCGTCGCGACGCATCCTTTGTGGTGACCTTTCTCGGTCCACGGCGAATGCGGAACCTCAACGCCGAGTACAAGGACCACGACTGGGCCACCGACGTCATCTCATTCTCGTTGCCGATGCCGGACGGTTCGCTCACGGGCGATCTCTACATCTGTCCTGCGGTCGCCGCGCGCGAAGCGCACAGCCGCGGGATTCGCGTCCGCGAGGAGCTGGTGCGGCTCGTGGTGCACGGCACGCTCCACGTCCTCGGCTACGATCATCCCGAGGGTGAAGGGCGGACCGCATCGCCGATGTGGCAGAAGCAGGAGCATTATGTCAGGGCGCTCACATGACCGCGCTGCTGCAGGCGATGTGGCCCGCGATCGCCGGTATCGTGATGCTCTGGGCCGGGCTGGTCGCCCTCGCGGGCGAAGGCGATACCGAGCTTGGCGCACGAGCGCTCGCGCGCGACCCGAGTGCGGATGAACTCCCGCCGGAACGGGTGCTCCACGTCATTCATCTCGCCTCCCTTACCGCCGCCGCTGCAATTGCAGCTACCGCGGTTGCCTGGTGGGCCTATCCGCCAGCACTCGCGCTCATCCGCGTGCTGTTGGTCGCCGTCCTGGTCTGGACCGTCGGCGATCTCGCGCCGCGACTCCTCGCGACGCTGGCACCGGAAATCGTACCCTACGCGCGCCAACTCGCGCTCGCCTCGCGCCCACTCTTCGCTCCACTCCTCTGGATGGCGACCCGGTTCGACGGGGGCCGCGTTGATCCCTCGCGCGTCACAGCCCGTCCCGACGGGCACTCGCCCCAGGAGATGGCACTCGGCGTCTTCTCGCTGGCCGAGATGCAGGTGGCCGAGGTGATGACGCCGCGGCTCGACATCATCGCCGTGCAGGTCGACGAGACCGAGCCGCAGGTCGTCGCGACCTTGCGACGGAGTGAGCATGCGCGACTGCTGGTGCTCGACGGTCACCCGGATGCCGTGATCGGCGTGATCTATGCCAAGGACGTCCTGCCACGCCTCTACGCCGCGCCGCCGCCGACCGACGACTGGCAGTCGCTGATTCGCCCGGCATCGTTCGTACCGACGGCCAAGACACTCGATCGCCAATTGCGGGATTTCCAGCGCGGCCCGGGTCACCTGGCAGTGGTGGTCGACGAGTTCGGCGGTACCGCTGGACTGGTCACACTTGAAGACATTCTGGAGCAGATCGTTGGCGAAATTCAGGACGAGCACGATGTCGACGAAGTGAAGCCGGTTCAGCAACTGCCGGATGGACACTGGGTCGTCGAGGGCGGCGTGCCGCTTGCCGATCTCGAAGCCGAGCTCGAGCACGACTTCGAGCGCGAGGATGTCGCCACTGTGGGCGGACTCGTGCTCGCGGCGCTTGGACGCGTGCCGCGCGCCGGTGAGGCGATGGAGATCGATGGCTGGAAAGTGGTGATTGAACTCGTGGTGCGACGGCGCATTCGGCGGGTCGCATTCTGGGCGCCACATACTGCCGAGATGCCGATCGAGCAGGAGGCGACTCAGTGAACTGGCTGCTCCTGATCGCCGGCCTGCTGGTGGCCTTCTTCGGCTCATCCGGCGCAGCGGCTCTGGTGACGACCGCGCGCGCGACCCTCGCGGAAACCATTTCGCGTCGACTCCGCGGTGGCGACGATTCGCTCGAGTGGGTGTCAGCGACGCAGCGGCAGGTCGCGGCATCGGTCGCGGCCACCTCGCTGGGTGTCGCCCTGATTGGCGCGGTTGTTCCCGGGCTGCTTGGCGAACTGCTGCTGCCACAACTCGTGCTCATCATCGCCTTCCTGCTGGTGCCCACCACCCTGCTCGGGGGCTACCTGCTGCCGCGGTGGTTCACCGCGCCGCGCGCTGAACGGACGCTCGAATGGATGGGGTCGGGATTGCGCAGCTGGAGCGCGCTGCTCGCGTTCGTCCTTCCTGCGCGCAACAGCGATCCCGCCGACGATGTCCGTGCGCTTGCGCGTGAAGGGAACGCCACCGGGCTCGGTGGTGAGGAGCTGGTGATGGTCGGCGGTGTCATGACCTTCGCCGAGCGCTCGGTGCGCCAGATCATGACACCGCGGACCGAGATGATCGCCGTGCCGGCCGACGCCACGCATTCACAGGTTCTCGCCACCTTCGCGGAATCCGGCTATACCCGCGTTCCGGTCTATCGTGGCACGCTCGATGACATCACCGGAATGGTGCATGCTTTCGACCTCTTCAAGCAGCGCCCGGATGATGTGCTGCCGGTGCGCCCGGTCTCGTACGCGCCGGTCAGTCGCCTCGCTGGCGATCTGCTGCTCGACATGCAGCGCGACCACCGGCATCTCGCCATCGTGCTCGATGAGTTCGGCGGCACGGCTGGCCTGGTGACCTTCGAAGATCTGCTCGAGGGCCTCATCGGCGAGATCTCCGAAGAGGGAGAGGGCGATCCACCGGTCGTGACCGCGGTCTCCGGCAGTCTCCTCGAGCTCGACGGCTCGGAAGCTCCCCAGATGGTGGCGCAGCATTTCGGAGTGCAACTCCCTGCTCGCGGTGCCGCATCGTTCGGAGGATTGCTTGCCGAGTTGGTGGGCAGGATTCCAGTGGCGGGTGAACGCTTCGCGCTGCGCGGCCTCGAGATCGACGTGATGCAGGCTTCACCGACGCGCATCGAGCGTCTCGTGGTGCGGCGCGGCACCGCGGCGCCACTCGATCTCGACCGGATCGCGGGATGAATCCGGCCGCTGATAGCCGGCTCGACGAACTCGTGCTGCTCGTCCGCGAAGGGCGACTCGAAACCTTCGTTCAGCTGGCCTGGGAACTGGAGCCGGCCGACCTCGCCGACGTCCTCGCTTCCCTCGACGAGGATGAGCGTCTCGCCCTGGTCCGCGCGCTCCCGCCAGAGCTCTCCTCGCAGGCGCTGGTCGAGCTGCCGGCCGAAGCGCACGCCGAAGAAATCGTTGCGGCACTCGATACCGAACAGGCCGCCGAGATCGTCGATGAGCTCGAGGACGACGATGCCGCTGACCTGCTCGGTGAACTCGAGCCCGAAGAGCAGGAGCGGATTCTTGCCGGTGTCGAGGATCGCGCCGACGTCGACCGCCTGCTTCGCTACGATGAGGAAACGGCCGGCGGTCTGATGACAACGCACCTCGTCACGGTGACGGATCTTGACACGGTGGCACTGGCGCTGGAGGCGGTCCGCCGGCAGGCAGAAGATGTTGATGACGTCACCGAAATCTTTGTCGTTGATACCGCGCGTCGCCTGGTCGGCTCGCTGTCGTTCAAGCAGCTCGTGATCACCGCTCAGTCCCGCCTGGTGCGCGATGTGATGGAGGACGCCGACATCCGCGTCGGCGCCGAAGTCGACCAGGAGGAAGTCGCCCGGATCATGTCACGCTACGACCTCGTCGCGCTTCCTGTGGTGGATCCCAACGGCCGACTCCTCGGCCGGGTCACCTACGACGACGTCAGTGACGTTTCCGAGGCCGAGGCGACCGAGGACCTGCTGCGATTCGGCGGTGTCTCGCCGGACGAAGAGCTCTCGGCGCGGTGGTCGAGTGCAGTGCGGAGTCGACTCCCCTGGCTCTACGTCAATCTTCTGACGGCATTCCTCGCGGCGGCAGTCGTGCTCTACTTCAACGACTCCATCGCCAGAATCCCCTTGTTGGCGATCTGGATGCCGATCGTTGCCGGGATGGGGGGCAACGCCGGCACGCAGGCGCTGGCAGTGTCGGTACGCCGTCTCTCCCTGGGGCAGGTACCCATTGACCAGAGCCGGGCGATCATCACCAAGGAAATTCTGGTGGGGATCATCAACGGCGTCGCCATCGGCATCGTGGTTGCCGGGGTCTCGGTCCTGCTCGGCTCGACGTGGCGGATGGGGCTGGTGGTCTTCCTTGCGCTCAGCGGCAATCTTTTCGTCGCCGGGTTTGCTGGGTCGTTCGTTCCGGTGCTGCTCGAACGCCTTGGCGTCGATCCGGCAATCGCATCATCGATTTTTGTTACCACTTTCACCGACGTCTGCGGCTTCGGCCTCCTGCTCGGACTCGCCACGGCGATTTTGCTCTAAGTCCTGTAATAGTGGTAATTTCCAGCATGGCGGATGACCTGTTGTTGACCCAATTGCTGGCTGGAAAAGTCGCGGCACTGGCCCGCGCGGTCTCGGTAGTGGAAAACGGCCGCAGCGGCTTCGAAGAACTTCTGGCAGCAATCCATCCCCGCCTCGGGCGTGCTCGCCGAATTGGCATCACTGGCCCTCCCGGCGCCGGGAAGTCGACCCTGACCGAGCGGCTTGTCTCCGCCTACCGGACCGCCGGGCTGCGCGTGGCCGTCGTGGCGGTCGATCCAACCTCGCCATTCTCGGGCGGCGCGCTGCTTGGTGACCGCATCCGCATGGAGCAGATCGCCCTCGATCCCGGGGTCTACATCCGCTCGATGGCGACCCGCGGCTCGCTTGGAGGGCTCGCGACTGCGACTCGTGAGGTGTGCGATCTCCTCGACGCGGCCGGATTTGATCGTATCCTCGTGGAGACCGTCGGTGTCGGGCAATCGGAGCTGGACGTCGCCCGAATGGCGGACAGCACCATTCTGGTCCTGGTGCCGGAGTCGGGTGACGGGATCCAGGCTCTGAAATCCGGTGTGATGGAAATCGCCGACTGCTTCCTCGTGAACAAGGCCGATCGACCCGGCGCCGACAAGGTTCGTCGCGAAGTGGAGTTGGCGCTCGACCTGCGGATGGGGAAGGCGCTCCGGAACATGCCGGCGCACCACGGCGCGCTGAAGAGCAAGGCCGCGGCCGCGCCAGTGGATGGGCATCCCTCCGATGACGGTTGGCGAGCGCCCGTGCTGCTGGGAGTCGCGGCGAAAGGTGAGGGGGTGGAGGAATTGATCGCCGCCCTCGACAGGCACTGGGACTGGATGGAGAGCAGCGGTGCGCTCGAACAGCGGCGCCGCGAACGACTCGCCGAACGGACCCGCGAAGTCGTCGACCGTGCGACCCGACGCTGGGTCTGGCAGGAATCCCACGCCGAGGACACCATTGCGGCGCGCCTCGACGATGTCACCGCGGGCCAGCTGAGCCCGTATGAACTGGCAGCCGAGATCGTCGCCACGCTGAAGGAAGGAGCCCGGGTATGACCGGTCTGGCATCCCACGATTCATTGCTCGATCGCCTCGCCTTGCAGGAAGACGAACTGGTACGACTCCGAGCCGAGATCGCGGCATGGAAGGCCGCGACGGCGAAATTGCCGGTCCGCTCCGATAGCGATTTCACGACTATCTCCGGCCTTCCGATCGAGCCGGTCTACACTCCCCTCGATGTCAGCGCCGCTTCTCCGCTTCCTGGTGACTACCCGTACACGCGTGGCATCCACCCCACGATGTATCGCGGGCGCCTCTGGACCATGCGACAGTTTGCTGGCTTCGGCACCGCCGAGGATACCAACCAGCGCTACAAGTTCCTGCTCGAGCGCGGGCAGACCGGACTCTCGGTTGCATTCGATTTTCCGACGCTGATGGGCTACGACTCCGATCATCCGCGGTCGGAGGGAGAAGTCGGCAAGTGCGGTGTGGCGATCTCCTCGCTCGACGACATGGAAACGCTGTTCGAGGGAATTCCGCTCGATCAGGTCTCGGTCTCGATGACCATCAACGGGCCGGCAGCGATTCTCTTCTGTTTCTTCGTCGCCGCCGCCGAGCGACAGGGTGTCCCCATCGCGAAGCTGCAGGGAACCATCCAGAACGACATCCTCAAGGAGTTCGTCGCCCAGCACGCCTGGATCTACCCGGTGGAACCGTCGCTCAAGATCATCGTCGATCTGTTCGAGTGGACCAGCAGCCACACGCCGAAGTGGAATTCGATCTCGATTTCCGGATACCACATTCGCGAGGCCGGGTCGACCGCGGCGCAGGAACTGGCCTTCACGCTCGCCAACGGCTTCACCTACGTCGAGCACGGGATGGCTCGAGGTCTCGATGTCGATCAGTTCGCGCCCCGGCTCTCCTTCTTCTGGGACGTGCACAACGACTTCTTCGAGGAAATCGCCAAGATGCGCGCCGCACGTCGCATCTGGGCCCGCCACCTCAAAGAGCGGTACGGTGCGCAAGACGAACGGTCGCTCAAGATGCGGTTCCACTGCCAGACCGCAGGTGTCTCGCTGACGGCACAGCAGCCATTGAACAACGTGGCGCGCGTCGCCTACCAAGCCATGGCGGCGGTGCTTGGTGGCACGCAATCGCTCCACACCAACGCGCTTGACGAAACCCTGGCGCTGCCCACCGAAACCGCCGTGCGCGTTGCGTTGCGCACCCAGCAGATTCTCGCCTACGAAACCGGCGTGCCGAATTCGTCCGACCCGCTGGGCGGCTCGTATCTGGTGGAAGCGCTGACGGACCGCCTAGAGGCCGAGGCCGAGGCGATCTTCGCGCACGTCGAGACCCTCGGCGGCGTCGTGCCGGCAATCGAGTCGGGCTGGTTCCAGCGGGAGATCGCGCAATCGGCATCCCGGTTCCAGCGCGAGGTCGAGACCGGGCAGAAGACGGTCGTCGGACTCAATGCGTTTGTCGAAGAGACCGAGGCACCGATCGAGATTCTCAAGATCGACGCCGAGGCAGAAGTGTCCCAGCGCGCCCGGATGGCCCGGATGCGCGCGACTCGCGATAGCGCGCTTGTCGCAACCCGTCTCTCCGCGCTGGAGGCTGCCGCGCGGGCCGACGTCAACATCATTCCAGCCATGCTCGATTGTGCCCGTGCCTACTGTACCCTCTACGAGATCCGGCACGTGCTCCAGGAAGTCTGGGGCGCCTACCGCGAGCCCGTGTTCTTCTAGCAGAGCGAGGATTTATCATGGCCACCACCACTCGAGAGCGCGCCCCCGGAAAAGACCTGCTGCGGATGAAGCCCGGCAATCACCCGGTCATCACCTGCTACCTCAAGATCGAGCCGCGTGATCGCGCGCGTCGCAAATACCTCGTCAAGGTCAAAAACCGGATCAAGGAACTGGAATACGCGCTGCCCTCGATGGGATGGTCCAAGCCGCAGCAGGAAGCAATCAAGAGCGACCTCGCATTGATGCTCGAGTATCTGTCGGATGTCGACCGGCTGCCCGAGACGCAGGGCGTGGCGATCTTTCTCTCGTCGGGAGCGAAGCTTTTCGAAGTGCGCCCCTTGCCGCGTGTGCATCGCTCGCGCCTGGCCGTGGATCGGACGCCGTTCGTGCGCGAACTCGCCTCGAGCGAGGAGGAGTTCGGTCGGCTCTTCACCGTGACACTGGATCGGGCGACTGCCCTGATCTGGGAAGTCACGGCGTACGCGGCCAAAGTCGTGCGCAAGGTCACCACCGAGGTGACCCGCGGTGGTCGGTTCCACTCCGTCGGCGCGCGCGGTAACGCGACGGGCGAGCACGCCTTCCACAACCGGATCCAGAACGAGAAGAAGCAGCATCTCGAGTCGGTGGCACGGGCACTCTTCGAACTCGATCGCGCCTCGCCGGGCCATCAGGTCGTGATCGCCGGTGCAGGAAACGATGCCAGTGCGCTGGAGCCCTATCTCCACAACTATGTCGCCGACAGACTCATCGGACTCGCTCGGCTCTCGCCCAAGGATGCGACCCCGGATGCGGTGCATCATCTGACTATGGACGTCCGGCAACACCACGCCGGGATTTCGGAGACGCGTCACGTGGAGGAGCTCGCCGAAGGACTCGGCACCGGCTGGGCGGTCAACGGCGTCCGGGAGACCCTCAAGGCGCTCTCGCAGGGTCAGGTCAGGCTGCTGCTAGTGCGTGGCGATGCCACGGTCAGCGGCTTTCGCTCGATGGCCACGGGCCGGCTCTCCACCCTCGCGCGCGATCTGCGTGACGACGGCGAGGTGGTTCCTTCGGTCGATGTGATCGACGATGCCATCGAGGAAGCGCTGCGTCAGCGGGTCGCCCTCGACGTGCTCTACGACACGCAGGCTGCCGAGGCCGTCGACGGCCTCGCGGGCCTGCTTCGCTTCAAGTGAGGTCGCATTCATGATGGCAGTTGCCGATGCCCCACCGCTCACTCGCCCCATCCGCGTGCTCGTGGCCAAGCCAGGACTCGACGGTCACGACCGCGGAGCCAAGGTCGTCGCGGCAGCGCTCCGTGATGCGGGGATGGAAGTGATCTATACCGGCCTGCACCAGACGCCGGAGATGATCGCGACCGCCGCGGTGCAGGAAGATGCTGACGTGGTGGGTCTGTCGATCCTGTCGGGGGCGCACATGACGCTCTTCCCGCGGGTCCGGAAGCTGCTCGAAGAGATGGGCCGACCGGATGTGCTGGTGACTGGTGGCGGCATCATCCCGCAGGAAGACATGGATGCCCTGCATTCGCAGGGGATCGGGCGCCTCTTCGGTCCTGGAACGCCCACTGGCGATCTGGTGACCTACATCCAGGAGTGGGCGCGCATCAACGTCCGCCCCTGAACTGCCGATGACGAAACCGAAGACTGACGCACCGCGCGTCACCCGACTGCGCGCGCTGACTGATGAGTACCTCGCCCTCGCCGCCCGGTTGCGTGAGGGCGGCGGGCCCAAGCGTGTCGAGAAGATGCACGCCAAAGGGCAACTCTCTCCTCGTGAACGGGTCACTGCGCTGCTCGATCCGGGCGCAGCCTGGTGCGAACTCGGCCTACTCATCGCCTACGATCGCTACGATGGTGAGGCGCCTGCGGCCGGTGTGATCACTGGCGTGGGTGTCGTCGCCGGCCGCGACGTCGTCGTCGTCGCCAACGATGCCACGGTGAAGGCCGGCTCGTGGTGGCCGGAAACGATTACCAAGATCCTGCGCGCGCAGGAAGTCGCCATGCGCCAGCGGATCCCGATCATCTACCTCGTCGATTCTGCTGGCGTCAATCTCCCGTATCAGGGTGGTGTTTTTCCGGGGCAGTATGGCGCGGCACGCATCTTCTATTACAACTCGCTGATGCGTCGCTACCTCCACGTGCCGCAGATCAGCGCTGTGATGGGCAGCTGCATCGCCGGTGGCGCCTATCTGCCGGCGCTCTCCGATGTGATCTTCATGGTCGAAGGCACCTCATTCATGGGACTGGGCGGGCCGAACCTCGTGAAGGGCGCCACCGGCCAGACGGTGGACTCCGAATCGCTCGGCGGCGCGAAGATGCACACGCAGGTGAGCAACGTGGCGCACTATCGGGCCAAGACCGATGTCGACTGCGTGGCGCAGATCCGTGAGTATGTCAGTCGGCTACCCGTCACTCCCGGGCTGCAGCACGCCGTGACACCGGCACGAGCAGCGAAGACCGCCGCGACGACGCTGTACGACGTGCTGCCACATGATCACCGGCTCTCCTACGACATGCGCCACGTCCTCGATGCGGTCCTCGATGACGGCAAGCTCGATGAGTTCCAGCCCGATGTCGCTCGTGAAATGCTCTGCGGCCATGCCCGGATCGAGGGGCATCCCGTTGCCGTGATCGCGAACCAGCGAGGCATCATCAAGGGCAGGGAAGGCGAAAGGCCGCGATTTGGTGGCATCGTCTACACCGAGAGCGCCGAGAAGGTCGCCTATTTCATCGAGACCGCCAACCGCGAACGGATGCCGATTCTTTTCGTGCAGGACGTCAGCGGTTTCATGGTCGGGCCCGAGGCAGAACAGGAAGGAATCATTCGCGCCGGCGCCCACTTTGTGGAGGCGATGGCAACCACCGTGGTACCGAAGCTGGTGCTGACGGTGAACCACGCCTCCGGCGCAGGCTACTACGCCATGGCGGGCCAGGGATTCGATCCCGACTTCATCGTCTCCTGGCCCACCGGGCGGATGGCGGTGATGGAAGGCGAGGCCGCCGTGATGGCGGTGCACGGTCCGACGATCCAGAAGGCGCAACAGGCCAAGCAACCACTCGATGCCGGAACCCAGACCTCGGTCGATGCGATGCGCGGCGACTACGAGGCGCAGCTCGATGCGCGCTATGCTGCGGCGAGGGGCTTCGTGGATGCCATCATCACGCCGGAGGAAACCCGTGATATGCTGGCGTTCCTGCTGCGAGTGACGTCACACAATGCCGGACCCCACCTCGGGCCCTTCGTTCTCGACGGGCTGCGCGGCTGAACATGAAGCGTCGCTGGAGCAGTCTGGTTCTGATGGTCGTGGCCTGCTCACCGGCGGCGCGCACGGCGGTGGCGCCACTGCCGCAACTGCCCCAGTCCGCGCCCTCCCCGGCGCTACCGCCCGCGCCGCCGAGTGGACCCGCGGCGACCGTGGCTCCGGTGGCGCGACCGCAACGAAGCACGGCACCAGAAATGGCCGCATCAATCGGGATGATGCCGCTCAAGGCCAGCGGCATTCCCCGTTTTGCCCAGGCTCACCCGGAATTCGACGGGCGCGGCGTTCTGATCGCCATTCTCGATAGCGGCATCGATCCGTCGATTCCTGGCCTGCAGCTCACCACCAATGGCCAATCCAAGATTCTCGACCTGCGCGACTTCTCCGGCGAGGGCCGTATTGCTCTGCAGCCGGTCGTGCGCAGGGGCGACACGCTGATCGTCAACGGCCACGCGATGCTTGGGGCTGGACGCGTCGCGGCGATGGCCGACGGGGCGGCGATCTGGGGCGGCACGCTCGACGAGCTTCGTCTTGGTGAGGCCCCCGCAGCCGACATCAACGGCAACGGCACGGTCGGCGATTCGCTGCCGCTTGTCGTGGTCCACGGCGGTTCCGGGTGGATCGTTTTCGCCGATGCCAATGGCGATGGTTCATTCGCGAACGACCGTCCCGTCCGCGACTACGCCGTCGCACGCGAAGCATTCGGATGGACCTCGACCAATCTTCCCGCTCCCGTGTCGATCGCAGTCAACCTCAGCGACTCCGCCGGAGTGCCCGGGCTCGATCTCTTCTTCGATACCAGCAGCCACGGTAGCCACGTGTCGGGCATCGCGGCTGGACACGATCTCTACGACGTCAAGGGATTCGACGGTGTCGCGCCCGGTGCGCGACTCCTCGGCCTCAAGATCGCGAACGATGCGCAAGGCGCGGTGACGGTGTCGGGGTCGATGCTCCGGGCGCTACGCTATGCCATCGCGTTCGCGCGGGAGCGGCGCCTTCCGTTGGTGGTCAATCTTTCGTTTGGCGTCGGCAATGAAGTCGAAGGCCGGGCCGCGATCGATGCCCGCTTTGATTCGATCCTGGCAGCGAACCGGGATGTCGTGATGCTGGTTGCCGCTGGCAATGATGGTCCGGGACTGAGCACGGTCGGTTTTCCCGGCAGCGCGTTCAGGGTGCTCTCGATCGGCGCAACGGACCCGGGCAACTTCGAAGGATTCGAGCCGCGGGAAAGCGGCAGTGATCCAGTCGCGGACTTCTCGAGTCGAGGCGGCGAGTTGGCTGCCCCGGACTTGGTGGTGCCCGGAATCGCGTATTCAACAGTGCCCAATTTCGCCATCGGCGGCGAACAGGAAAGCGGGACCAGCATGGCGACGCCGTACGCATCGGGCCTCGCCGCGCGACTCCTCTCCTCCTTGCCCGCAGCGCGACGGCCAATCGATGCGACGATGATCGCGCAGGCGCTGCGCAACGCTTCCACATTGCCACCGGCGGCGACGGTGTCGGACGCAGGGGCCGGAACGCCGGACCTCACTCGCGCCTGGGAGTGGTTGGCGCAGGCACGTGATCTTCCTGATCTCGCTATTGAGGTTGGGGCACTGCAAGCGCGCGGGGCCGTCTGGCTCACCACAAGTGCCGAGGCATCTGCCCGGGAGTTGTCGACTCGCGTCATTGTGAAGCGGCGCGATGGGACGGGGCCGCTGTTGCTGCAACTCACACCGACGGAACCGTGGGTCAAGGTGCCGCCGACGCTTGCACTGCAGAATGGTCGCGGCGAGTTCACCGTACGAGTCGATGCCGCGAGCGTCAAACCGGGCGTACAGTTCGCCGCAGTGCAGCTCGGAATTCGCGACAGTTCCTATGGCATCCTCGCCCGGGTGCCGGTCGTCGTCCGGGTGCCGTTGCCAGCGATTGCCCGAGTCGTGTCCCAGCCGCTTCGAGTGGCGGCCGGTGGTGTGGCCCGGGTGCTGATTCCCGCCGACACCGGTCGTGGAATGCAGATCGAAGTCGAAACCTTGCAGGGCGATGCACAGGTCACTGCCTCGCTGCACGAACCTGGCGGCATGCCGTTTCGTGATGGTGCCGCAATCCCGGCGGGGTCAGGCGATGGGGCCGCGCTTTTCGACCTCAGTGCCAGCGACGTCGAGTCGGGGCTTTACGAGGTCGCGGTTACCTCGGGAAGGCTTGCGCCATCGGCTGCGACCGTGACCGTGCGCCGTGCGCCGGCTCGACTCGAGGCGTCCCGCACCGGCGACTCACTTCGCGTAACCGCACGCAGCCTGATTGGTTCCTCGGTGTCGTTGCGGTTGCGCGCCGGTCTGGTCGGTGCGGAACAATCGATCCTGGTGCGTCGCACAACGGCTGCGCCTGTTCGGCTTGCCGTGAAAGTGCCCAGCTGGGCGACACGGGTCCAGGTGGATGCCCGCATGCCGCGCGCGGAGTGGGACCGTTTCACCGATTTCGGGTTCACCTTTCAGGACCGCAGCGGGCGCAAGATCGCATCGGCGCCGATCAACTATGCCTTCGCCCGCGCGGCACCGGAGCTTCCGGCTCGCCTGGCGGGCGATACTCTCGTACTCCTGCTCGCGCCGGCATTTGCCGTCACGGATTCCACGACCTGGCAGCTCGACCTGAAGGTCCGCTTCTACGCCGAGCGGGTCATCGGGCTCGACGACGGCGGGCGGGCCGCGCAGGCGCTCGCGCCAGGCAGGACACTGGAACAACGATTTCACACCGGCCCTCTGCCGCTCGAATTGCCGGCGGGGTTCACACCGGTCATTCTCGTGCTCGCGCAGGAAGGCGAAGACACCATCTGGACGCGCGAAATCGCATTGCAGGGAGGGATTCCGAAATGAGCAAGCGCAAAGAGCGCGTGGTGATCGCTGCAGGGCAAGGATTCTGGGGCGACTGGCTCGAGGCCCCGCTCCGGCAGGTGCAGGGTGGTGAGATCGACTACCTCGTGCTCGACTACCTCGCCGAAGTCACCATGTCGATCCTGCAAAAGCAGCGATCGCGCGATCCCAACGCCGGATACGCACGCGACTTCGTGACGCAGATGGAGCGGATTCTCCCCGATGTGGCCTCGCGCGGCATCCGGGTGATCTCGAATGCCGGCGGCGTCAATCCGCGAGGCTGCGCCGAGGCGGTACGGGCCGCCGCCAACCGTCTCGGCGTTGGAGACAAGATCCGGATCGCGCTGGTCACGGGCGACGATCTGCTCGATCGCCTCGACGCGCTGACTGCCGACGGAGAACTCTTCGCCAACATGGATACCGGCCGGCCGCTCAGTGATGTGCGCGATCAGGTCCGTTCGGCGAATGCCTATCTGGGGATGATGCCGGTCGTTGAAGCACTCGATCGCGGCGCCAACATCGTGATCACCGGGCGCGTGACCGACACCGGCCTCACTCTCGGACCGCTGGTCCACGAGTTCGGCTGGTCTCCCGATGACTGGGACCGCATCGCCGCCGGCACGATCGCGGGGCACATCCTCGAATGCGGCGCCCAGAGTTCGGGCGGGAACCTGCTCCGCGACTGGCGCAAGGTGAAGCGGCTCGAAGATGTCGGCTTCCCGTTGGCCGAGGCAGAGCCTGATGGCACCTTCACCGTGACCAAGCATCCTGGGACCGGCGGCGTCGTCAACATCGCATCGGTTTCCGAACAGCTGGTCTACGAAATGGGTGACCCGACCAATTACATCACGCCGGATGGCATTGTCGATTTCACCTCGATCCAGCTGAAGAAGACAGGCAAGGACCGGGTCAAGGTTTCCGGGATCACGGGCAGCCCTCGGACGCCGATGCTGAAGGTGTCGGTCGCCTACTTCTACGGCTACAAGGCCGTCGGGTCGCTGGTCTACTCGTGGCCCGATGCATATGACAAGGCGAAGGCGGCCGACCGCATTCTTCGCAAACGGCTCACCGCTTTGGGGCTCTCCTTCGAACAGATTCTGACGGAGTATGTCGGCGTCGATTCAACCCATGGCCCGCTTTCAGGCAAGCCGTCGCCTGACATCGCCGAGGTCATGCTCCGGGTTGGTGTACGGGGAACGGATCGAGCGGCAGTCGAGCGATTCACCCGCGAAATTGCGCCGCTGGTGTTGACCGGCCCCCCCAGCGTCACCGGGTTCGCCGGTGGGCGGCCCGCAGTGGAAGAAATCGTGGCTTACTGGCCTGCGCTGGTGGCGCGGGAGAAGATTGAACCCTACATCCACGTGGAGATGGTCTGATGGCGACGACACTCCAGTTGCGATACCTCGCCCACGCGCGCTCGGGCGACAAGGGCGACACCGCGAATGTCGGCCTGATCGCGCTCGACCAGGAGTTCTACCCGATCCTGGTGGAGCAGGTCACCCGCAAGCGAGTCGCGAAGCATTTCAAGGGAATGGTGAGCGGGGTCGAACGATTCGAGCTGCCCAACCTGAACGCCTTGAATTTCCTGCTGCATGGGGCACTCGACGGCGGTGGAACACTTTCCCTCAAGACCGACGCGCAAGGGAAGGTCTATTCGACCGCGCTGCTGCGAATGGAGATCGAGGTACCCAACAAGATCGCCAAGCGCGCTCGTGAGCTGAAATCATGAACGGGGTCACATCCACAATCGCCAACGGCGTACTGAAGCTGATCCTCGATCGCCCCGACAAGCGCAATGCGCTCAACGTCGGCATGCTCGACGGTCTCGCGGAAGCGATTGCCCGTGCCGAACTCGAAGCCGACGTGCGTGTGCTGGCGATCCGGGGAGCGGGGAAGGACTTCTGCGCCGGCGCTGACCTCGATGAGCTCCTTGCCTCCGCCGAGCGCTCGCTTGAGGAGAATGAACAGGCAGCGCTGCGACTGGGCGAAATATTTCTGGCCCTCCGACAGCTGCCGAAGCCTTCGGTGGCCATCGTGCATGGTCGCGCGCTCGCCGGCGGAGCCGGGCTGGCCACCGCCTGCGATCTCGTGATCGCAACGGCGTCGGCATCGTTCGGTTATCCCGAAATTGCCAGGGGTTTCGTACCCGCCATGGTGATGACGATGCTGCGCCGTTCGGTCGGCGAGAAGCGCGCCTTCGATCTGGTGAGCACTGGTCGTGTCGTGAGTGCCGCAGAGGCCATGGAACTCGGGCTCGTGTCGCGCATTGTTGCGGACGATGCCTTCGATGGCGCAGTGTCAGCGCTGCTCGAGCAGCTCGCCGGCCAGAGCAGCACCGCATTCGCGCTCACCAAGCAACTCTTCACGGCACTCGATGAGCGCAGCTTTGGCGAGGGGATCCTGCTCGGGGCCCGCGTGAATGCCCTCTCCCGGGCGACACCGGATTTCCGCCGATCCATCGCGGCGTTCCTGACGAAATGAAGCGGATCCGGATCGGCGTCGCGCTGGCAGGCATGCTCCTCGCGGTCGTCGCCCTCTGGCGCGACGATCGCCGGGTCACCTGGATCGCGATCGGCGTGCTCGCGCTCGCGGTGCTCCTCCGGGTTGTCGCTCGACGCAGCGTGGCAGCAGACGAATAGCCGGCTGATTTGTGCTCCGGCGCGCGCTTGCAAGTACCGCCGCCGAGCTCGTCCCGCTGCGACCCTTTGCAGATGTCGACACTCGCCGTTGCCCGACAGATTCTGAGCGACACCTTCGGGTATCCTGATTTGCGACCCCTGCAGACTCGGGTCATCGAGCCGGTGCTCGCGGGTCGCGATGTCCTCGCAGTTCTCCCCACCGGTGGCGGCAAGTCGATCTGCTTTCAGGTGCCGGCGCTCGCCACGCCTGGTCTGACGCTCGTCATCTCGCCGCTCGTGGCCCTGATGCAGGATCAGGTTGGCGCACTCAGGCGCAAGGGCGCACCCGCAGCCGCACTCAACAGCGCGATGGACCCCGCCGAACAGGCTGCCACGCTCGAGGCGGCGGCGAATGGGACGCTGCGCCTGCTCTACGCCTCGCCAGAACGTTTGCCGCGACTCATCGAGGATCTGGGGCAGCGCAACATTCGCGTGGCGCGACTCGCCGTCGACGAGGCGCACTGCATCGTCGAGTGGGGACACGATTTCCGTCCGAGCTATCGCGCGCTGCGTCGAGCCAGAGCCGCCCTCGGCACGCCCCCCTGCGTCGCGCTCACGGGGAGTGCCACGCCTGCGGTTCGCAGTGACATCCAACGATCGTTGGGATTCGAGCGCACGGCCGCCGAGATCGTCGGATCCTTCGACCGGCGGAACCTCAGCTTCGAAGTGCAGTCGGTAGCGAGTCGGGATGATCGACTCCAACGACTGGTAGCGCAGGTACGGGGTACCCGTGATACGGTCATCGTCTATGCGCCGACGCGAAGCCTCACCGAAGGAATTGCGCGAGTGCTGCGTGAAAGCGGCGTCGTGGCCTCACCCTACCACGCCGGACTGAGCTCCGAAGCACGCCTCGATTGCCTCGAGCGATTTCTCGCGGGTCGCATTCGCGTCGTAGTCGCGACCTGTGCCTTCGGCATGGGCATCGACAAACCCGATGTCAGGCTGGTGGTCCATTGGACGTTGCCACCCACGCCCGAATCGTACTATCAGGAGGCCGGGCGGGCCGGGCGAGATGGCAATCCTGCGCGCTGTCTGTTGCTCTACCATCCGCACGATGGTGTGATGCCGCGACGCCAGTTGGCCGCGACCTTCCCACCGGAACGGCTGCTCGAGCAGCTCTGGAAGGACCCGTCGGGTCGTGCGCGCCATCCTGCTTCCGTTCTGGCCGCCTCGGACCGACTCGCGGCCGAGCTGCGGCCTGATCGGGGCCCGGTCGACTGGAGTCCGGTTCGTCGGCGGCGACGAGAGGCGGAACGCAGGATCGAGGCGATGGTGAACTACGCTCGAAGTTCCGGATGTCGGCGTGCCTTGCTGCTGGGATGGTTCGGCGAGCGCGTGGTACGGTGCGCGGGATGTGATCGATGCCGGAAGAAGTGAG